>JAEURK010000310.1 GCA_016789175.1 Anaerolineales bacterium
GCCGTGCCGGCAGTGAGGATAGCGCCGTGGATTAGCACTGATTCTCTACAATGGCGCTATATGTCGTGCGCTCGGCGTGGCGATAGCCGGATCACTGGCCGGATGTCTCCCAGGCCGCCAGGGGGGGCTCACCCGCGCGCCACATGCCGATGTGCTGGGAGCCGCGCAGCAGCTCGCCCAGACCGGCGTTGAACTGCTCGTAAGCCGTCAGCAGCGCATCGACCTTTTCAGCGGTGCGGCTCATTCGTCCACCGCCTCACGCCGCAGCATCAGCAGGTCGCGCAAGTCATTGGTGGTCATCTCGGTCAGCCAGCCCTCGCCGGTGCCGACGATTTCGTCGGCCAACGACATCTTGCGTGTGATCAAATCGTCGATGCGCTCCTCGAGCGTGCCGCGGCAGATCATCTTGTGCACCTGCACGGCCTGGGTTTGCCCGATCCGGAAGGCCCGGTCGGTGGCCTGGTTCTCGACCGCCGGGTTCCACCAGCGATCGTAGTGAAAGACCCGGTTGGCGCGCGTCAGATTGATGCCGGCGCCGCCGGCCTTGAGCGACAGCACGAAGATCCTGGGCCCGCCGTCCTGGAAGCGCGCGATCAACTCGCTCCGGCGCGTGGCCGGCGTGCCGCCGTGCAGGTAGAGCGACTCGCCGAAGGTCGTCGTGAGGTGCTGTTGCAGCAGATCGCCCATCTCCGCGTACTGGGTGAAGATCAGCACCCGGTCGTCCTCGGCCAGTGCCTGCTCGAGCATCTCGGTCAGGCGATTGAGCTTGCCCGATCGACCGCGCAAGGCGCTTTGGTCACCGAGCAGGTGTCGGGGATGATTGCAGACCTGCTTGAGCCGGGTCAGCGTCGCCAGGATGACTCCCCGGCGCTGAATGCCCTGGGCCGACTCGATCTGGCGCATCGACTCCTGGACCACGGCCCGATACAGGCCGGCCTGCTCCTTTGTCAGGCCGCAATACTCCTTCATCTCGTTCTTCGGCGGCAAATCCCGGATGATGGAACGATCGGTCTTCAAGCGCCGCAAGATGAACGGGCGCGTCAGCGCGCGCAGACGTTCGGCCGGGCTGCCGGTCAACACATCCTGCCCGAGCCGGGCCATCTCCGATAGGAGCTCAGCTACCGGCTCAGCCGCCGGCTCGGCCGGGGTCGCCCCGGTCGCGCTGACGTGCTCTTCCTCCTCGACCGGAGCGCCGTGCCAATCGGCACCGGCACTCCCGTTAAGAGTGACCGGGCCGCCGGCGCCGCGCTCGATCGGCCCGGCGAAATCGCGTTGGAAGGCCTCGGCGCTTCCCAGATAACCCGGGTTCAGGAAGTGCATGATCGACCACAAATCCTGCAATCGGTTCTCGAGCGGCGTACCTGTCAGCGCGATCCGATAACCGCCCTGCAACTTGCGCGCGATCTGCGCCTGTTTGGTCGAGGGGTTCTTGATGTTATGGGCTTCATCAAGCACGATGCCGCCCCAGTGGATCTTCTCGAGCATCTCGGCATCGCGCGGAAGCAGCGCGTAACTCGTCACCACCAGCTGGTTCTCACGCAGGGCGCACTCGAACACGCCGGCACGCAGGCGACCCGGCCCGTGATGAGCGTAGCAGCCGAGCTCGGGCAGGAATTGCGCGGCCTCGCGCACCCAGTTGTTGACAACCGTGGTCGGGCACACCAACAGAACCGGCCAGCGCGGCTCGCCGCTCTCCAGATCGCGCGCTAAAAGCGCCAGCAGCTGGATCGTCTTGCCCAGGCCCATGTCGTCGGCCAGGCAGGCCCCAAACCCGAAGCGGCGCATGAAGGAGAGCCACGAGAAGCCCGTCAGCTGGTACGGGCGCAGCGTCCCCACAAAGCGCTCGGGCTGGTCGAGCCGCTCGAGCTGCGCGCCGCCGCGCAGGCGCTCGATCACGTCGTTCAACCACTCGTCAACGAAGACGCCTTCCAGCTCCAGCCCGCCGAACTGGTTCGGCGCCGCCAGGGCCAGGCTGAGCGCCTCGCTCATCGCCAGCCGGCCGCTGGCCTGTTGATGGCGCTTGATCAGGCGCAACGCTGCATCCACCTCGGCTTGATCGAACTGGACCCACTCGCCGCGCACCTGCACCAGGGAGGTCTTGGCGCGCGCCAGTTGCTCGAGCTCGTCGAGCGTCAGGGTCTTGTCACCGACGGCCAGCTCCCAATTGAAATCGACCAGCGCATCCATGCCCATCAGGCCGAGGCTCTCGGTGCGGCCGAGCGAGAGCCGGGTCTTCAAACGACGCTGCCGATCTTTCCACCAGGTCGGCACCAGCACACCGTACCCGCGCGCGCTCAGGGCCGGAGCGATGGTGTTCAAGAACTGAACCGCCTGATCTACCGTCAGGCTGACGGACGTCGGATCGTCCTCGTCAAGGATCTCTTCGATCAGCGGGTACAAAGCCGCCGCCTGCGCTAATCCGGCACGCAGATGCGTGGGCAGGTCGGGCGCCAGCGGCTGGGCCCAGACCTCGGCGGCCGCGAGCAGCACGTCCGGCGTTGTCTTGTTTTGCAGATGGAACGACAACCGCCAATCGGCACCCGCGTCCTGAGTTGGGACCGATTCGGAGCCGATCGGGGCGGCGGTGGCCGGGGGCTCGAGCCGGAAAGCCACGCGATAGGTGCTGCTGAGATAGTCGGCAATCGGCTGCGACCACGACCGCACGGCCTCGCCAAAGGCGGCTTGCTCTGGCCCGGGATCCACCGAATTCAGGTTGTGCCGGGCTCGCGCGAACAGATCCAACCACCAGAGGTCGGCGGGTCGGGCCTCGTTGGGCCGCGGCATATACTTCTTGGGGTTGAAAAACGGGCTCTGCGTGGGTGTGTGGGCGGTGCTCAAATGCGCATGCGCCACGGAGGTCAAGAAGCTATCGAGCAACTCCCCGCCGTCGGGCAAGGCGCGCGGCAACGCGCGCGCTGAGGGTGGGACCGCCTCGGCCAGCGTCTGACGCTGCGATTGGAGCATCGGGTCCATCAAGAGCACGCGCCAGCGGCCCCGGCCCGCTGCGTCGGCCGACGGCAGGTACTGGCCGCGCATCAGGGCCGCCGCGATGAGGAGCGCCGCCGTGCGCCAGTAGCGCAGGCTCGGGCCGTAACCGATTGCGGCCGACGCTTCAGGCAATTCGAGCAGGAACGTCAGGATCTGGGCCGGCGCAAAGGCGCAGACCTCGACTCGCCAGACGTCGAGCGCAACCGGTTCGTCGTCTGAACCGGGCTCGAGACTCAGCACGGGTCGTCCGGCTCGGGTGGGGAGCAGGAGCGGCTGTTTGCGCGTCCGATCGGACATGACGTTGACCGGCAGGCTGCGCCACAGCTGCCAGAGCGTATGCACGAGTTGAGCGCCCGTCAGAGCAGAAGGGTGATCACCGGGGCCGCCAGGGCGACGCGGCAAGCCTTCGGCCCACAGCAACAGCTCCCCTTCCGAGTCGGAGCCCGGAGTCGGACTCCACAAAGCATGCAAAATCGGCTTCATTGCGAAGGGTTAATTTTATCACGCACGCGCCAGATTGCGACGTTTTGGGGAGGTCGAGTCGGTGTTATCGCATCTCTTTCGCGAGGGCCAGTGTCTTTGCCACGAATTACGCGAATTGATACGAATTCTCACGCATGGGGATTGTCCGTGCCCATTCGTGACAACTTGTGAAAATCGTGGCAAAACGCGCCGTTTCACTTGAGATGCGTCAGCCCGGGCAGATCGTCTGGACCATTGCCCAATTGGACCAAATCGGGCTATCATGCCCGCCATGCAAGCCCAAATCGACGGCATTTCCCTGGCCTACGACGATCGCGGCAGCGGCCGGCCCCTGCTATTGGTCCACGGCTATCCGCTAAGCCGTCGGATGTGGGCACCGCAGGTCGCGGGCCTGGCGGCGACGGCGCGCGTCCTGGCCATCGACCTTCCCGGGCATGGCGACTCATCGATCGGCGACCACCCCGTCAGCATGGACTCGTTTGCCGATGCATGCGCCGGGCTGCTCGACGCGCTTGGGATCCAGGAACCTGTGGTGCTGGGTGGACTATCGATGGGCGGCTACGTCGCTTTTGCTTTTTGGCGCCGCCATCCACAGCGGGTCGCCGGCCTGATCCTGGCGGCCACCCGAGCCGGCGCCGACTCGCCCGAGGCCCGCGCCGGACGCGAGACCGCCATGGGCACCGCGCGCCGGGCCGGGGTTGAGGCCGTAGTCGACAGCATGCTGCCCAAGCTCCTGGCGCCGGGCGCCCTCGAAACACGCCCGAGCCTCGCTGCCGAAGTGCGTGGGATCATGACGCGCACCCCGCTGGCTGCCATGCTCGGCGATCTGATGGCGCTCCGTGACCGCACCGATTCGACGACCACGCTCGCGACCATCACGGTCCCAACCCTGGTTGTCCATGGCCAAAGCGACCAACTGATCCCGGTGGCCGAGGCTGAACGCACGGCCGGATCGATCCCAGGCGCCGAGCTTGTCCGGATCGACCAGGCGGGCCATCTCCCTAACCTCGAACAGCCCGAAGCGGTCAACACCGCTCTGCGCGCTTTCCTGACACGCTGGACCGCCACGACCTCTCTATGAACAGCAACGAACTCTGGGCCCAATACCAACAGGGCGGCTGGAAAGCCTGTGATCCCACCCGAGCCCAGACGGCCGGCGAACTGCACTACGCCAGTGTGCTGGCGGCCAGCGCCCAAGACTGGGAGTCGGCCGCGCGTCTGGCCGGGCGGGCCGCCGCGGCCGAGCCGCACAGCCTGCTGTTGTCCGAAGCCGCGCGCTATCTCCAGCGCCGCTCCGACGGTCAGCGGGATGTCGCCTATGCCGAGGGCGACACCGCCGACGGCCCGGCTGCGTTCTCGGCCTTCGTGCGCGGCGGCGGCAACGTGCCGTTATATGACGCCGTCAGCACCGCCCTGCGCCGCGAGCACGGCCGACTGGCCGCGGCATTGGGGCGCCCGATCGAATTGCTCGACATCGGCGTCGGCGATGGGCGCGCCTTGCTCCCGGCCCTGAGCGCTGACGTCGCCGGCCTGCACCTGGTCGAGCCGTCGGCAAACATGCTGGCGACCTGTGTGGAGGCGCTCAAGAGCCTGGGGCGAACGGCCACGGCCCGGGTCGACACAGCCCAGACCTTTCTGGCCTCCAATCGCGAGAAATGGGATCTGGTGGAGGCGACGTTTTCGCTTCAGTCGATCGCGCCGGCCGAACGCGTGGATGCCTTCGCCCGATTGCGCGGGCGTTGTCGTCGCCTGCTGGTGGTCGAGTTCGACGTGCGCGAGTTTGCGCACGACCTAGCGCCCGAACGGGTCCTGCATTTCCGCGAGTGCTTCGAGGCCGGGCTGATCGAATACACAGAGCCTGAGCGCGACCTGATCGCGCGCGGATTCTTGATGCCCGTCTATTTTGGCTACTTCGACCCCGGCGCGGAACGCGTCAATCATGAGCACAGCCTGCGCACCTGGGTCGCACAACTGCAACGGGCCGGTTTCGATCAGGTGCGCTGCCACGTGGTTTATCGCTACTGGTGGGCGCCCGCCTACCTGATCGACGCCGCCTGAAGCAGTCTTCAAGGACGAACACCAAAGACGCCCTGGCGCCAGGAAAACCTCGCGCCAGGGCGTCTTTGGTGTTCGTCGTATCGGCAGATTACGAGCCGGCTGCCGCCAGAAAGGCCCTTACCGCCTGCAGATACACGTCGAACTGCTCGCGGCGAATGTTGTGCCCGGCCCCGGGGATGTGCACCACGCTCAAGTGCGGGATCACGGCGCGCAGCGCGGCGGCCGCGTCATCGGTGACGATCCCGCCCCGCTCCGGGTCGGCCCTGAGCAACAACGCCGGGCAGGATGTCACCGCGAGCGCCTCGGGCCAGCCCAGTCGTTGCATGAAGCGCTCTTCAAAAATCCGTGCGACGTTTGGGCTTACCCTAAGCTTGGAGTCGGCCCACGGTCCGAACTCGTCTTCGGCCCAGGTCGGCGAGTTGACACGCTCGGCCGCGATCAGTTGTTCGCGGGTCTTCTCTTTCAATCCCAGCATCCACTGGCGCATCCCGGCGACGCGTTGAGCTGTGGCCGGATCGTCGGGTTGCGGGGCCAGCCACCACGAGGGCGGATCCTCCAACAGGATGGCGCCGGGCAGGTCCGGCCGCTGCGCGACCAGGCCCAGCGTCGACGCCGCGCCCATCGAGTGGCCGAGCACCGCGGGCTTGTGCAGCCCAAGCGACTCGATCACGGCCGCCAGATCCCGCCCCTGCGTCAGCGGGTCGAAGCCCGTCTCGGGTGCCGACGATCTTCCATGGCCGCGCGCATCGACCATGATGACGTCGCGCTCGGACTCGAGCGCGCGCGCCAGCGGTGTCCAGCACAATCCGTCATCGGTCACGCCGTGCGCCAACACCAGAACGGGCTTATCGCCTCCGGTGCGGGTGTAGTGCAGGCGCACGTCACCCACGACCACCTCGCCTTGTGTCCAGTCGTTCATCATGAGTTCCTCTTTCGACGTCGTCGGCCTCAAGACCGGACGACGAATCCAGCTTCCAGACCATGAGCGGCATCTGGGCCGACCCAGAGCCTAAATGCGCCCGGCTCGACCCGCCACTTCTGATCCACACCCACGAAAGCCAGGTCCGAAACCGGCACCGCGAAGCTTACGACGCGGGTCTCGCCGGCCGCAAGCTCCACCCGCGCGAAGGCCTTGAGCTCGCGCACGGGCCGGGTCAGGCTTCCCACCAGATCGCGCACATACAACTGCACCACCTCAAGGCCGGCGCGGGCGCCGGTGTTCGTGACGCGGACTGAAACGGAGACCGCGCCGTCGGGACCGACGACCTCCGCAGCGATTTTCAGATCCGTGTAGTCAAAAGCCGTGTAGGTCAGACCGTAGCCGAATGGGAAGAGCGGCGTGTTCGGCAAGTCGAGATAAGTGCTGCGGAAGTGCTCGACGAACTGGGTCGTGCCGTCGCCGCCGGCGGGCCGCCCGGTGCTCTTATGGGCGTAGTAGACCGGGATCTGGCCCTCGGCGCGCGGCCAGGACGCCGTCAGACGTCCGACCGGCGAGGCAACACCAAACAGCAGGTCGGCGACGGCCTGACCGGCGCGGAGACCGCTGTGCCAGGCCACGAGCAAAGCCGTGGCCTGCTGTTCCAATCGCGGGATCACCAGCGGTCGGCCGGTCATCACCACCACGATCAGGGGCTTGCCGGTCGCAGCGACGGCGTCGACCAGCTCTTGTTGACGTCCCGGAAGTCCGAGAAAAGCGCGCGAATGGGCCTCGCCGCTCAGGTCCTGGGTCTCGCCGACCACCAGCACCACCACATCCGCCACCGAGGCCGCCGCGACTGCAGCGTCGAGGTCGATCGTTGTCGAGCCGGGGAGCGCGTAGCCGGGCACAAAGCTTGGGCCGGCGCCGTCGAGGTGTGCGCGCAATCCCTCGGTGATCGTGACGGCATCCTCGGCGCGCCCGAAGAAGGCCCAACATCCAAGTGCATCGAGGCGCGACTCGGCCAGCGCGCCAATCACGACCAGGCGCTGCGCCCCAGGCGTAAGCGGCAAAAGGCCGCCGTCATTCTTGAGCAGCACCATCGACTCGCGCGCGGCCTGCAGCGCCAGGGCCAGGCTGGTCTCGGTCAACTGGAACGCGGCCTGCCGATCCTCGTCGACGTAGGGATTCTCGAACAGGCCGAGGGCGAATTTGAGGCGCAGCACGCGCCGGACAGCTTCGTCGACGGCGGCCGGCGCTACCCGGCCCTCCTCGACCAGCGCGCGCAAATGCGTGCTATAGGCACGGCTGACCATGTCCATGTCGACCCCGGTCGTGAGCCCCTGGCGCGCCGCGTCCTTCAGATCTTCGGCCACGCCGTGCGGGATCAGCTCGCGAACGGACTCGTAGTCGCTGACGACCAGGCCCGGCCAGCCCCACTCCTCGCGCAACACCTGAGTCAGGGTCAGCCGGTTGCCCGAGGCCGGCACGCCGCCGATGTCGTTGAAGGCGCTCATCGTGCTGCCCGCGCCCGCGTCGAACGCGGCCTTGAATGGGGGCAGATAAATCTCGCGCAACGTGACCTCGGAGATGTCGGCCGCGCTGTAGTCGCGCCCCGCCTCGGCCGCGCCATAGGCCACGAAGTGCTTGGGGCACGCGGCCACGCGCCGGCCCGTGCCCAGGTCGGCGGCCTGGAAACCGCGCACCTGCGCGGCAGCCATGACGGAGCCGAGGCAGACATCCTCGCCCGCGCCCTCGGCGATCCGTCCCCAACGCGGATCGCGGGCGATGTCGATCATGGGCGCGAAGATCCAATCGATGCCCACCGCCGAGGCCTCCTCGGCCGCGACCCGCGCGGTCTGCGCGACGAGCTCGGCGTTCCAGGAGCAGGACAGCGCTAACGGGATCGGAAAGGTCGTGCGAAAGCCATGGATGACGTCCCCGCCCACGATCAGGGGGATGCCCAGGCGCGCGCCCGTGACGGCAGCCCGCTGGAAACGATTGACCACAGCGGCGTCGGCGACGTTGAAGATCGAACCGATGGCGCCGGCCGCGACCTGTTCCTCGACGCCCGGCACCGGCGCGAACGTGGGCGGCGCCTCGCGATCGGCCCCCGGCGCGGGCGGCACATACATCATCGGTGACACCTGGTTGAGTTGCCCGATCTTCTCGTCCAGGGTCATTCGGCCGAGCAATTCGGCAACGCGGGCCTCGACGACCGGGTCGAGCGTGTTGTAAGCGTGGCTGTGCATCAATGCCTCGTAGTGGGGATGGGATCGCGTCTCGGCGCTTTGGCGCGTCGCCCAACTTTACCGCCGTTTGCCGCCTTTTGCGTCCTCGAGCTGGGTCAGACATCGGGAGTATCCCGATGTGCCCCGATGTCGACGACCTCCGGCACTCCGGGCGTCTGGCATAATCACGCCATTCAGGAGAGCAACATGACCACGAGCCGAACCGTCCGCGCCCCGCGTGGGAACGAGCTGTCGTGCAAGGGCTGGCAACAAGAGGCGGCCCTGCGCATGCTGATGAACAACCTCGACCCCGACGTGGCCGAACGTCCTGAGGATCTGGTGGTGTACGGCGGCCGCGGTCGAGCCGCGCGCAACTGGGCGTGTTTCGATGCCCTGGTCGACACCCTGCGCGTGCTGGGCGACGACGAGACCCTGCTGGTTCAATCCGGCAAACCGGTCGTGGTTTTCAGATCTCACGCCGACGCTCCCCGGGTGTTGATCGCCAACTCCAACATCGTGCCACATTGGGCGACCCAGGCCCAATTCGATCAATACGAGGCGGCGGGGCTGATGATGTACGGCCAGATGACGGCCGGCAGCTGGATCTATATCGGCACCCAGGGCATCGTCCAGGGCACGTACGAGACCCTGGCATCTCTGGCCCGGCTCAACGGCTGGCCTTCGCTCAAGGGCAAACTGGTGCTGACAGCCGGGCTGGGCGGGATGGGCGGCGCGCAACCCCTGGCGGTGACCATGAACGAGGGCGTCGCGGTGGTGGCGGAGGTCGATCGCGCCCGCGCCCAACGCCGGGTCGACACCGGCTATCTCGACCTGATCGCCGATGACCTCGAAGACGCCATGACCCTGGCGCAGGAGGCGCAAGCGCGGGGTGAAGCGCGCTCGATCGCCGTGATCGCCAACGCCGCCGACGTGTGCGCCGAGCTGGTGGCGCGCAACGTCATCCCCGACGTCGTCACCGATCAGACGCCGGCCCACGACCTGCTGTACTACATTCCGACCGGGATGACCCTGGCCGAATCCGATGCCCTGCGCGTCCAAGATCCGGCCGAGTTCTCGCGCCGCAGCGCGGACTCGATGGCGCGCCACGTGCGAGCCATGCTCGATCTCAAAGCCCGCGGCGCGATCGTGTTCGACTATGGCAACAACCTGCGCCAGCGTGCTTACGACGCGGGCGTGACGAATGCCTTCGACTACCCCGGATTCGTCCCGGCTTACATCCGGCCGCTCTTTTGCGAGGGCAAGGGCCCGTTCCGGTGGGCCGCGCTCTCGGGCGATCCGGAGGACATCTACCGCACCGACGCCGCGATGCTCGAGCTGTTTCCGGAGGATGCGTCACTCAGGCGCTGGCTGGAGCTCGCCCGCCAGAAGATCCACTTCCAGGGCCTGCCGGCCCGGATCTGCTGGCTGGGTTACGGTGAGCGGGCCCGGGCCGGGCTCGTGCTCAATGAATTGGTCGCGCGCGGCGAGGTCAGGGCGCCGATCGTCATCGGCCGAGATCACCTGGATGCCGGCTCGGTGGCCTCTCCCAACCGCGAAACCGAGTCGATGCGCGACGGTTCTGACGCGATCTCGGATTGGCCGATCCTGAACGCCCTGATCAACGCCGTCGGCGGCGCCACCTGGGTCAGCGTGCATCACGGCGGGGGCGTCGGCATCGGCTACTCGCAACACGCCGGCCAGGTGATCGTCGCCGACGGCACGCCCGAGGCCGCGCGCCGGCTCGAACGCGTGCTCACCTCCGACCCGGGCATGGGCGTCGTCCGGCATGCCGACGCCGGCTACCCCGAAGCAATCGCCGCCGCGCGCCGGCATGGGATCTGGATGCCGATGCTGTAGCTCCCGGAGCGAAAAGCGCAGGTGCTCTTCGCACTTCGCCTCTCAGTCCTATCTCAGCCGCGCCCGCCAGAATACGCGCACTCAGGAGAGACCCAGGATGCGCATGGCGATCGGAGCGGTGCTGATGGCGCTGTTGGCGTTTGGCTGGACATCACACACCGGGCTGGTGTCGGCAGCACAACCCGAGGCCCGGCCGTTTGGCCTGCCGTTTGACACGGCGCCGGGGCCCAGCACATGGCTGCTGGGTCAGCTGTACGGCAACACGACCGGCGCCTATCGCACGCGCGTCGTGTGGTACGGCGCCGGTCAGGGCCTGCACTTCGGTCTCGACTTCCCGGCGCGCTGCGGCACACCGGTGGTCGCCATCGGAGACGGCGTCGTGATCGGCGTCGACGATCTCTCGCACGGCGCCGGCCCGCACAACCTCATCATCCGACACGACGATCGCTACCTGTCGCTCTACGGCCACCTGTTCGAAACCCCGGACTTGCGGTGGGGTGAGACCGTGACGCGCGGCCAGATCATCGGGTTAACGGGCGATCCGGACGTGACCTGCACTTCGCGCCCGCACCTGCATCTCGAAATCCGGTCGGCCGATTTTGCGATTGCCTACAACCCGGTCAACCTCATCGCGGCCGATTGGGACGCGCTCATGTTGGCCGCGCCGTTTGGGCGCGGGTTTGCGCGCGATCTGAGTGATCCGAGGCGCTGGCAATATGCCGATGACCAGCCGGATGTCCGCTTCGGCGGCGCGCTATTGAACGATTACACACAGCCCTGGCCGCTGGATTGGAGGCCATGATGCGCGACCCGGTCTGGCGCACCAGTCTCGTTGGCCTGGGTCTGGCCCTGGCTGCCTGCGGGCCGGCACCGACCGGCAGCACGCCCACGACGGCAGCCCTGATCGCAGCCCCGACCCTCGCGAACACGCAGGCGGTGACGCCGGTCTTGCAAAGCGAGCCGGGCGTTTCCGCAACGCCGACGCCGATCCCGGACACACCCGCACCCAGCCCGACACCGGGCCCCGTGTTGCGGCAAATGACGACCGGCGGTTGTTGCACTCAGCCGTTTTGGTCGCCGGACGGGACCGCGATCTGGTTCATCGACAAGCCGCCGGATCTACCAAGCGGTGTGTGGGCCGTGGACCCGGCCGCACCGCTGACGGCGAACCTGGTCACGGAGCGCGTCGGCGTGCTGTCGCCCGACGGCACATGGATCGCCTATCCAGACGGTGACGCAACCCTGATCGAGCGCTTGAGCACCGGGGAGGTGTGGGATGTTCCGGCCTTCGGGCGGGCTGTGCAGTTCTCACCCGATGGGCAACGCCTGGCGTGGCAGGTGGCGAACGGCACCGAGAACTTCGACCGGCGATTGGTAGAGGTTTGGGTCAGCGCGCTCGACGGCAGCAATGCGCAGCGGGTCGCCCAACTCTTTGGTGGCGGCCTCTCGGGCTGGTTGCCGGACTCGCGCCGGTTGTTGATCACACAGCGCAATGCGCCTGGCCTGTCACCGTCACTGGGGATCCTGGATCCCGAGACCAACACTTTTCAGAGCCTGGCCAGCGGGGACTTCTTGCGCGGCGTGAGCCTGTCACCAGACGGTCGTTGGCTGGCCTACACGCAACAATTCTCAGGCGACCCGGAGCGGGATGGCTTGTGGATCCAGGCCCTCGAGGGCGGCGCACCGATCAAGATCGGCGTATTCGGCGCTTACCGCTGGAGGCCGGACGGCCGCCTGGTGTTGATCCCACTCGAGCTCGAAGCCTCTGCCCAACGGATCCTGCTCGTCGACGCGAGCACGGGCGACATCGAACCGCTGACCGACCCGGCCCTGACCCCACTGCACATCCTTGACGGCGACTGGTCCCTCGCGCCGGACGGGGAGCGGATCGCTTTCGTCAACCGGGGCGACCGCAACATCTGGCTGCTGGAATTGCCGGGGCGCTGACGGTCTGGCCCCGCCCTCAACCCGATAGGCCGGGTCTCGGTTGACTTACCGGCTGCCCCGAGGTATTCTATTTGGGAGCGCTCCCAAAGTCTCCTTGAATACGTCTTTCTCCTCGTTTTCGCTGGAGAACGGCGCGATTTCGTGGTCAGTTTGAGACGCACCCGGGTCACGAACCCACCACGAAATGAGAGTATCGATCGATGGGAACACGCCCAACCGTCCGCCCCAATCTAGTTGAAGTTGCCAAAGCCTCGGGTGTCTCCCGGTCGACGGTCTCGCGCGTGATCAACAACGATCCAAACGTGAAGGCCGCCACGCGCGAACGCGTGCTGGCCGCGATCCGATCTCTGAATTACCAGCCCAATATCGCCGCGCGCGGCCTGGCCAGCGGCCGCACGCACGTGCTTGGGCTCGTGATCCCCCAGGGAGTGTCGGCCCTGTTCTCCGACCCCTATTTCCCGATTCTGATCCAGGGCATATCCGGGGCCTGCAATCGGTTGGATTACTCCGTCATGCTTTGGCTCGCGGAGCCCGAATTCGAGCGCCGCATGATCCGCCAGGTTCTTCACGGCGGTTTGATCGACGGCGTGATCGTGTCGTCGATGGTGCTCGATGATCCGATCATCCAGGCGTTGGTGGAGCACAAAAAGCCGTTCGTGTTGGTCGGACGGCACCCTCATCACACCGACGTCAACTTCGTCGACACCGACAACGTCGGAGGGGCTCGTGACGCCGTGGCCCACCTGATGCGGCTCGGCCGCCAACGCGTGGCCACGATCACGGGCCCGCTCAACATGATCCCGGGCGCCGACCGCCGCGACGGCTATCTGGCGGCGTTCAACGAGCGCGGTTTGGTGAGCAACCCTGACCTGATCATCGAAGGTGACTTCACCGAAGCCGGCGGCTATCTGGCGATGCAGCGGCTTCTGCCACATCGGCCGGATGCCGTGTTCGTGGCCAGCGATGTGATGGCCATCGGCGCTCTGCGCGCCCTGCAGCAGGCCAACCGGCGCGTGCCTGAAGACGTGGCGTTGATCGGCTTCGACGATATCCCCGCCGCAGCCCGCGCTCAACCGCCGCTGACGTCGGTGCGCCAGCCGATCCAGCAATTGGGCGACACGGCCGTGCAGGTCCTGCTCGACCAGATCAACAACCCGGACCAAGGGCCGCAACGTGTGCTTTTTCCGCCAACGCTTATGATCCGCACGTCGTGCGGCCACCTCATGCGCCGCACGACATTGCCGGGTCCGCACCGGGGCGGCGGGATCTGAGCGACACTTGCGGCGGCCCACATCGGAGACAGGCCGACGTCACGGGTCGGCCCAAGCCGGCCCGCCCAGCCGCGATAGGGAAACAATGAGTCAAATCCACACTGCTCTGGCTGTCGCCGTCAGCCTGTCGCTCACGCTTACCGGTTGCGCCGCCCCAACGCCGCCCACGGCCGTGCCGCCCCTCACGTCAACGCCGACCCATACGCCGGTGCCGACCCACACGCCCGTGCCGACATCCGATCCGCACGCCTATCAGGACCCGGCACGCTCGCCGGAAGAGCGCGCCGATAGCCTCCTGGCACAGATGACCCTGGCCGAGAAGATCGGGCAGATGACCCAGATCGAAAAGAACAGCCTGACCCCGGCGGATGTGACGCGTCTGTTCATCGGCTCAGTGCTCAGCGGCGGTGGCGGGGCGCCGATCGACAACAAGCCGGCCGCCTGGCTCGAGATGGTGACCGGATTCGAGCAGGCCGCCCGGGCGACACGGCTGGGCATCCCCCTGATCTATGGCGTCGACGCCGTGCATGGGCACAACAATCTGTACGGCGCCACGATCTTTCCGCACAACATCGGGCTGGGCGCGGCCAACGACCCGGACCTGATGCGCCGAATCGGCCGGGCCACGGCTGTCGAGGTCGCGGCCACCGGCGTGCGCTGGAACTTCGCGCCCGTGATCGCCGTCGCGCGTGACATCCGCTGGGGTCGGACGTATGAGAGTTACGGCGAGGACACGGCCCTGGTCACGGCGCTGGGCACGGCCTATCTCGAAGGTCTGCAAGACTCGGGCGCAGGGACATTTGTCGGGGCCGACACAGTGCTGGCCACACCCAAACACTACATCGGCGACGGCGGCACTGCGTTCGGCTCGTCGGTCAGCACCGGCATGGGTGTCAGCTACCTGCTGGATCAGGGCGACCTGCAGGTCGACGAGGCGACGTTGCGGGCCGTGTATCTTCCGCCCTACCAGGCCGCAATCGAGGCCGGCGCGCAATCCATCATGGTCTCCTTCAGCAGCTGGAACGGCGCCAAGTTGCACGGCCAGAAGTATCTATTGACCGACGTGCTCAAGACCGAGCTCGGCTTCGACGGCTTCCTGATCTCCGATTGGCAGGCCGTTGATCAACTGCCCGGCGACTACGTCGCGGATGTGACGGCGGCGATCAACGCCGGCCTCGACATGGTCATGGTGCCCTACGACGCCCAGGCGTTCGTGTCAGCGCTCACGCAGGCCGTCGAAAACGGCGCAGTGCCCCAAAGCCGCATCGACGACGCTGTCCGCCGGATCTTGCTGGTCAAGTTTCGGCTCGGCCTCTTTGAGGCCACAAGCCCCGACCCGGCCGCGCTGTCGGCCATTCGTTCGGAGGCGCACATCGCGCTGGCACGCGAAGCCGTGCAAAAGTCGTTGGTGCTGCTCAAGAACGACAACGCGGCCCTGCCGATCCCGCGCGACGCCGGCTTGATCCTGGTCGCCGGCGCTGCGGCCGACAACGTCGGGTTGCAGTCCGGCGGTTGGACGATCAGCTGGCAGGGCAGCCCGGGCCGAATCACGCGCGGCACGACGCTGCTCGACGGCATCGAAGCCGCCGCCGGCCCGGACACCGAGGTGGCGTTCAGCGCTCAAGGCCTGTTCACCGCGCTCGGCACAGCCGTGGCCGACGCGGGCATCGTCGTGGTCGGCGAGCGACCTTACGCCGAAGGAGTCGGCGATCGGACCGATCTGCGGCTATCGTCCACGGATGTGGCCCTGATCGAGACGATGCGGGCGATCAGTACGCGGCTGATCGTGGTCGTGATCTCGGGTCGGCCGCTGGCCATCACGGACCAATTGCCGCAGATCGACGCACTTGTGGCCGCCTGGCTGCCGGGCTCCGAAGGCGCGGCCGTGGCCGAAGTGCTGTATGGCGCCGTGCCCTTCACCGGCAAGCTGTCTTTCAGCTGGCCGCGCACCATCGAGCAATTGCCCTTCGATTTTGCCGCCCTCCCAACGACGGGTTGCGACGCGCCGCTCTTCCCTCGCGGATTCGGGCTGTCGCTCGGCGCGGTCGCCCCACCCCTCCCGGAGTGCCCGTAGGGGCGGCGCTTGTCGCCGCCCCGGCGCTTGTCATCGCCCCGGCGCTTGTCGCCGCCCCGGCGCTTGTCGCCGCCCCGGCGCTTGTCATCGCCCCGGCGCTTGTCGCCGCCCCGGCGCTTGTCGCCGCCCCGGCGCTTGTCGCCGCCCCGGCGCCCCCTTGCCACCCATCCCCGCTTTCGGCTACCATCCGGCGACATGGATTTGAGCACATTGCGGGACCGTTTGAACTCGCGCGCGACGCGGGCTCGGTCGGAATGGGATACGCGCGCGCCGGGGGATCAGACGGTCGCGCCGACCGTCGAAGCACCCCGCCCGGCCGCTGTGTTGATGCCGCTATACCTCGATCATGGTGTCTGGCACCTGCTCCTGACCCAACGCACCGACACTGTCTCCACCCACAAGGGCCAGGTGGCCTTTCCAGGTGGACGGGCCGATCCCGAAGATCGCGATGCCGTGCACACCGCCCTGCGCGAGACCGAAGAGGAGATCGGCCTGGCTCCCGATTCCGTCGACGTCCTGGGCTACCTGGATGACCTGATCACGGTGACGCGTTATCGCGTCACGCCGGTCGTGGCTCGGATTGAATGGCCGGTTCCGCTTCGCCTTTCCACCCACGAGCTTTCGGCTGTGTTCGGCGTTCCGGTCGATTGGCTGGCGGACCCCGCCACCCGCGTGATCGAGTATCGCGATCCGCCCGTGCCCGGCCCACGGCTCGAGGTGATCCACTGGCCCTATAACGGCTTCGACATTTGGGGCGCCACGGCGCGGATGATCCTCAACCTGCTCGACGTTTGGCCGCGCCCCTGAATGGTTCCGCCTTCAAGCCCGGCCGAGCCGACTTCATGATCCCGTCCTTGAAGCTGCGCCTCACAGACTCAGAGATGACCTTTTTCATCATGCCATTCGGGATTGCGCTGGCGCTGCGCCTGACGCCGCCGGAGGTCATGGTCAAGGCCGCGCCAGCCGGTGTGGCGCGGCGCTGATCGTGTCGATCCGGTTGACCGTGGCAGCCGTCCTGCAGGGGGTTGGTGCAGGAACACTGTAGACGTCGCCCGCCCTCGTCGCGCCGAGTAGGCCGAAGAGGAGCAGCGGAAGCGCCCGCGAAACCGGGCTGCCTCGATGCAGGCATTGGACGGGTCGGGCCCGACGCGCCTTTCCGAGCAACGCCCGGCAGCCTAGTCGGCCAGTGGAAACGCGATCAGGGTCTGCAGGAATTCCGGCCGGGTGTTGGCCGGATCGTTCAGGTAGAACTCATACGTCGTCCCGGCGACCTGCCAGCCGTGGTCGGCGATCCATTGATTCAGTGCTTCGTACACCGAACCGATCTCGCTGTAAGCGCCGGTGAAGAGACAGGTCGCGTGGCGCCCGGCCGGGATCGCGCCGGCTACGATCGCGCCCTGCCCTTTGAGCGGCCGTTCCACGGGAAAGCCGATCTCGACGGCCAGGTCCGCCATGTCCTGATTGTGATACGCGACAAAGGGCGGGCCTGCCGGGTGCTCACCCAGTCGGCCCAGGTATTCGACGACAGTGCCCAGCGACTGACCTATTAATATCGGCAGCTGGGGCAGCGAAATGCGGGCGCGCACGATCATCGTCGGACGGGCTTTCTGGCTGACGACGTCAAAGGAATACGAGGGTCGGGTCATGCTGCGCCTCCCACGGCTCTCCGCCGCGATGCAGGCTCCGCCGCGCTTTGTGCACGCAAAACGCGCAGTGCCCGCAGCGTCACCCATTTGTTGGGTTTCTTCTTGGGGCCGACGTCGAACCAGGTTTTGCCGGCATAATCGTATTCGAGTATCCAACGGCCCGAATCGTCCTGCTTCCTGCGAACCAGCTGGAGCGCGCGCGACAGCCGAGGATCGGCGCCGTACCCGAGCGCGATCAGGGCCTCGAGGTTCTGCAAGAGATCGGTCACGTAAAACACCGGGAAACCGAACTTCCACCAATTGCCGCTGGGTCTGGCACTGTAACCGGCAGGATAGTCGGCAACGGCTGGATCCACACCGAGCAGGAACTCGACACCCTGCTCGATCGCGGCCCGCAAGACCCGCGTCCGGCGCCGCGAGGCGACGGTGCTCAGGGCCAACATCACTTTGACGCCGCCCCAGGCACAGGGCAGCTTGTTGTTTGACCCGCACGCAAACGTCGGCCCGCACTTCCCAGCATAGTATCGCAAGACAGCGTCGCGCGCGCCGAGCGGCGCAACGCCATCGCCAGTCACACTTCGAGCCATCCAATCGAAGGCTGACTCTAGCCGCGGGTCCTGGCAACCGAGCATGACCAGGGCCCAGCACAACTCGCCTTGCTGACAGTCTGCCGTGCCGGAAGGCGCGCCGTTGGCCGTGAACTGGCCGGTTGCCGTCAGCGCGTGTTCAAGCAGGTACTGGCAGGCGCGTCCGATGCGCGGATCGTGAGCTATGTGCGCTCCGAGTTGCGCCAACGCCAACATCGACCAGACCGTGCCGCGGTACTTGGGGTAGTAGCCGGCGCCGGGATCAACCCAGTAGCCTTCGGGCTCCATGTTCGTCAGGATCGTCGCGATCGGGCCGGCGCTGTAGGCGGCGGCGCGGGCCGCGCTCAACTCCGGATCGTCGGGCGCGCACCCGACGAGATCGCGCAAGGCGAGATAACGCACACCGGGCGCGGACGGCTCCAACAACCAGGGCAAGGGATCGGGTCGCGAAAGCGATGACGGGCTCATGGTGACGTCTCGCCCCAGCGCAGTCGCTCAGGGCGCCTCCTCAGCCTGGACCGGAACGACAGCGGGTGTAGCCACCGGGATCCGGAACTTCAACCAGGTCGGCACGATCGTAAACAGGGAGACCACGGCGGTGATCAAGAAAGGTAAACGCGGATCATAACGCTCCCACAGAAGCGCGCCGAGCCACGGCGCAGGCAACGAGAGAAAGCCCAGACTGCTCTGGAATAGGCCGTTGAACAGGCCGAGCGAGTGGCTCGGGACGACTTTGGAGATCAGCGATTGGTAGGCCGGGCTGAGCAGACCGACCCCGGCGCCGAACAGCAACCACGTCGCGATGAAGGCCGGGTAATCCTGCGCCGTGAGGAATACCATGAAGGCCACGAACATCACGAAGAAGCCGCTCGAGATCGGCACGCGCTCTCCATAGCGGTCGGCCAGTCGACCCGAAAGCAGCGGCGTGACCATCATGGCAGCCGAGAAGAACGAACTCAACAAACCAATCTGCGCCAGCGACAGGTGGCCGATCTGGGCGAGATAGAGCGGCTCGAGTTCGCCCGACAGCCGGAAGGCGACGTCGCGAACGCCGTCGGTGACAAAGATCCACGTGACAATGCCGCCGCCGAACAGCAGCGAGCCGATCAACGCGGCGCTCTCCTTGAACGTCGCCAGCGTCAACGGCCGAGCCTCGGGATCGCCGCCCGGTCGCATCGTGCGCGCCATCCAGATCCGCAGGCCGGCGGCCGCGGCATAGAACCCCGTGGCGATCAACAGCATCGATCGAAAGCCGTACAACCCGGCCACCCAGCCGCCCAGCGGCGGACCGACAATGCCGACCACCTGATAAAGCGTGTCGGTCAGACCGTACACCTTGCCGCGGTTGGACTCGGTCGAGTTCTCGGCGATGAAAGCGCCGAAGCTCGGGCCGACCAACGCGTACGGCACCTGGTTGATCGCCAAAGCCAGAAGCATCCAGGGCCAACTCGGCGCGATCAACATCGCCACGAACCCGATCACGCCGCCCAGGCTGCCGATCGCGATGGCGCGGAGGCGGCCGATCGAGTCGGAGATCCAGCCGCCCAGGATCTGCAGGGCCAGGATGACGATCGACGTGAGCGTGAACACCAACCCGACCTGCTCCACCGTTGCGCCCAGCTCGGTCAAATAGATCGGCATCAGCACACCGGTCATCGACCCGGCGATGTTAGCCAGGATCATGGCCAGCAGGAACCACGCCAGCAGCGGGGTCAGCAACGGCCCACGGGCGTCGCTCTCAGGCGTTGACGCCATTGATCCTCCGCTTGGCCGATCGACGCGGCGCCGCGCCGGGCGATCTGAGCACACGCGCGAAACGGGCCAACCGGGCGGCGATGGCGGCGTTGATCGAATCGGCCGGGAAACGGCCGCGCGCATCGCGTTCGCCAAGCCGACGCCCGGCCAGCAACTCAAAGCCGGCCGCCACGTCGTCAACCATCCAGACGTGAAAACGCCCGGCCGCCACCTCGGCGACGAGGTCGTCGCGCAGCATCAGGTGTGTGCGGTTCGCAGCCGGGATGAGGACGCCCTGCCGACCCGTCAGGCCCTGCCGGCGACACACGTCGAAGAAGCCCTCGACCTTCTCGGTGACGCCGCCGACGGCCTGCACGCGCCCATGCTGGTTGACCGAGCCGGTCACAGCGACGTCTTGCCGCAGCGGCGTCTCGGCCAACGCCGAAATAAGCGCAAACAGCTCGGCTAATGAGGCGCTATCGCCCTCGATGGTGCCGTAAGACTGCTCGAACACCAGGCTGGCGTTCAGACCCAATGGAGCTTCGCGCCCGTACTGATGCACCAGGTAGCCGCTCAGGATCAGCACCCCCTTGCCATGGATCGGCCCGCTCAACTCGACCTCGCGCTCGATGCTGATCACGCCGCGTTGACCCGGGCCGACCGAGGCCGTGATCCGGGCGGGATGGCCGAAGGCGTCCTCGCCGACGGTGTAGACTGCCAACCCGTTGATCGTCGCAATCGACCGCCCCTGGGTGTCGATCAGAAGCGTGCCCTGGGCCACGGCGTCCTGCAGGCGCTCCTCGCTCAGGCTACCGCGAAACCGGCGCGCCGACTCGGCTGCGGCCACATCAGCCGCCGTAACGGCCGCACGCCCCTGGCGGGTGGCGACGTGCCCGGCCTCGCGCACTACGTCAGCGATGTCTCCGAAACGGGTCGAGAGCCGGGTCTGGTCGCCGACGGCCCGGGATCCATAATCGACGACCCGTGCCACGGCACTGCGCTCGAACGGCAAAGCCGCGTCCTGATGCGTGATCGTGCTGACAAAGAGCGCGTAGGCCTGCTCGGCCTCAGGCGTGCGCGCCATGTCAATCGCGAAATCGGCGCGCACTTTGAACAGCTTACGGAAATCCTCATCGTAGTTCAACAGCAGCTGATAGAGCGCCGGGTGGCCGATGAGCACGACCTTGACCTCGAGCGGCACCGGCTCGGGTTCGAGCGTCACGGTGCTGATCGGGCTCAACTGCACCCCCAGCTCCTCGATCCGCGCGACGCGATCTTTGAGCGCCCGTTTCAAGCCCTCCCACGCGAATGGGTTCATCAAACACTCGCGGGCCGGGATGATCAGATACCCTCCGTTGGCGCGGTGCAGGGCCCCGGGTTTGAGATAAGTGAAGTCGGTGACCACGGCATTCCAGACCGTGCGATGCTCGATCCGACCGACCAGGTTGTGGTAGGTCGGGTTGGTCTCGAGCACCACCGGCGCGCCGGTCAGGGCGCGATTGTCGACCAGGACATTGACCCGGTACCGCGTAAACGGCGACTCCGTCGGCGCTTGCATCAGCATCGCCGCCATCGACGGCGGCCCGGCTTCTGCGCCTGGCCGGAAGTCGTCGGCGTGGGCGATCACGTCCGATTGAACGGCATCCAGGTACGCGCACACCGCGGGCGCGTCGGCATAACGAACCCGAAGATCGTCCAGCAGGTGCCCGATCGCAAACCGCGCGGTCTGCCGGTCGAGTTCACGCAGCGCAGTCTGCGTGCTGTGTTCCAACTCGCGGGCCTTACGGACGCCGTCTTCGATGACCTTGTCGAGTCGCTCCCGGATTTCGGCCAGCTTCTCGATCTGTTCGGCCGACAGGCTGCCTTGCTCCTGCTCCGTGATCAACCGACCATCGACGACCGGCGCCAGGAGCAGCCCTCCGGGGGTCTTGAGCAGCTGAAAACCGTAACGCTTGACGTGGGTCTCCATTTGAGCCAACACCGCCGACCGTTGCGCCTCGAGCGCCTCGCGCAGGCGGTCGCGCTGCTCGCTGTACTCGGCGCTATCGAAGGCGCGCGGGATCGCGGTCTGCAGTTCGTGTAACAGGCTCTCCATGTCTTGCTTGAGCCCCGCCCCACGCCCGGGCGGCAGGCTCAACTTGCGCGGGCAACGCGCGTCCTCGAAGTTGTGAACGTAAACCAGATCCGGCGGCACCGGTTGAGCGGCGGCCCGGCGCTGCAGAAATTCCAGGATCAGCGTGGTCTTACCTGACCCTGGCGCGCCCAGCGCGAATAAGTTGAAGCCGTGGCTGGCGATGCCGGCGCCCAATTCGAGTGCGGCCACCGCTCGTGGTTGGCCGAGTACTTCGTTCAAGATGGGAAGTGTGGCGGTCGTATCAAATGCGAATGCATTGGGATCGCACACCCGTCGCACCGCAACCGACGACAGCTCGACAGCTGACGTTTCCATGTCTTCCTCCTGCATCCGGTCCGGTCGCCGATCGGTAGCGCACGGGCGCGAGGCCGGGCGGACAGCGGCTCAGGCGGGATCCCGCCCGTCAATATGGCGGAAGGCTAGACACTCGAACGGCAAGGGGCATGGCGGCCTCCTGTCCGGTCGTCCCACACAGGGGACGCCCCGCAAACAAGGTCGGCCTGGCGACGGAGCGCGTCGTCGGTCTGGTGAGCAACACAATGATCGGTCTTATGATTGTAGAGCCGGAGAAACGGTAAGATCAAGTCGACTGTCATTGGAAAACGGCGCGCTTCGGCGCACCTTGAGCACATCCATCCGAAGGGGCCGGATCCTCGCGCCGACGCGGGCGGCCGCCGCGGGCATATCAATCACGATCGTCAAGGAGTGGGTTCCTCATGGCTTATCTGATACGCGTGGCTGGGGGCGTCCTGGGAGGTGGCGTGGTCGGCGTCATCGCCGGCCTGATCGGTAGCGCGCTAGGCGGTGGCGCCAACCCGGGCTGGGGCGACCTGATCGGCGCGATCGTGGCCGGGGGCGCCGGTTATCTCGTCGGGGTTCCGCTCGGCGTCGTGGTCGTGGGCCGTTTACGAAAACAGCGCGGTTCGGCGTGGCTGGCCCTGATCGCCAGCCTGCTGGCCGGGGCGCTGGTGGTCGCGCTGGCCGAGCCCCTTCGCCTCAACACGGTGCCCAGCCTGCTGCAGGCCGTGTTTGTGGTATTTCCGGCCTTGGCGTCCGCCTGGGCTTTCGCTGCCCGGGTGGGCCAATACCGCGCGTCGTGAGCCCGGGGGAACAACACCATTCAAGGAGCCGTTGCCGATTTCGTGTGAGGGGTGAACGCAATAACGTTTCTTGACGACATCATGGACTTCGATATTGGGGGATCTATATGAATATCTTGACCGCGCTCCGACGCATCGCACCGTTTGGGCTGATAACACTTTGTGTGGGCTGCGTTCAGACTCGTGTACCCACGTCGACGCCTACCGCGGCGCCGCCGACGTTCACAGCGTCACCGCTTCCGACCATCATCCCCACGCTCACCGCCCAGCCGACCGAGACACCGCGCCCAACCATGACCGAGCGTTCATCGTTGGCGACCGCTGTGCCGCCTTCGGCGACGCCGCCAGCCGACGACACTGCCACGCCCGAGCCGTTGCCCCCGCCAGACGGTGGCTGCGCGATCTCGACCGATCCAACCTACGGCTACACGCCCGGAAACCCGATCAAGGTTGCGGGCGATTGGCTCGATGGCCCAGAGCGGGAGCGGATCTACCTGGACAACCTGCGCGGACCCGCAGGCGAGCCCCTGTCCTACGCACGCCAGGGGTCCGATTACTTCGGGGATGTCATCCTCGACACGTATGTGTTGTCGGGGCTGCCGCAACCCATTGAGCTGTACCTCGACATGTATGACTATGCAACACCGTTGGCCCCGGTCGGGTTGACCTGCGTCGGCCCCTTTGCCCTGACCGCGCCCTGAGGCGCAGCAGCCCGACAAACGAACAGCGCGGCCCTGATGATCCAGGGCCGCGCTGTTGGACAGATACGGGCGAAACGGGGGCGAAGGCTTACTCGGCCTCGGCGCCTTCCTCGTCCTTCTTGCCCTTCTCGACCACTTCGACCTCGGTCGCAGCCACCGTCGGCGCGGCCGAGAGGTCCTCTTCCTTCGACTGGTAGGTCACGCGCGCCAGCATGGTGTCAGGGTCGTCCAGGACCTTGACCGTGCCGGGCACCGGCACGTCCTTGACGGTGATCGACTGACCGATCGCCGCCAGCGCTGTGATGTCGATGGTGACGCTGGCGATCAGGTCGCGCGGGTACACCTCGATGTGCAGCTCGGTCAGGCCGCGCACGAGCACGCCCGAGAGGCTGTTGACCGCGAACGATTGACCGGTCACATTGATCGGGATGTAAACGCGCAGCGGCTTGTCCATATCGGGCGCGTACAGGTCGACGTGCTCGAAGTCGCCGCGGATGGCGTGACGCTCGAGGTCCTGCAGCAGCACCGGCTTGGTCACGCCGTCGATCACGAGATCGATCAGCTGGGTGCCCTTGATGCTGCGCAGCACGCGGGTCGCCTCGCGGGTGTTCATCTGGATCGCCGTCGGCTCGCTGGCCGGGCCATAGACCACGCCCGGCAAAATACCGTCGCGGCGCAACGCCTTGACCTGCTTGCCCTTAACCGTGCGGCGTTCCGCATTCAAAACCAATTCAGCCATGGTGCCTATTCTCCCGAGGCGCCTCTCTCCGCCGTGGCGGATACCCTCGCCTCATCGATCGGGTGCGCGAAATCGCACCCGGGTTCAACGTTTGGTGAACAATCGTCCGACCAGCCAACTCAGACCGAGCATGGCGCCGGCGGCGGCCCCCGCCAGGAGCGCCGAGCGCGGGTCGAATTGCAGCCTGGGTTGCCCGTCGGCGGTGCGGCTGACCACCAGGAGCGCCGAACTCCCGGCCAGGTCGGCCTGGTCCGCGATCACGACCCCGGTCTGCCCGCCGGCGAGCGTCACATTCTTGGCGCGCACCACACCGACCAGGCTTTGCTCGGTGCGGGCCTGCTCGGCCTGCGCAAACCCGATGGCGCCTTGGCGAACGCGCACCTGATCGGTCTCGGCCCAGGCCACGGCCGACTGGCGGGCGTCGAGCTCCTGGGCATAGACCGTATTGGCGGCGCTGCGCGTCAACCGCACGTCTCCGGCCTTGATCACATAGGCGCTTCCGCCCTGCAAGTCGACATGCTCGCCGGAAATCGTCTCAGACTCGACGTAGTTGCTTTGATCAGACATAGCGACCTTTAATTATACAGGGTTTTGTCCGGCTCGAGCAGGCAAAATGGCGCCGGTGTGCACGGATTACCCGGAAAGAAGCGGGACCGTTGCCGGCAGCGCTCCAGTTGCTCAAATCCGCGCAATCCGCGGCAAAAAGCTGCTGACAACGCCGATGGCCTGCTGCCATCGGACGTGATGCTTTTGGCGAATCTAAGCCCTCGGCCCCATGTCATCCTGAGGGCCAGCCATGATTGCACTCTGACTCGCCGAATGAGCCCGAAGGATCTCCGATCAGATTCCACGGCAGCGAGGATGTGGCACCCGGGCCATGCGAGTCGGATTGGAGATCCTTCGGGCTCATTCTGAGCGCCTTCAGGCAAAGTCGGTTGGCCCTCAGGATGACAAGAGGTACAAGGGGTGCGGTGACACAGGGCCGTGGACCTGCGTCGGCGGCCATCTGAAGTTCGCCAACAGCATCAACTCGTGCAGGCACACTGGCGCCGTAGCAGGGCGATCGCGTCGCCACCAGGACGGCGAGCGATTTGCCACGCATTTGCGACTGCTCAGTCGGCAGGACCGTGGGCAATGAAGTGAGGGTGCGGTGTTGGGCCTCACGCGCGCTGCAGAACCAGCCGCCCGGCGGTGACCTGGACGTGGAACCGCCGACCGGCAGGGCCGTCGGCGACCACTGTGGCCTCAGCACAGTCATATCCGCGCACGGTCAACTCAAGCACGGCTTCCGCCGGCTCGGTTTCGATCACGACCTGGCCGCCGGCATCCGTGACCGAAGTGATCTCGCCCGTGGCGTAATGCACGCGGATCGCGTCCGACATACGCCACTCTAGCGGCAGGATCACACCCCGGCGCGCCGGCAGGCGCACCGGATGCCCGCCCAGCAGCGCCTGCCCGGCGTACGCGATCGTGCTCTCGACCGGATCGTCCTGATAGTTGTTGACGAACAAGAAGCTGCCGTCGACACCACGGCTGACCCGCACGTCAACCCAATCGCTCAGGTGGAACGGCGCCGGGCAACCCAGGCGCTTCGCCATCTGATCCACCAGGCCGAGATCGTCAAGCGTGTTGGCGGCCACGCCGGAACCAAAGACCAACGCCCGGCCCTGACCAAGCTCCCGGGTGAAACCGACGACGCCGCCGGCCTCGTCAATAGCCAACACTTCGGCAAAGTCGCCGGTGTAGGTCTCGAAGAACAGAACCGGGACGGCCTGGAGACCGAACACTGTGATGACCGTGGACGGGGTCATCTTTCCGGGCATGATCTGCCGGACCCCAAGCGCGTCGCGCAGGATCGTGCAAGGCTGATGGTCGAAATCCTCCACACACATTTCGCCAGCCAGGAGTAATCGCCCGCCCCCCGCCACGTAGTCGACCAGCCTCTGTTGGATCGCGGGCGAGCACCCCCGAGCCATGAACACCCACAGGTGCGGCGTGGCCGCGGGGTCGAGGGTGCCGACGCCGAGTTCACGCGTGTCGAAAGCCCGGTGGGTCAGGGCCAGGCCGCGGCTGATCATGTCGAACAACACGACGTCGCGCCGCAACGTCAACGCCTGGGTCGCATCCTGAGTGAGCCGGTTGTTGACTTCGGTGAGGTAGTGATCGATCGCGAAGCCGATGGTCGTGACCGGTTCGGGCTGGGCGAGCGCCAGCGCCGGACCGTAGGCATTGATCACGCGCGACAGCCGGGCATAGCGACCAAAATGGCGCCGCGGCGTGCCGTCCTTGCGGACAGGGTGGCCCCAGTCGTGGCGCTTCATCGACGACAGAACCGGATGGTTCTCGCCATCGAAAAACAGATAGTGGTTGATCGCGCGCATCCCCGAGGATAGACACAACCGGCTGTGCAGGTCGAACAGGGAGGCCTGGGCGCCGCTGAAGTCGTTGTTTCCGCCGGCCTGGAACTCGATCGAGAAGAGCGCCTGGTCGCGGCTCTGAAGCGTCTTGGTCATTTCGTTGACCATCAGCAGCTGATTGAAGTTTCCCTCATCGACATGCAACGGATAGACATCGGTCGCGCTGATCATCCCCGGCAGCGCCATGACGTCGACCAGCTGCGAGAGCCCAATCGGGAAGGTCTTGCCGCCGTTGCCGAAGCCGTGGATATTCACGACCGGTGGCACCTCGAGCCCGCAAGCGCGGGCCTGGTCCCACAACCAGGTCATGTAGGTCTTGAGATAACCGCGGTAGAAACGCCGATAGTCCTCGACGATGCGCGCTCCGTCCGGGGCCTGCGGCTGGCGCAGGCCGTCACGCAGGCTGGCGGCCGTCGGGCGTATGGCGTATCGCTCCGCCAGGGTAGCGCCGTAAGTCCGCTCGAGATCCTGCGCCAAACGCGTCAGCGTATCCGGATTGGTGTCGATGAGGTTGCGGACCCACGGCGCCATGCCCATCTCGTTGTCGAGTTGAACCAGGATGATGCGTCCACCACGCGTGATCTGGCGCGGGGCCAACACCGTGAACACGGCCTCGTACCAGCGCTGCGTGCAGGCGAGGAAGTCCGGATGAAGATAGCTGACCAGGTTCTGCGCCTGGCCGTTTTGGTCAATGAAGGCGACCTGCGGGTACCGGTCGAACACCCATTGCGGGATGCCCTCGTTGTAGGTCTCGGCCATGATGTACGGGCCCGGGCGCGCGATGATCCAGAACCCCATCTCGGCCGCGAGATCCAAAAAACCGGCCAGGTCGGCCATCTCATGGCCATGTCCGTCAAAATCCCACGCGCCCTCAGCGGGCTCGTGCCACAACCACGGGATGTACGCCGCGACCGCGTTGAAGCCGGACGCCTGCAACATTCCCAAGCGCTGTCGCCATTGATCGGGCGGGATGCGAAAGTAATGCAGTTCACCGGCCTGGATAATGACCGGCTGACCGTCCAACCAGAACTGTCCACGTGCTACCGAAAACGTCGCCATCTGAGCGTCCTCGCTGCGAACCAGGTCGGTCTGAAAGCGCACCTGTTGTAACACAGCCGACACCGGCTTGGCAACGGCCGAGCATTCGATTCACTGGGTTCGAGCGTAAGGCCCAACATGAACAGCGCGATGTGAAACGCATTCCTCCGTGCGATTACGAACGGGAGCCGTTGCCCCTTTTTCTGCTGTCCGCGCCGCGCGCTGCGCGCCCAGTCCGCCGCCAAACGGGCCACCGCGCCGCAGCGCCCACCCGTTCCGGCCCCACCCGAACAGCCTAGCGATCTTGACAGGTCGGCGACTCTATGTTAGCTTTCGAACTGTTCAAGCAGGCGGAATCTCTCAACATAGACTCTCTGAAAAGGGAGTTTCTCTTTATCCATTTGGGTGAAACGTTTCACATTTTGGGTAAGGGAGCGGCGCTGGGGAGGCCGAGGGGCCAATACCTACCAGCGCCCCATCGACAGGGTGGACGATGACGCGTAAATTCGAGAGCGCTTACGGGTACTTCTCCGACGACGGCCGCGAGTACGTCGTCACCACGCCCCACACGCCGCGACCGTGGGGCAACATCATCAGCAACGGCGATTACGGGATGATGGTGAGCCAAACCGGGTCCGGCTACAGCTGGCGCGGTAATGCCGGACAGAACCGGATCACGCGCTCGTTCCAGGATTTGATCAAAGACAACTGGGGTAAGTACTTCTACATCCGCGACCTCCGGCGCAACACCTTCTGGTCGGCGGCCTTCAAACCCGTCATGCATCCGGCCGAGCAGTACACGGTCACGCATGGCCTGGGGTATTCGGTGTTCACCCAGCAGGTCGCGGAGATCGCGAGCGCCCTCACCGTCTTCGTCACGGCCGCCGACCCGGTCGAAGTCTTTCAGCTGACCCTGACCAATCGCAGCGCCGAGACGCGCGAGCTCGATGTCACATCGTATGCCGAGTGGCTGCTGGGCTTTGCGCCCGACGAGCACCGCGAGTTTCACAAGCTGTTTATCGAGACATCGGCCGACCCGGCGGGCCGGGCCGTGTACGCGACGAAGTGCCTGTGGGGTTTCGCCGACGCGCTCGGCCGCCACAACAACACCGACTGGCCGTACACGGCTTTCATGGCGGTCAGCGAGCCGCTCAAGTCGTTCGACTGCGACAAAGAGACTTTCCTCGGTCTGTACCGCAACGACGACAAGCCGCGGGCCATGACCGATCCGAAGCTAGCCGGCCGTAGCGGGCGATTCACCGACGCGATCGCGGCGCTGCAGGTGGCCGTGACGCTCGCGCCCGGCGAGAGCAAGACCGTGGTCTTCACCCTGGGCGCGGCCGAGCACGGCCGCGAGGATGTGGCCACGCTGATCGAGCGCTACACCACAGTCGAGTCGGCCGGGCGCGCCCTGCAGGGGGTCAAAGACTTCTGGTCGAGCTTCGTCGATCGTGAAAAGGTCGAGACCCCCGACGAAGCTTTGAACTTCATGACCAACTACTGGCTGAAGTACCAGTCGATGTCGTGCCGACTGTGGGGCAAATCGGCGCTGTATCAGGTGTCGGCCGGCATCGGCTTCCGGGATCAACTGCAAGACAGCCAGATCTTCCTGGTGAGCGAGCCCGAGCTGGCCAAGAAACAGCTGCTGTTACACGCCGCCAACCAGTTCGCCGAGGGCGATGTCTTCCACTGGTGGTTCTCGATCCGCGGCGGCGGCCCCCGCACCAACTGCTCGGATGATCTGCTCTGGCTGCCCTTCATCCTGGACTCGTATCTCAAAGAGACCGACGACTTCAGCATTCTGGACGAGGTCGTGCCCTACCTCAACGGCGGGAGCGGCGACCTTTACGATCACTGCAAGCGCGCCATCGAGCGCTCGTTTTCGCGCTTCTCGCCGCGCGGCATCCCGCTCATGGGCGATCACGACTGGAACGACGGCTTGAGCGCGGTCGGCACGCTCCTGCGCGGCGAGAGCTTCTGGGTCGCCGAGTTCCTGTACCTGATCCTGGGCAACTTCGCGCCGGTGGCCCGCCGGCGGGGCGACACCGCCTTCGCCGACAAATGCGACGTGGTGCGCGCCAGCCTGAAGGCCGCCATGCACAACCATGGCTGGGACGGCGCCTGGTATCTGATGGCGACCACCGACGCCGGCCAGTTGCTCGGCTCCCAGGCCAATGAAGAGGGCCGGATCTTCCTGATGCCCAATAACTGGGCCGTGATCAGCGGCATCGCCGAGCCCGAGCGCGCCGAGCAGGCGATGGCCGCGGTCTCACAGTACTTGTTGAAGGACCACGGCACGCTTCTCAACTATCCGGCCTTTACCCGACCGCGTCCGGATATCGGCTACGTGACCCGTTACGCGCCGGGCCTGCGCGAGAACGGCGGCGTGTACACCCACGCCGCGACCTGGTCGGTCTGGGCCTATACCCTGGCCGGCCAGCCCGAGCGTGCTTATGAGGCCTATCGCAAGATCTGCCCGCCCAACCGCAGCGCCGATATCGACACCTACAAGGCCGAGCCGTACGTCACGCCCGGCAACATCGATGGCCCGCTGTCGGAGTACTACGGTCGCGGCGGCTGGACCTGGTACACCGGTTCGTCACAATGGCT
>JAEURK010000289.1 GCA_016789175.1 Anaerolineales bacterium
GTGCGTATCAACGGCGCGGTCGAGGTCGACTTCGCGGCCGTGATGGCCCGCGTGCGAGCGGTCCGGGCTCAGATCAGCCCGGTCGACTCGGCCGCCCGGTACAGCGGCGCCGGCGTCGATGTCTTCTTTGGTGACGCGCGCTTCACCGGACCCGATACGCTGCAGGCCGGTGACCACGTGCTTCGGTTCAGTAAGGCCGTGATCGCCACGGGCACGCGCCCGGTCGCGCCGCCGATCCCAGGCCTGAAAGAGGCCGGCTACCTGACGAACGAGAGCCTGTTCTCGCTCACCGAGCGTCCCCGGCGCCTGGCCGTGATCGGCGGCGGGCCGATCGGCTGCGAGTTGGCGCAGGCTCTGCAACGGCTCGGCGTGGCTGTCACGGTGTTCGAGATGACCGATCACGTCCTGCCGCTCGAGGATGCCGACGCCGCGGCCATCGTCCAAAACGCCCTGGTCTCCGATGGCGTTCGTCTGGTGCTCAACGCCAGGATCGAACGGGTCGAGACGTTGGCAGCCGAGAAGGTGCTGGTGCATGCCGGCGGGCGCGAAACCGTGGACGCCATCCTGGTCGCGGCCGGCCGGGCCCCGAACATCGAGGGACTGGGCCTGGAGGCGCTGGGCGTTGAGACGTCGAAGGGTGGGGTGGTGGTCGACGATTTCATGCGCACGACCAACCCGCGCATCTACGCCGCCGGCGATGTGGCGCTTCGGGCGCGGTTTACGCATACCGCCGATTTCTCCGCCCGCCTGGTGATCCAGAACGCGCTCTTCCTCGGCCGTCGCCGCTGGAGCGGTTTGGTGGTGCCCTGGGCGACCTACACCGACCCGGAGGTCGCGCACGTCGGTCTGTACGCCCATGAGGCCGAGGCGCGCGGCCTGACGGTCCAGACGTTGACGGCGCCCCTGGCCGAGAACGACCGGGCCCACGCCGACGGCATCGGCGAAGGCTTCGTGCGCGTGCACGTCCGCGCGGGCACCGACAAGATTCTGGGCGCCACGATCGTCGGCCCGCATGCCGGTGACCTGATCAGCGAGCTCACGCTGGCGATGACCAACCGGATCGGGTTGTTGGGCGTGGCGGCCACGATCCATCCGTATCCCACGTTGGCCGAAGCGATCCGGCGCGCTGCCGACGCCTATAATCGCACCCGGTTGAGCCCGACCGTCAAGTCGCTCTCGGCGCGCTGGCTGGCCTGGCAACGCCGCTGATCCGGCATCAACTCAAGGAGTGCTGCGCATGTCTTCTTTGAAGGTATCTGCTCTGGCCCTGGCCCTCGCGCTGTCGGCCTGCGCACCGGTCGCGCCCAGCCCGGCGCCGCCGACAGAGGCCGGGGCGACCACCGGCACCGGCGACTCGCCGCCCGGGTACGCCGGCCAGGCCTGGGACGACATCCTGGCCGAGGCGCGCGGCCAAACCGTGGACTTCTACATGTGGGGCGGCAGCGACGTGATCAACCGCTGGATTTCCGGTCCGGTGGCTGAACACGTCTTCACCACCTACGGTGTTACCCTCAACCTGGTCCCGGTCAGCGATGCGCCGGAGTTCATCAACAAGGTGCTGAGCGAAAAACAGGCCGGTCGCACCGCGGGGTCGGTCGACTTGATGTGGGTCAACGGCGAGAACTTCCGCACGCTGCGTGAGGGCGAGCTGGCGTACGGCCCCTGGGCCGGCTTTCTGCCCAACAGCGCCCTGGTGGATTGGAGCGACCCGAGCGTGGCCAACGACTTCGGGTATCCGGTCGATGCGTATGAGTCGCCCTACGGCAAAGCGCAGTTCGTGATGATCTACGACACAGCCCGTGTCCCTGAGCCGCCGCGCACAGTGGCCAACCTGCTCGCGTGGATCCGGGCCAACCCGGGTCGCTTCGCCTATGCGGCGCCGCCGGACTTCACCGGCAGCGCTTTCGTGCGGCACGTGTGTTATCACGTCGCGGGCGGCTATGAGCCCTTGCTCGGCGCTTTCGATGCGCAGGTGTTCGCTCAAAAGGTGGCGCCCTGTTTCGAACAACTCCAGGCGCTCGAGGCCTCGCTCTGGCGGGCCGGTGAGACGTATCCCGAGAGCCGCGCTCGGATGCAGGATCTGTTCGCCAACGGCGAGATCGACTTCGACATGGCCTACAATCCGGCCGAGGCGTCGAGCCTGATCGCGCAGGGTCGCTATCCCGCCACGGCGCGCACCTTCGTCTTTGACGAGGGCACGATCGCCAACACCCATTACCTGGCGATCGCGTTCAACGCCGGCGACAAGGCCGGAGCGATGGTGGTCGCCAACGCGCTGCTGTCGCCGGAACTGCAGTTGAGCAAGGCGGACCCGTCCGGCTGGGGCGATCTGACCGTGCTCGACCCGCAGCGCCTGCCGGTTGAATGGTCCGACCGGTTTGCGGCTCTGCCCCGCGGCCCCGCCACGCTCAGCGACGCCGAGTTGTCGGCCCGGCGGTTGCCCGAGCTACAGTCCGACTGGCTGGCCGCGATCGAGGCCGGCTGGATTGAACACGTCCTCCAGAAATGAGACTGTGACCTTGCGCCCCTGGCTGAGTCTGATGCCTGCGTTGTTGACCCTGGTCGTGCTCTTTGGCGGCGGCCTGGCGTTGGCGTTGGCGCAAAGCCTGGGCTACTGGCCGGCCCTGGGCCGCGAGACGCTGTCGCTCGACGTCTATCGGCTCGTCCTGAGCGAGCCGGAGTTCTGGCCGGCGCTCGGCTTCACACTGTGGACGGCCGGGCTGGCCACGGTCGGCTCGTTGATCCTGGGCGTGGCCGGGGCGTTGTTGCTGCGCGCGGCGGCGCCCGGCCTCGGTCTGACCAGCTGGTTCGCCCAGCTTAACCTTCCCGTTCCGCATAGCGTCGGCGCAGTGATGATCCTGCTGCTGCTTGGCCAGAGCGGTTGGCTCGCCCGGCTGGCTGCAGCGTTTGGGTGGATCGAGCGACCGGTTGAATTTCTGATCCTGACTCACGATCCGTGGGGGCTGGGCATCGTGGTCGAGTACGTCTGGAAGTCGGCGGTCTTCGTCGCGGTCAGCGCCTGGGCTGCGCTGGCCGCTGTGGATGCGGACTATGATTCGGTCGCGCGCACCCTCGGAGCTTCGGGGTGGCGCCGTTTCACGTCGGTGACGCTGCCTTTGCTCCGCCCGGCCCTGATCGGCGCCGGCACGCTGGTGTTCGCCTATACGTTCGGGAGTTTCGAGGTGCCGTTGCTGCTCGGGCAGCGTTACCCATCGACCCTGGCGGTGCTGGCCTATCGCGACTATGTGGCCATCGACCTCGACCGCCGACCGGCGGCGCTCGCGTTGTCGCTGCTGATTACGGCCGTCACCGGGGCAGTAGCGCTCGCCGGGTGGGTGGCGCAACGCCGCCTGGCTTCCGAGACCGGCGAGACCAGCCGATGATGACGCCATCCCACTTCCTGATGACGGCGGCCGTGGACGCAGTGCTGAAGGCGCGCGGGCAGCGTCCGCAGAGCGCCGCATTTCTGACCGGGTCCGTCTTGCCGGATGTGCCGCTTTACGTGCTGAGCGTCGGCTACATCGGCTGGCACTACTACGTCGCGCCGGCCCTGTTCGGGATCGCGGCGCCGGCAGAGCACATCTTTGGCGCCGGCTACGACACGCATTACTTCACCGATCCGTGGTGGATCATCCCGCACAATACTTTTCACGCGCCGCTGATCCTGCTGGCTCTGGCCGCGCTGGGGGCGTGGGCGACGCGTCAGGGCCATCGGTGGGGACCAGCCCTGCTCTGGTTCGTGGCCGGGTGCGCGTTTCACGCCGGCGTCGACATCCTCACGCACCGTGATGATGGCCCGCTTCTGTTCTTCCCGTTGGATTGGCAGTATCGCTTCCCGGCGCCGATCAGCTACTGGGATCGCCGCTATGGGGCCGAGCTCTTTGCGCCGCTCGAGCGCGCTCTGGATGGCGTGATCGTGGTCGGGTTCGCAGCCCACTGGATCGTTCGACGCGTCCGGCAGTGGAGGCCCACCGGATGAGCGCAACCCCCTGGCGGCGCGCGGCGTTCTGGGTCGGTATCGCCGTCTGGGCGCTGCCATTCGCGCCCTTGTTCCTCTGGCCCTTCGCGGGTTCCTGGTTGTTCCCGGCACCGCTGCCGACGGTCTGGGGCGACCGCGCCTGGAGTTATCTTCTCAGCCCGGGCGCGCGGGTTGGGCCGGCCCTGCTGAACAGCCTGAGCCTGGCGAGCGCGGTCTCGATCGTGGCCGTCCTTCTGGGCCTCCCGGCGGGTCGGACGTTGGCCCTGGCGCGGTTGCGCGCCGGCGGTCTGGCGTATTGGATCTTCTTGTTGCCCGCGATCGTGCCGGCTCAGGCTGCCGCCTTTGGCCTGCACGCCACGTTCTTGCGACTGGGCCTGGCGGATCAGTGGCTGGGGGTGGCGCTGGCGCACCTGGTGCCGGTTCTGCCCTACGTGGTCATCACCCTGGCCGGTGTCTTTGCGAACTACGACGTATCCTACGAGCAGCAGGCGCAGACGCTCGGCGCCGGCGGCTGGATGCGTTTCCGGTGGGTCACGCTGCCGCTGATCCTGCCGGGCCTGGCCGTGGCCGGACTGTATGCCTTTCTGATCTCGTGGAGCCAGGTGCTCCTGACCCTGTTGATCGGGGGCGGGGCGGTGACCACGTTGCCGATGTTGCTCCTGGCGTTTGTCAACAGCGGCGATCACGCCCTGGCGGCGGCGCTGGCCCTGGTGCTGTTGGGGCCGGCCTTCCTCGTCCTGGGGCTGGCCACACGCCTGGCCCGCGCGCCGGGCGCGCTTGGTCCCGGCGGAAGGATCGCGTGATACCGTGACCCGCGTTTCGCTGTTGGGGGTCTCCCGTCGCTTTGGTCGCACGCCGGCCGTCGCCGGGTTGTCGCTCGAGGTCGAGTCGGGCGAGCTCGCGGCCCTGTTGGGGCCGTCGGGCTGCGGCAAAACCACGACCCTGCGTCTGATCGCGGGTCTGCTCAAGCCCGAGCAGGGCGATATCCACTTCGACGGGCGTTCGATGGCGGCGACGCCGGCGGAGCGGCGTGGGGCCGTGATGGTCTTTCAGCACCCGTTGCTCTTCCCGCACCTCAATGTGCACGACAACGTGGCATTCGGTCTGCGCGCCCAGCGCGTTCCCGAGGTCGAAATCCGGCGCGCCGTCAGCGACATGCTCGAGCGGGTGCGCCTGGCCGGCTTCGAACGACGCCGGCCGCGCGAGCTCTCCGGTGGGCAGGCGCAGCGGGTGGCGTTGGCCCGCGCGCTGGTGACCCGGCCGCGGCTGCTGCTGCTGGATGAACCCCTGTCCAGCCTGGACCCGCACCTGCGCGACGAGATGCGCGCGCTGATCCGCGAACTGCATGCGGACCTGGGTCTGACCACGCTGCTTGTAACGCACGATCAGCAGGACGCGGCGCTCCTGGCTGATCGGATCGCGGTGCTCTTTCACGGGCGCCTCGCCCAACACGGTCGGCTGCGCGACCTGTTCGATCGGCCCGCGACGGTCGAGGTCGCGCGCTTCTTTGGCGGCGTGAACTTCATGTCCGGGACGCTCGACGACGGCGCGCTCGCCAGTCAACTGGGGCGGCTGCGGCTGGCTGAGCCTCCCCCCGGCTCCGGCCCGGCGACGGCCACGATCCGGCCCGAGGCCGTGCGCTGGTTGGGCGCCGGCGCCGCGCGTGAGCATCGCTGCAATCAGGTGTTGGGCGTGGTCGAGCGGGTGGTGGACCTGGGATCGTTTCGGCGCCTGACGGCTCGGGCCGGCGCCGTGTCCATCGAGGCCCACCTGCGCCCCGACGAGGCGGCGCCGGTGGCCGGTCAGGTTGGCGTGTTCGAGCTGCCGGCCGAGCACCTCTGGGTGTTGCCGCGCGGTACTGACGATAACTGCCCGACCCGGGCCGCTTAGCTTCCCGACATCTTGTCGAGCAAAGAGCGCTTGAGCAGGCGCTCGGTCAGACCGGGCGCCCAGCGCCCCAGTTCGGCGAAGGCTCGATTGGCGAGGCCGGGGATCAGGACGCGCTCGCGCCGCTCCAACGCGCGCACGATGTGCGCGGCCAGGGTATCCGGCGCCATGCGGCGCGCTTCGCGGCGGTTGTCCGGGCTGTAGCGCGCGGCGTGCGCGGTCCGCGTCGGCCCCGGGTGGATGCGCAGGGCCGTGGTCCCGGTCGGGCGTAGGGCCGCATCCAGCGAGCGCGCAAAGTGCGCCAGCCCGTCCTTGGTGGCGGCGTACACCGCCGCGCCTGGATAGCCGACGTAGCGGGAGAGCGACGACAGGAAACCCAGGCGGGCGCCGGGTCGCAGCCCGCGCCCCGCGAGCAGCGCCACGCTCAGCTGGAGCGGGGCGCGCAGGTTGACATCGAACACCCGGCGCTGCGCCGCGAGATCGCTCTCGGCAAAGGCTCCGACCGCGCTGATGCCGGCGTTTTGGATCACGATGTCATAGGGCCCGGCGTCGAGCAGGGCAGCGCTCACCTGGGTCAGGGCGGCACGCTCCGAGAGATCGGCTGCAAGGATGCGCAGCCCGGGGCCAAGTGCGGCCTCGGCTGCCGCCGCCCGTTGGGCATCCACGTCGACACCCACCACGCTGGCCCCGGTCGCGACGTAAGCGCGAGCCAGCGCCAGGCCGATACCGTCGGCCGCGCCGGTCACCAGTACGCACCGCGGTTCAGGCCCGGCGTCCGGTACGTCTGCGATCTGACGCGTGAGCGCGAGATCGATCAGGCCCTCGAGGTGCCGGCCGGCCCAGCGCGTGAGCGTCGGCCCGATCCCGAGTGCGCTGGAGCGACGCGCGCTGATCCGATCCGTCATGGCGTTCGCCACCGACGCGGCCTCGGCCAGGCGCCACCCGTCGCTGCGTTCGGCGGGCACACCGCTGCGCGCATGCATCGGGGTTCGAACACCGCCCGGCCAGAGCGAGAGCACATCGACCTGGCCGGCGAGTTCGATCCGCAGGTTGCGCGCGAAGCCGTCCAGCCCGGCTTTCGTCGCCGCGTAGAGGGCATAATCCGGCGCGGGCACGGTTGCCGCCACCGAACTGATGAAGGCCACGGCGCCGTGACGCTGCCGCAGCATCGGGAGCAGGGCGTGCGTCAGGGCGATCGCGGACCAGACGTTGACTTCCAGCAGCTCGTCCACGATGTCGGGCGTCAGGCCGGCCGGCGGCCCGTAATGGCCCAGCCCCGCGTTGCAGACGAGCACGTCCGGCGTCAGGCCAAGACCCTGCAACTGGGTCACGATCTCGGCCGCCGCTTCGGGGTGGCGCAGATCGGCCGCGATGGCGGGCAGGCCCGATGGCACAGCGGCCAGCGTGCGGGCATGACCGACCACGGTCCAGCCGCGCCGACTGAAGGCCGTGCATAGCGCCCGGCCGAGGCCGCCCGAGCTGCCCGTGATCAGGACGACCGGTCTGCGCACAGTTGTTCCGCCATCTGATCGGCATGGCGCCCGATCGATTGGAGCCAGCCCTCGAAGCCCGAGTAGCGTGTGCCGAGGCAATACAACCGCGGCGTGCGCCGCGACCGATACCCGTCCAGGATCGGCCAGCCGTCTTCGAGCGCCACCCAGTCCGCCACCGGACCCAGAGCCGGTCGATACCCCGTGGCCTGGATGACGGCGTCGACCGCCAGGTGGGTGCCATCGGTCAGGCGAGCGCCGACCTCCGTCAGCGCATCGACGGCGGCGACGACCCGCACTCGGCCGGCGCGCACTGCGTCCGGCAGACGCCGGCCAACTACCGGGTAGATGTCGGCTTCGTTCGCGTGTTCGCGCGGCAAGCCCAGCGCGCTGTAGTCGGGGCGACGCCGTTTCAACACGGCCTCGACCAGCGGCCGCGGGCTGTGGCGGAGCAGGGCGCTCACTACCGACATCTCCAGCCCGGAATGCGGCCGCGCGACGAACGTCGCGCCGCCACGAACGGAGATCCAGGTCTGCACGCCGGCCTCGCCCAGCTCGGCCGCGATCTCGGCCCCGGAGTTGCCGACGCCGATCACCAGCACCCGTCGACTCGCATAGGCGCTCGGGTTCCGGTAGGCCCGGCTGTGGATCAAACACCCGCCAAAACGATCGCTGCCGGCGATCACGCGATCCAGCGGTTGGGACCAGATTCCGGTAGCGGTCACCAGGTCGTCGCACCGGTAATCGCCGGTTGACGTGTGGATGCGCCAGCCGCGAGCGTCGCGTGCGACGGCGCACACTTTCACGCCGGTGTGCACGTCGAGATCATGGTGGCGCGCATAGTCCGCGAGGTAGGCCTTCACCTGGGATCCGCTCGGGAAGCACGGGTACCCACGCGGCATGCGCAGACCCGGCAGGGCGGAAGCGTCGCGATGGGTGTTCAACGTGAGCGAGTCGTAGTGCTGGGTCCAGACCCAGCCCACGCGCTCCTGTTCCAGAACGACGGCGTCGACGCCACGCCGCTTGAGTGCTTGCGCGGCGGCCAATCCGGCGGCGCCGCCGCCGATGATCACGACTGGCCAGTCCCGCCTCTCGGCCGGGGCCTTGATCGTCGGGCTCGCCTTCGGGCTCAGATGCTGGACGGCCCAGGCGACGCGCTGTCCGATCGATATCGCGCACAGCAACGCGAGTCCGTAAGCCAGCGCCGCGAACCCGGCCGGCCAACTGAGGAAGGCCGTGAAGAAGAGAAAGGTGACCACTGCGCCGGCGACGCCAGGCGGCATGGTGATTGTGGTAGCCTCGCCGCGCGCCACCGCGCCCTGGGCGCGCTTCTCGAGGATCGCGCTCAGCATCATCCACGACGCGCCGTTGACGTAGAAGCTCGCGAGCAAGACGGAGAGCGCGATCCAGTGAGCGCCGCCCGGCCCCAGGCCCCAGGCCACACCCAGCGGGACAGCGGCATAGACCCCGAAGTCGAGCACGATGTCCAGATAACCCCCCAGGTCCGAGGCCGCGCCGCGCTTGCGAGCGAGCGTTCCATCCAGCCCGTCCAGCACCCGGTTGGTCAACCAGGCGGCCAGCGCCGCCAGGGTCCAGCCGGCCGCCGCGAAGCCCGCGGCGCCCAGCCCGAAGACAAAGGCCAGGACCGTGACCTGTTTGGGCGACAACCGGCTCACGATCCCGGTGATCGGCGCCCGGACGCGATCCTTGGAGCGGCGAAACAGCGCAGCGCACAGGGCGAGCAGTGTAGCGCTAACGTCTTACGGACTGATGAACGTGAGGCTCAACCCGGATCCCGGCGCAGGTCGCCCAACCGCGCGTCGCGCCGCGCCG
>JAEURK010000316.1 GCA_016789175.1 Anaerolineales bacterium
CGGGTCGGGCCGACCATAAGGGCCGGGGCGACCATAAGGGCCGGGGCGACCACAAGGGCCGGGGCGACCACAAGGGCCGGGGCGACCACAAGGGCCGGGGCGACCACAAGGGTCGCCCCTACTATAATGATGGGATGGCGCACGTCGCTCTCAACGCGTTGCTGCTGGATGGCCGCGCGTCCTATCGCAGCGCCGGCATCCATCAATACATCCTCCAAACCCTGACCGCCCTGGCCGCCGAGCCGGGCGATTTTGCGTACACGGCATTTTCGCAGCCCGGGGCCGCGGCAGTGCCGGGCCTGAGCGTGAGCCCGGTGGCCACCCGCGGTCGCTGGGGCCGGATCCTTTGGGAGCAATTTGCACAGCCCGCCGCGCTCGGCCGCCTCGATCCGCCGGTCGATCTTGTGCACGGATTGGCTTTCAGCCTGCCCTGGCTCAGCCGCGCACCCGGCGTCGTGACCGTATATGATCTTTCCTTCATCAAATTACCGGATCGCTTCCCTGCCGCGCAACGTCTGTACCTCAGCACGATCACGCGTCTGAGCTGTCGGCGCGCGCGCCGGGTCATTGCCATCTCGGAAGCCACCCGGCGCGACGTCGGCGATGTGTTTGGAATACCGATGTCCCGAGTCGATCTGGCCTACCCCGGCGTCGATGCGCGCTTCCGCCCCCTGCCCGCGCCGGCCGTCGCCGCGTTTCGGGTGCGCCAGGGCCTGCCGGAGCGCTTCCTTCTGTATCTGGGCACCCTTGAGCCGCGCAAGAACCTCCCCGCCTTAGTACAGGCCTTCGCCCGGATTCGGGCGGATCATCCGAATCTTCATCTGGTTTTGGCCGGGGCGCGGGGCTGGTGGTACCATTCCTTGTTGCGCATGATCAGTGACCTCAATCTGGGCGATGTGGTCCATCTGCCGGGATTCGTTCCGGCCGAGGATCTGCCCCTGTGGTACAACGCGGCGGCGGCGTTTGCCTACCCCTCGAGCTTCGAAGGGTTTGGGCTGCCGGTGGCCGAAGCGCTCGCCTGCGGCCGACCGGTCGTCACGAGCGACAGTTCGTCGTTGCCCGAAGCAGGCGGCCCCGTGGCCCTGCCGGTGCCGGTCGGCGACGTGGACGGCCTGGCGGCTGCGCTGCTGCGGGCGCTCTCGCGCGACGAAGCCGAACGCGCGCGCGCGCTGGGGCCCGGGCACGCGGCCGGCTTCACCTGGGAGGCTGCGGCAACGGCCATGCGTCGGAGCTATCGGTCCGCGCTCACCCCGGAGCGCCGCGCTGCGCGCGGAGCCTGAGCCGGCCCGGCTCCCCAGACCCACCCATGACCCGCGCCCAATTTTTGTCCGCCCTGATCGACATCCTTGTGATCAACGTGGGCTTCGCGTTCAGCTATTACGTGCGCTATGAGCTCGAACTGCTGGTCCCCGTCGACGATCAATTTTCGGCGCCGTACAGCGCCTATCTGTCGATGCAGGCCGCGTTCACCCTGCTCTGCCTGTTCTTCCTGTGGATGGACGGCGCTTACGCTGAACGGCGCGGCGGCAGCGTCTTTACGGATCTCTACCGCATCATCAACGCGGTGTCGACAGTCGGCGTGATCATGTTCGCGGCGGTCTTCCTGCTGCTGCCGACTGTATATTCCCGCGGTCTGATCGTGTGGGCGATCTTCCTCGCAGTCATGGGGCTCTGGCTGGCGCGCATCGGCCAGCGCGTGGTGCGCGCCCAATTGCGGCGCAGCGGCGTCGGGGTCTCGCGGGTGCTGGTGGTCGGCGCCGGCGACATCGGGCGCACGGTGATGCGCACGGTCGTGGCCGAGCCCAGCCTCGGCTATCAGATCGTGGGCTTCCTCGACGACGACCCGACCAAGCTCGAAATCGGGCGCTTCAAATCGCTCGGGAGCCTCGAACAGGCCGAGCGCGCGCTCGGCTCCGAGCGCATCGACGAGGTGATCATCACCCTGCCCTGGATGTATCAACGCAAGATCCTGGCTGTGGTGCGGGCCTGCGAAGCGCGCGGGGTGCGGGCCCGCGTGATCCCGGACCTGTTCCAGCTCTCGCTCAATCGCCTCGACGTCGAAGAAGTCGGCGGTCTGCCGTTGATCGGCATCAAGGAACCCAGCCTGTCGCAGCCCGGCCGGATCGCCAAGCGCGCGCTCGACATCATCGCTGCGCTGGCCATCCTGGCGGTCTCGGCCCCGGTCACGTTGCTGACCGCGCTGCTGGTGCGTTTCGACTCGCCCGGGCCGATCTTGTTCTCGCAAACCCGCGTCGGCGAGCGCGGCAAGACCTTCACGGTCTTCAAGTTCCGGTCGATGCGGGTCGGCGCCGAGGCAGAGCAAGAACAGTTGCGCGAGCGCAACGAGGCCACCGGCCCGCTCTTCAAGATCCGTGACGACCCACGCCAGACGCGCTTCGGCCGTCTCCTGCGCCGCATGAGCATCGATGAGCTGCCGCAGTTTCTGAACGTACTCCGGGGCGAGATGAGTGTGGTCGGGCCGCGCCCGGGCCTGCCGAGCGAGGTCGCGAAGTATCAGCCCTGGCATCGCCAACGGCTTGAGGTCAAGCCGGGTATCACCGGGTTGTGGCAGGTCTCGGGCCGCAGCGATCTGACCTTCGACGAGATGTGCCTGCTCGACATCTACTACATCGAAAACTGGTCGCTGGCGCTTGACGTTCAAATCATGCTCCGCACGATCCCACGCGTGCTGTTCGGCAGCGGAGCGTATTAGCATTGCCGAGGGTTGATTGCTGATTGGGTGTCAATCAGCAATCAACCCTCGGCAATAGGAATTGGCCATGGGTCTCACCATTCTCCTGGGTGCGCAATGGGGCGACGAGGGCAAGGGCCGTGTGACGGATCTGCTGGCGGAGGACGCCGACGTCACCGCGCGCTTCTCGGGCGGCGACAACGCCGGCCACACGGTCACGGTGGGCACCGGCGCCGCAGCCCGGACCTTCAAGCTGCACCTGTTGCCCTCGGGCGTGATCCAATCGCGCACCGTCAACGTGCTCGGCAACGGCATGGTGATCAACCCCGCCCGCCTGCGCGGTGAATTGGCCGCCCTGGCCCAGGGCGGCATCACGCTTTCCCCCGAGCGCCTGAAGATCTCGCACGCCGCCCATCTGATCACGCCCGCGCACGTGGCGCTCGACAAGGCCGAGGAGGACGCGCGCGGCGCCGATAAACTCGGCACCACCGGACGCGGCATCGGCCCGGCCTACACCGCCAAGATCAGCCGCGGCGGTTTGCGCGCCGAGCTGTTCAAAGACCCCGAGACCCTGGCCGACAAGATCGAGGCCCACGTCGCGCGGGTCAACCGCACGTTGACCGGCCTGTACGGCGCGGCCCCGCTCGACCCGGCCGCGATCGCCTCGGAGTACGCCGAGCACGCCCAGGCGCTTGCGCCGTACATCACCGAGACCTCGCTCTACCTCGACGGCCGGCTCAAAGCCGGCGCGCACGTGATCGCCGAGGGCGCGCAGGGTTCGCTGCTCGACATCGACCACGGCACGTATCCTTACGTCACCAGTTCGTCACCGACGACCGGCGGCGTGTTGACCGGGTTGGGCGTCGGTGCGCGCTATATCGACCGCGTCATCGGCGTGACCAAGGTGTTCCAGACCCGTGTCGGCGAGGGCCCGTTCCCGACCGAGGCCTTCGGCGCCGAGGGCGACCGGCTGCGCGGCACCGGCGCCAACCCCTGGGACGAATTCGGCACGACCACCGGCCGCCCACGGCGCTGCGGCTGGCTCGACCTGGTGCTCCTGCGCTATACGATCCGCATCAACGGCCTGACCGAATTGGTGCTGACCAAGCTGGATGTGCTCAGCGGCCTTGACCGCGTCCGCCTGTGCACCGGGTACCGCGACCCGGCCGGTCGCTTGCATGCCGAGCTGCCGTATGGCCCGTCGGATCTGGCGCCGTTCACGGCCGACTATGAGGACCTGCCGGGCTGGTCCGAAGACGTCGGCGGCGCGCGTCAGTCGAGTGACCTGCCCGCGGCGGCGCGGGCCTACATCGAGCGCATCAGCGCGCTCACCGGCGTGCCCGTGTCGCTGGTTTCGGTCGGGCCCGAGCGGAGCCAGATCATCCGCCTGTGACTCCCGCTCAACGTCGCCAGCGCCTGGTCCAGATTGGTCAGAGCCTGCCCGAGGTGACGATTTCGGGCAACCAGCACCTGGCCTTTCGCGTCCGCAACAAGACCCTGGCCTACTACCAGAACGACCACCACGGCGATGGCATGGTCTCGCTTGTGTGCAAGGCGATGCCTGGCGCGCAGGAGCTTGCCGTCAGCCACGACCCGACCCGCTTCTTCGTCCCAGGCTATCTGGGAACGCGCGGCTGGCTCGGCCTGCGTCTGGACCTAAGAACCGTGAACTGGAGACAGATCGAGGCGTTGCTTGTGACGGCCTACCGCCTGACAGCGGCAAAAGCGCTCGTGGCGCTCTTGCCGCGGAACCGTGGCGGTGACGGAGTGTTCTCGATCCTGTGAGTGTGTGCAAGCACGAGTCGTCAGCGGCCCTTATTGCCGCGGATTTCGCCGATAACGCGGATTTGAATAACGGGAGCCCTACCGGCAACGGTCCCGCTTCTTTCTGCGTAATCCGTGCAATCCGCGGCCAGAATCCGGGCCTGACAACTCGCCCGTGCACACCCTGTGAGTCCCTCGCTCGCCGCCTCGCCGTTCTGCGGTATGATCCTCGCATGTCCCGACGCAATCGCCTCCCCGCCTTTTTCGGCCTGGCGGCCGCCGGCACGGCCGCATACTACCTGACACAATACGCGCTGCGCACGCCGTCACTCGAACGACGGCGCGTGATCGCCCATCGTGGCGGCGCGCGGTATGCGCCCGAGAACACCCTGGCTGCCTTCGCCCATGGCGCGGCGGCCGGCGCCGACATGCTCGAGTGCGATGTCCAGCTCACGGCCGACGGCCAGGTGGTGGTCATCCACGACGAGACGCTCGAGCGCACCACCAGCGGCTATGGGGACGTTGGTTCGCGCACCCTGGCCGAGTTGCGCGAGCTCGATGCCGGTAATGGCGAGCGCATTCCGACTCTGCAGGAATTGATCGACCTGGCCAAGGAGGCCGACGTCGAACTTCTGATCGAGCTCAAATCGCCGGCCCGCTACCCGGGGCTCGAGGAACACGTGCTCAGCCTGCTCGAGGGATCGAGCTTTCTCGATCGTTCGGTGCTGCAATCCTTCGACTGGGATAGCCTGCGGCGCCTCCGCCAGCTCAGCCCGCTCGCGCGCCTCGGCGCGCTCTACGACGTCGGCGCGCTCGATGTCAGCTGGCCGCCGGCCGATGCCGAGTATGTCTGCCCACCGGCTGAGATGGTGCTGCTCAACCCCGGCCTGGTGCGCCAGGCTCACAACGAGGGCCGCGGCGTGTTCGTGTGGATGAACGCCGTTGAGAGCCCGCTGACGTATCGCTACCTGGCAGCCTTCGGCGTCGACGGCCTGATCGTCGATGACCCGATCGCGGCCCGCCGCGCCGTGTGAGCGACCACCCGACTCTTCGACCAAACAAAGAGGCGGGGGGGGGGCCCCCCCCGCCCCCCCCCCCAGGGGCCCCCCGGGCGCGGGTTTATGGGGGGGGCCCCACACAAAGCCCACGG
>JAEURK010000334.1 GCA_016789175.1 Anaerolineales bacterium
TACAACGCGCCGCACTACTTCAGCCACGTGTTCCGTAAGGTCACGGGGGCGACGCCGACCGAGTTCCGCGAGTGAGGTCCGCCCCGAGCGGACCGGCGAGGAGATCTGCATGGCGCCAATGAACGCAGCCGCCGCGTGGCAGCAGGTTCTGGGCTCCGTCCGGCGAACCGCTGACGGCTTCAAGACTCTGTGGGCCGGGCGGATGGTGCGCGGCGTCGGCGTGTTCGCCGGCGTCCACGTCTCGATCCGAGCCAAAATCCTGATCGCAATGGTTGTCGTCATCGTGCTGATGGGGGCTTCGAACGCATTTCTGGTGTTGCAGGTCATGAACTACAGCCGCCAGTACGACGCCATCATCAACAACGTCACCACCGCCAACAGCATCAGCGGCAACATCAAGACCGACATCGACACCGAGATGTGGAAGATCGTGTCGGGCAAGATCGACTTCGCCGCCGGCCGCCAGTACCAGATCCTGTCCGAGGTGGATGCCAAACTTACTCAGGCGATGGCAAACACCGACTCGCCGCGGGGCCAGATCAAGCTCGAGGGCGTCCGGCGCACGATCCGGACTTTGACGGAATACGTCGATTTGATGGCTGTGCAAATCCGAAACCACAGCACCGCCGCCGAGAACGAGCAGTTGCTCGAAAAGATCCGGTTCGCGACGTCGGTGGTCGAGGAGGTCGTCCAGGACTACGCGCTGTTCGAGGTCCATCGTACCGAGGGTCAGTATCAGACGATGCGCGAGGCGGTCGCGCGCTGGGAGGCTTTCTCGATCCTGCTGATGGCGACGGCCGTGCTGTTCTCGCTCGTCGCCACCTGGTACCTGTCGCGCAGCATTTACATCCCGATCAAGAAGCTGCATAACGTGACCACGACCCTCACCAAGGACGACCTGCAGGCGCTGGTCACGCACGCGAACGTCGATGAGATCACGGAGCTCGGGTTGAGCTTCAACATCCTGGTCGGCAAGATCCGCGATCTGCTGGCGGCCAAGATCAAGGAGCAGGATGAGCTCAAGAAAGCCGAGCTCAAGGCTTTGCAGGCCCAGATCAACCCGCATTTCCTGTACAACACACTCGACACCATCATCTGGATGGCTGAGGCCAACAAGAAGGATCAGGTGGTCGAGCTGGTGAGCGCACTGTCGCAGTTCTTCCGGATCAGCCTGAGCAAGGGCCGCGACTGGATCACCATCGCCGACGAAGTCGAGCAGACCCGCAGTTACCTGACGATCCAAAAGATGCGGTACCAGAAGATCCTGGACTTTCGGATCGAGCTGGATGCCGACGCGGCCGCGAACACGATCCTCAAGCTCACGCTCCAGCCGCTGGTCGAGAACGCGCTGTATCACGGGATCAAGCACAAGCGCGGCGGAGGCACGATCCGGGTCCGCGCGCGGATGAGGAACCCGGCCGAAATCCAGATCGACGTCGAAGATGACGGGATTGGGTTCGCGCCCGAGAAGCTGACACGCCTGCAGAGTGAGCTGGCGAACGACGACGGCGAGTCGCCGATGGATAGCGGTTTTGGGATCGGCAACGTTCATCGCCGGCTCAAGCTGTACTACGGGCGGCAGTACGGGCTTTCGATCCGCAGCACGCACTACACCGGCACCTGCGTGACGCTGATCATCCCGGCCCAGGTCCAGGTTGAGACCGCCAAAGCCGAGCTGCCCGGACGGACGGCCTGGCCGGAGCCGGCCGGGTCGCCGTGGCGCGGGAGCGAAGCATGAACCCGCGCCGTATGGCGTCGCTGCTGATCGCACTGGGCCTGGTTGCCGGATGCGCAGCGCCCGGGACCGCGCCGTCTGGTCCGCAGGCCGTGGCCCCATCCGATCGCAGGACCTATGGCGACGTGATCATCGGCTTCTCCCAACTCGGGGCCGAGAGCGAGTGGCGGGTCGCCAACACCAACTCGATCAAAGACACGGCGGCGGAGCTCGGCCTCGAGCTGCGTTTTTCGGATGCCCAGCAGAAACAGGACAGCCAGATCGAGGCCGTCCGCAAATTCATCGTGCAGAAAGTCGACTTGATCGGCCTCTCGCCGATCGTGGAGACCGGTTGGGACGAGGTCTTTGAAGAGGCGCGGGCGGCAGGGATCCCGATCATCCTGGTTGATCGGCGCGCCGACGTTCCCGAAGATCTGTACACCACCTACCTCGGCTCCGATTTCCTCGAGGAAGGGCGCAACGCGGCCCGGGCGCTGGTCGAAGTCGTCGGCAGCCAGGCCGAGATCGTCGAACTGGTCGGCACGCTCGATTCGGCCCCGGCCAACGATCGCTTCCGTGGATTTCGCGAGGTGCTGCGCGAATACCCGGATCTGCACATCCTCGACTCCGAGTCCGGCGATTTCACGCGGGCGCGCGGGCGCGAAGTGATGGATGAGTTCTTGCGCCGCCACGGCGCTCGGATCACGGCCGTGTACGCCCACAACGACGACATGGCCGTCGGCGCCATCGAGGCGATCACGGCCTATGGGCTGCGGCCAGGCGTCGACATCAAGATCGTGTCGGTCGATGCGACCCGAAGCGCGTTCGAGGCGATGCTGGCCGGGACGCTCAACGCGACGGTGGAGTGCAACCCTCTGCTCGGCCCGCAATTCTTCGAACTGGCGCTCAAGGTCATCAACGGCGAAGCGGTGCCCAAATGGGTGCCGTCGCACGAGCAGGTGTTCTTTCCGGACGACGCTGAGGACATCCTGCCGACCCGCGGATACTGAGCCCGCCCGCGCACGACCCGCGAAAAACATAGCAAACCCCAAAGAAAACGATCCTGGCCGTCCCGGCCAGCGGCGAATCACGCCAACCTCGCTTCAAAACGCAGACTCCTCGTGACAAAACGCATGGCGTATCGCGGGCCTGGCCCTAATGTAGAAGTGTCCAGTTGCTGTACCCCGGAAGAGGCCCTGGACATCCCGCAAACGACCCATCAAGGAGAGCATATGCCAATCGCGAAACACCTCGCTCAGGTCTCATTGGTGCTGGCACTGCTGCCGGTGGCGGCCGGCTGCGCGCCGGCGACCCCCGTGGCCCAGCCGACGACGGCGCCTGCGGCCGACGTCAAGAAGACGTACGCCGACATGGTCCTGTGTTACCCGCAACTCGGCGCCGAAAGCGACTGGCGCACGGCCAACACCGCGTCGATCAAGGAAACCGCCGAGCAGCTGGGGATCAAGCAGCTGGTCTTCTCCGACGCTCAGCAAAAACAAGAGAACCAGATCGCGGCCGTGCGCGCCTGCATCCAGCAAAGCGTCAGCGTGATCGCGCTGCCGCCAGTGGTCGAGGACGGCTGGGACGCTGTCCTGACCGAGGCCAAGAACGCCGGGATCCCGGTCATCATCGTTGACCGCTCGGTCAGCTCGGATCCGTCGCTGTACGCCTCGCACATCGGCTCCGACATGGTGCTCGAGGGCCAGCGGGCCGCGGCCGAGATGAACAAGCTCCTGCCCGAGGGCGGTGCCATCCTCGAGCTCTCCGGCACCACTGGCTCCGGCGCCGCGGTCGGCCGCGCTGAGGGCTTCCGGGCCGATTTGAACGCCAACATCACGATCCTCGACTCGCAGACCGGCAACTTCACCCGGGCCGAGGCCAAGCCTGTGATGGAAGCCTTCCTGAAGAAGTACGAAGGCCAGTTCCAGGGCATCTTCGTCCACAACGACGACATGGCGATCGGCGCGATCGAGGCGATCAAGGCCGCGGGCATCCAGCCCGGTGAGCTCAAAATCGTGTCGGTTGACGGCACGCGCGGCGGGTTCCAGGCCATGGCCGACGGCTGGATCCAGGCCGACGTCGAGTGCAATCCGCTGCTCGGACCGCAGGTCTTCGAAATGGCGCTCAAGCTCATGAACGGCGAGCCGATCGAGAAGAGCGTCCTGACGAACGAGACGGTTTACTATCCGGATGACGCGCTCGAGCTCCTGCCGACGCGCCAGTATTGATCCTGACCGATCCCGCGCCGCTATCCCGGGATAGCGGCGCGGGGCGATCGGCTCGGCGGTGACAGAAGGTGGCGTGCCCCGGCGCCGCCTTTTTCGCCGCCTATCTCATCAGCGCAGGACGTCGCGCTGCAAGGGATCCGGCCGGTTCAGCGCGGCCGGGCCGCCGTGGCAGCCCTTCGCAACGTCCGGCTGCAGATGTAGGAAGGCCCATGTTGGAACCAACCGACGCCATCTTGCGGATGAGCAGGATCTCGAAGAGCTTCCCGGGTGTCGCGGCCCTCGAGGATGTGGACTTCACCTTGCGCCGCGGCGAGATCCACGCCCTGATGGGCGAGAACGGCGCCGGCAAGTCCACGCTGATCAAGGTGCTGACCGGGGTCGAACACCCCGAGCATGGCACGATCGAACTCGACGGCCGGGTCGTCCAGGTGCGCTCGCCTCAGCACTCCCAGGCGCTCGGGATCAGCACGGTTTATCAAGAGATCAACCTCTGCACGAACATCTCGGTCGCTGAAAATATCTTGTTGGGCAATGAGCCGCAGCGTTTTGGCACTATCGACTGGCGTCGGCTGAATGCCCTGGCCGCTCGGGCGCTCAAGCGGCTGGATATCGACATCGACGTGGCGCGCCCGCTGGGCAATTACTCGCTGGCCATCCAACAGATGGTGGCGATCGTGCGTGCGCTCGAGATCGCGTCAGCCAAGATCCTGATCCTCGATGAGCCGACCTCGAGCCTCGACGCCAACGAGACGAGCCTGCTCTTCGACGTGATGCGCAAGCTGCGCGCCACGGGTATCGCCATCGTCTTTGTCACGCACTTCCTCGACCAGGTCTACCAGGTTTCCGATCGGATCACAGTCCTGCGCAACGGCCGCCTGGTCGGCACCTACGAAACCGGGGCCCTGCCGCGCGTCGAGTTGATCGCCAAGATGCTCGGCCGCAGCCTGGCCGACCTCGAGACGGTCTCAAAGGCCCGGGCGCAGCATGAGTTGCCCGCCGCCGAGGCGCCGACGCTCAAAGCCGCCGGGCTCGGGCACAAGGGCACCCTCGAGCCGATCGATCTCGAGCTGCGGCCCGGCGAGGTGATCGGCCTGGCCGGTCTGCTGGGCTCCGGCCGCTCGGAGCTGGCCCGATTGCTGTTCGGCGTGGATACGCCCGACGCCGGCACGCTCACCGTCGACGGCCGGCCGGTGACGCGGTTCTCGCCGAACGAATCACTGCGGCACGGCGTCGCGCTCTGCCCGGAAGATCGCAAGGTCGAGGGCATCGTCAAGGACCTGACCATCCGCGAGAACATCATCCTGGCACTCCAGGCGCGGCAAGGTTGGGCCCGGTATCTGCCCGAAGCCAGGCAGTATGAGATCGCCGAGGCGTACGTCAAGCTGCTGGGGATCGTGACGCCGTCGGTGGATCAACTGGTCGGAAACCTGAGCGGCGGCAACCAGCAGAAGGTCATTCTGGCCCGCTGGCTGGCGACCAGTCCCAGGATCCTGATCCTGGATGAGCCGACGCGCGGCATCGATGTCGGCGCCAAGGCCGAGATCCAGAAGCTGGTGCTCGATCTCGCCGAAGAGGGCAAGTCGATCGTGTTCATTTCATCCGAGCTGGAAGAGGTCCTGCGCATCAGTCAGCGCGTGATCGTGATGCGCGATCAGCGCAAGGCGGCCGAATACGGCAAGGACGTCACCGCGCAGACGATCATCCACACTATGGCGGGGCACCAATGACACGACAAAAGCTCCTGGCCCGGGTCCGTGAGAGCCGGCTGTTCTGGCCGCTCACGGCGTTGGCCGTCATCCTGCTGTTCGACGCGCTGTTCGCGCCCGGCTTCTTCAGGATCGGCATCATCGACGACCCGGTCTACGGCCCGCACCTGTACGGCAACCTGATCGACGTGCTCAACAACGGCGCGCCCTTGATGCTGGTCTCGATCGGCATGACGCTGGTGATCGCCACCAGCGGCGTCGATCTCTCGGTCGGCGCCGTGATCGCGATCTCGGCCGCGATGGGCGCGGTGCTGATCAACCCGGCCCTGGGCGACCGACTGATCACCAACGACATCCTGACCGCCGACACCACCAACACGCCGCTGCCGCTCATCATCCTGGCGGACCTTGCCGCGGGCACGCTGTGCGGACTGTGGAACGGCTTTCTGGTCTCACGCGCCCGGATCCAGCCGATGGTCGCGACCCTGATCCTGATGGTCGCCGGGCGCGGCATCGCCCAGCTGATCACCAACGGCCAGATCATGACCATCTACTACACGCCGTACTTCTGGTTCGGGAACGGGTTCATCCTCGGGCTGCCGGTGTCGATCTACATCGTGGCCGGGGTGGCGCTCCTGGCCTGGGTGCTGGTGCGCAAGACAGCCCTCGGGCTGTTCATCGAATCCACCGGCGTGAACGCGCGCGCCGCCTACTACGCCGGGCTGGATGAACGCAACATCAAGCTCCTGGCCTACACGTTCTGCGGCTTCACCGGCGCCATCGCCGGGCTGATCCTCAGCTCGTACGTCCACAGCTCCGACGCCAACAACATCGGCGCGAACTACGAGCTTGACGCGATCCTGGCAGTGGTCATGGGCGGGACGCTCATGTCGGGCGGGCGGTTCTCGATCGTCGCCAGCATCATCGGCGCCATGGTCATCTGGGCTTTTACCATCACCATGTACACCTTTGGCGTGCCGGCCGACGCCCTGACTGCGGCCAAGGCGGTCCTGGTGCTGCTCGTCATCCTGCTGTATTCGGAATTCAGTCAGCGGCTGCTCGGCCGTTGGAGCCTGCGGAAGGGGCCCAGCCATGACGCAGCGCACTAAGCTCTTTTTGCTCAACCACGGCCCGCTGCTCACGACCGTGGCGATCTTTCTGCTCGCTTACGTCATCGGCGGCCAGCTCTATCCGGCAATGCAGAAGCCGCAGGTGTTCTTCAACCTGTTCATCAACAACGGCAGCCTGCTGATCGTCTCGATCGGCATGACCTTCGTGATCCTGACCGGCGGCATCGACCTCTCGGTCGCCTCGGTCATCGCCCTGACGACTGTGGCGTCGGCCGTCCTGTTGCAGAACGGCTTGCCGCCGCTGGTGGTTATGCCGCTGATGCTCCTGATGGGGATCGCCTTTGGGGCCGTCCTGGGGGGCTTCATCCACTTCCTGAAGGTCCAGCCCTTCGTCGTCACCCTGATGGGCAGTTTCTTCGCGCGCGGGATGGCCTACATCATCAGCCTGACCTCGGTCACGATCAAGGACGGCTTTTACAACGACCTGGCGCTGACGCCCATCTACATCCCGTTCGTGCCGAACGCCTATGTTTACAGCTACGCGCTGGTCGGCCCGGTGCTCTTCCTGGTGACGATCTACCTGGCCTTCTTCACGCGCTTTGGGCGCACCGTGTACGCCATCGGCAACAACGAGCAATCGGCGCGGCTGATGGGGCTGCCGGTCGGGCGGACCAAGATCAGCGTCTATGCGTTCAGCGGCTTCTGCTCGGCCCTGGCCGGCATCGTCTGGAGCATCGCGCTGCTATCGGGCTATGGCCGTTATGCGCCGTCGATGGAGCTCGACGCGATCGCGTCGGTGGTCATGGGCGGGACGATGCTGACCGGCGGCGTCGGCAACCCGGTCGGCACGCTCTTCGGGGTGCTGATCAACGGCACGATCGTCAGCCTGCTGCAATTCAACGGCACACTGAGCTCGTGGTGGACGCGCATCGGCGTTGGCGCGCTCACGCTGGTCTTCATCGGAATCCAGAGCCTGTTCTACGTCCGGCGCAAGACCTCGGGCTAGCCCTCAGCCAAGGACACTATCTTTGTTATCCAATGTCGCTCAACCCGGGCTTGCGAGGCTCGCCGACGCGGTCCGGCGGCGCGTCCAGGGCGCCAGGTGGCTGTGTTCGATGTTCGGCGCCGTAGGGGCGCTGGCTCTATCCGGGTGTCAGGCGCCGCCGTCGCCCGAGGTGTTCACGTCGCCAACTCCGACGCCGGATTGGCTGTCGATCGAGCTGGTCGATGCGGTCAGTGACGAAACGTTTGCGTTGAGCGACTTCGCCGGCCAGGTGATCCTGGTCGAAACCATGGCGACCTGGTGCCCGACCTGCATCCGACAGGGCCAGGAGATCCAGGGCCTGCACGCGCTGCTGGGTGATCCCGCGGACCTGGTCTCGGTCAGTCTGGATGTGGACCTCAACGAGGACCAGATCCTGTTGCGGGACTATGTCGAAGAATTCGGATTCGAGTGGCGCTTTGCTGTAGCCCCGCTTGCTGTCGCGCGCGCGCTTGGCAATCTGTACAGCGCCCAGTACCTGAACCCACCCCTATCGCCGATGTTGATCGTGGATCGAGAGGGCGGCGTACACCAGGTCGACTACGGTCTCAAGGACGTCGAGATCCTGCGGGCGCTGGTTAAGCCCTACCTCGAGCCATGATCGAAGCGGCCGCCACCTCGTTGCTGCTCGGTCTGCTCTCGGCGGCCAGCCCGTGCGTGTTGCCGCTCTATCCCGGGTTCCTGGCGTACCTGAGCGGGCAGCCGGCGGTGCCGTCGCGCGTGCACCGCTTTGGCCTGGGGTTCTTCGTGCTGGCGGGCGTGCTCTCGATGATGCTGGCCCTCGGAGCCCTGATCGCGGGGCTGGCCGTCTCGCTCGGGCGTGCGCTGGTCATTGCGATCCCGCTGGCCGACGCCGCCCTCCTGGTGCTCGGGCTGCTGCTGCTGGCAAACCGCAATCCCTTTCGTGGGCTGCCGCAGATCCGGGTTCCGGTGCTGCGCCACCCGTGGTTGAACGCGTATCTGTATGGCCTGCTGTACGGCCCGATCGCGCTGCCGTGTTCGGGGCCGCTGGTGGTCGCGATCTTCGCGCTGTCGGTGACGGTGGGCGAAGCCGTCCAACAACTCTGGGTCTTTCTGTGGTTCGGCCTCGGCTTGGGTCTCCCGCTTCTGGCCCTGTCGTGGGTCTCGGGCGCGCTGGGGGCCCGGCTGACTCGGTTCTTCGCGCGGCGAGAGCGCGCCCTGAACGTGAGCGGGGGGCTGTTACTCATCACGATCGCCGTGGTCGACCTGGCCTCAAACTGGCGGATGCTGACGCTCTTCACCGGATAAGTTCGCGATTCACGGTCGTGAAACCGCTGTCCAATACCTTGACACGGTCCAGCGGCCGGTGTAATCTGTGAACGTTACCGGGAACGATAACAACGTGATTTCGGAGGGCCAAACTGGTCCCCGCGACCCGAGGCGACGGTGGCTGCGCTGCAAACCGTCAGGGTTTGCGCGCCCGGCGCCGGCTTGGCCCGGGCCGGGTTGGAGCGAGGGAGGGAGCATGGAACAACTGGACATCCGCGCGGTGATCGAAGGGGGCCAGACGGTGTTAGGCGTCGAGTTTGGGTCGACGCGCATCAAGGCGGTGTTGATCGGCCCGGATCACACGCCGATCGCGTCCGGCAGCCACGCCTGGGAGAACCGGCTCGAGGACGGGGTCTGGACGTACAGCCTCGAGGCCGTCTGGAGCGGTCTGCAGGATAGCTTCCGGGCGCTCAGCCAGGAAGTGCTGGCAACCTACGGCGTGCCGCTCACTACGGTGGGTGCTCTCGGCTTCAGCGGCATGATGCACGGCTACCTGGCCTTCGACGCCGATGACCAGCTGCTGGCGCCCTTCCGCACCTGGCGCAACACCATGACCGGCCAGGCGGCCGAGCAACTCACGGCGCTATTCCAGTTCAACATCCCGCAACGCTGGAGCATCGCGCACCTCGAGCAGGCCATCCTCAACCGCGAGCCGCATGTGGCGGCGATCCGCCACCTGACCACGCTGGCGGGCTACGTTCATTGGAAACTCACGGGCGAGAAGGTCATGGGCATCGGGGAAGCCTCCGGCATGTTCCCGATCGACAGCGCGACCAACGACTTCGATGCGGGCCGGATGGCGCTCTACAACGAACGGCTCCAATTGCGCGGTCTGCTCTGGACCCTGTCGGACATCCTGCCGAAGGTGCTCGTGGCGGGTCAGCCTGCCGGCCGGCTGACCGAATCCGGCGCGCGGTTGATCGACCCCACCGGGCAGCTGCAGGCCGGGATCCCGCTCTGCCCGCCGGAGGGCGACGCCGGCACCGGCATGGTTGCCACCAACAGCGTGGCGCCGCGCACCGGCAACGTCTCGGCCGGAACGTCGGTCTTCGCCATGATCGTGCTCGAGCGAGCGCTGTCGAAGCTGTACCCCGAGATCGACATGGTAACCACGCCCACGGGCAAGCCGGTCGCGATGGTGCACAGCAACAACTGCACGTCGGATCTGAACGACTGGGTCGCGCTGTTTGGCGAGGTCGCGGCGGTCCTGGGGGTCACGGTCAGCCAGGGTGCGCTGTTCGAGACGCTCTATCAGCAGGCGCTCCTCGGCGAAGCCGACGGCGGCGGTCTGCTGGCTTACAACTATCTCTCGGGCGAGCACCTGACCCACCTCGAGGCCGGGCGGCCGTTGTTCGTGCGCACACCCGCAGGTCGCTTCACGCTGGCCAACTTCATGCGCACCCATCTCTTCGCCTCGCTCGGCGCGCTCAAGATCGGGCTCGACATCCTCTTCGAGCGCGAGCAAGTGCGGATCGACCAGATCCTGGGGCACGGCGGCTTCTTCAAGACGAAGGGCGTCGGTCAACGGTTCATGGCCGCGGCCATGGGCGTTCCGGTCGCGGTGATGGAGACGGCTGGCGAGGGTGGGGCCTGGGGCATTGCGCTGTTGGCCGCCTACCGGTTGCGCAAGACCGAGGGCCAGGCCCTCGACGATTATCTGAACACCGCGGTCTTCGCCGGCCAGGCGGGGACGACGATCGCGCCGGACCCTGCGGATGTCGCCGGCTTCATGGCCTTCATGGCCCGCTACACGGCCGGGCTCGCGATCGAGCGGGCCGCGGTCGACACGCTGGTTTGAGGTTCATGTCCCAAGCGAGGTGCGCCGGATGCTGGAACGAATGAAGGAAGAGCTGGTGCAGTTGCACCTGGAGTTGCCCAAGAACGATCTGGTCCGTTGGACGGGCGGGAACGTCTCGGCGCGCGACCCCGAGACCGGGTTGGTCGTGATCAAGGCCAGCGGGATCCGCTACGAAGACATGCGCCCGCAGCACATGATCGTCATGGACCTGGAAGGCCAGCGGGTCGAGGGTGACTACAAGCCGTCTTCGGACGTGTACAGCCACATCTACATCTATCGCCATCGTCCCGACGTGGGCGGGGTGGTGCATACCCACTCGCGCTATGCCACGGCGTTTGCGGCGGTGGGGCGCGAGATCCCGTGCGTGTTGACGGCCATGGGCGATGAGTTCGGCGGCCCGATCCCGTGCGG
>JAEURK010000360.1 GCA_016789175.1 Anaerolineales bacterium
CAGGCCGGCTGGCGTGCCGGCGGGATCGACGCCCAGCACGATCGTGCCGCCATCGGTGTTCGCGAAGGCGATCAGGTGCTCGGCGATCCGGTCGGGTTCCGGCGAAGCCAGATAAGCCAACGTCAGGCTGGCGGGGCGAAGGGGCATGAGCCTATTCTATACGTGAAAACGATGCGAGGCATCGGGCTCCGCCCGCTGCCTCGCATCGTTTTCGCGGTCCTCTAGGGTTGCGGCACGGCGGGTTCGACGGGCAGGGCCAGGTCGGCCGCGGCCAGGCGGGCGACCGAAGCCACCACGTCGCCGTCCTTCTTGAGCTGGATCAGACGCGTGCCCATGGTCGAGCGCCCGCTCTGGCGGACCTCGGCGACCTTCATGCGCAGCGACTGGCCGGCGGTCGAGATGATCGTGATCTCATCGCCCTCGTGCACGGCCCGGGCCGACACGATCTTGCCGATGGTGTCGAGCGACTTGGGCGAGATCGTCAGGTTGCCCATCGTGGCGCGGCCCTTGATCGAGTACTCGCTGAAGGGCGTGCGTTTGCCGTAGCCGCGCTCGGTCACGACCAGCAGTTCACCCTCGTTCTCGACGACCTCCATGCTCGTGACGACGTCGTCGTCGGTCAGCCGGATGGCGGTGACGCCGGCCGCGCCGCGACCCATCGCGCGCACTTCGGTCTCGTGATAACGCAGGGCCTGGCCCTGCTCGGTGATGATGATGATCTCGTTCTCGCCGCTGGTGACGCGCACCCACCCGAGCACGTCGCCGTCGTCGAGGCTGGTGGCGATCAGGCCAGACGGCCGCACCGACTCGAACTCCGACAGCGCCACACGCTTGATGCGCCCGTTGCGCGTGACCATGGTGCAGAACGCGGCGGCGCCGAAGTCGCGGACCGCCAGCACGGCCGTGATCCGCTCGCCCGGCGGGATGTTGATGATGTTGGCGATCGACATGCCGCGATCGGCCCGGTCGCCCTCGGGGATCTGGAAGCAGCGCTCGGAGTACACCCGCCCGCGATCGGTGAAGAACAGGATCGTGTCGAGCGTGCGCGCCAGGAAGATGTGCTGGACGACGTCCTCCTCGCGCAGCTCCTGGCCCTTGCTGCCCGTGCCGCCACGGCTCTGAGCCCGGAACTTCTCCTGCATCGTGCGCTTGATGTAGCCGCGCTCGGTCAGCGAGACCAGCACCGGCTTGTTCTCGACCAGGTCCTCCTCGGACATCTCATCGCTGGCCTCGGCCGCGATCTGCGTGCGCCGATCGTCGCCGTACTTCTCGGCCAGCGCGGCCAGGTCGTCCTTGATCAGGGTCAGCACCTTGCCAGGGTTGGCGAGCAGGTCCTCGAGGTATGCGATCTGCTCGCGCACCTGTTTGTGCTCCTCCTCGATCTTCTGGCGCTCGAGGGCGGCCAGGCGGCGGAGCTGCATGTCGAGGATGGCCTGCGATTGCAGGTCGCTCAGCCCGAAGCGCTCCATCAGGCGCGTCTTGGCCGTTTCGGCGTCGGGCGACTGGCGGATGGTGTTGATCACGGCGTCGAGGTTGTCGAGCGCGATCAGCAGGCCTTCCAAGATGTGGGCGCGGGCGCGGGCCTTGTCGAGCTCGAACTGCGAGCGCCGGACGATGACCTCGCGCCGGTGCTCGATGAAGGCCATCAGGGCCGGCTTCAGCCGCATCAGCTTCGGCTCGGAGTTGACCAGCGCCAGCATCTGCACGCCGAACGTGCTTTGCAGCGCCGTGTACTTGTAGAGCTGGTTGATCACCTTGCGCGCCTGGGCGCCGCGCTTGAGCTCGATCACGACGCTGATGCCGCGCCGGTCGGATTCGTCGCGCAGATCCGAGATCGCGTCGATCCGATCCTCGCGCACCAGCTCGGCGATGCGCTCGATCAGCGTGGACTTGTTGACCATGTACGGCAGCTCGGTGATCACGATCCGCTGCCGGGTGGCGTTCATGTCCTCGACGTGGGCGACGCCGCGCACGACCACGCGGCCCTTGCCCTCGCCGTAGGCGGCCTTGATGCCGTCGCGGCCGACGATGATGCCGCCGGTCGGGAAGTCGGGGCCCTGGATGAACTGCATCAGCTCCTCGACGCCGATCTCGTCGACGGCATCGTATCGGTCGATCAGGTAGCTGATGGCGGCCGACAACTCGCGCAGGTTGTGGGGCGGGATGTTGGTCGCCATGCCGACGGCGATGCCGGTCGCGCCGTTGAGCAGCAGGTTGGGCATGCTGCTCGGCAAGACCGAGGGCTGCATCTCGGTGCCGTCGAAGTTCTCGACGAAGTCGACCGTGTTCTTGTCGATGTCGGCCAGCAACTCATCGGCCATGCGGCTGAGGCGCGCTTCGGTGTACCGCATCGCGGCCGGCGCGTCGCCGTCGATCGAGCCGAAGTTGCCCTGGCCGTCGACGAGCATGTAGCGCATCGAGAAGTCCTGGGCCATGCGCGCCATCGCGTCGTACACGGCGCCGTCGCCGTGCGGGTGGTACTTGCCGAGCACCTCGCCGACCACACGGGCCGATTTGCGATAGCCGGAGTTCGACCGCAGCCCCATGTCGTGCATGGCGTACAGGATGCGCCGCTGCACCGGCTTGAGGCCGTCGCGCGCGTCGGGCAGGGCGCGCGACACGATCACGCTCATGGCGTAATCGAGATAGGCCGTGCGCATCTGCTGGTCGATGTTGATGCGCAGCATCGCCCCGGCGTTGTGCGCGGGGTCGAGGTGGGCGCCGTTCGGGACGATGGCGACGGCGTCACCGGCGATCGCTACGGCATCGCTCGGAGCTGCCGGGGCCTCGGACGGTGTCGTGTCGGCGTCGGCGGGCGGTTTGATCGCTCCGACCTCGTCGGAAGCGCTGTCGTTGGACGGGAGGTCGTTCTCGATGGGCTCGTCACTCATCAATCAACCCTCATAAACGTGGTGCAGACGTGGTGTTGCGGCGGCTGAGTTAACATAAAACGCCTCGCGTCGCGCCAAGGCAATTTCATTAATAATTATACCCTCTCAGCGTCCTTCGCGCACGCCTGGAAATGCTCAAAACTGACTGGAAATGCAGGATATTTTCGACAGCTCAGCTCGCCAGGATTTGAGCGAAAAGCGAGGGGCGCCGACCCTTGGAGCACCCCGCCTTTCGCCCAGCCCCAAGGCCTGGGCAGCTGGGGTTCTTGACGAAATCGGCTCGCCTGGGCCGGTGTACGTCTTGCGCAGGGCAGGGCGGAAGCGGAGCTGTGGTCGGAAAACGCGGCACGGGTCTTGCAGGGCTGGCAGAGTCGGTCAGGTCAGGAGGTCCGAATGCGTATCCCGGTGGAGCTCGAGGGCTTTGGCAAACAAAAAGTCGAGTATGAGACGCCCGGCCTTGTCACGGGCGGTCATCTGCTCGTCAATGGCAAAACGGTGCCGGCCGGCGACAAACCGGGCGTGTTGCTGCTCAAGCGCGCGGACGGACGGACCAGCCAGGCGATGTTCAAGCCGCGCCTGTTTGGGCTGGATCTTCCGGACCTGGTGATCGACAACCAGACGATTACACTGACCGAGCCGATGTCCGTGATCAGCGCGGTCTGGGCCGCGGCGCCGTTGGTGCTGATCGTGGTGGGCGGCCTTTTGGGCGGTCTGGTCGGTGCCCTCGCCGTCTGGATCAACCTGCACATCTTCCGGCTTCCACTGAACAAAGTCCTCAAATACGCGGCCACGGCCGGCGTGTGTCTGGTCGCCGCGCTGGTCTACGCCATCCTGTACATCATGGCTTTGCCGATCCTGCGCGGGTTATAGGCGCGGCAAAGCGCCAATCAGGCCCGTCAACGCAGGCCGAGCGTGATCGCCAATCACCTCCGGCCTGCGTTTTCGTTTGCTTCTGGCGGCCGATCTGGCCAGGGCTAGCGCGGCTTATTCGCGAGGACCGGGTTCTTTGCCACGAATTTCACGATTGGATTCGAATTCTCACGAAAGGGGATCGTTCGTGCCCATTCGTTTCAATTCGGGAAATTGGTGGCAATAATCGCACCGGTTCACTTTAGGTGCGTTAGCCCTGCCGATCCGGCTCTTCGGGATTGACCCGCATCGGCGGCTGTGTAAAAATCCCCCATCCGCAAACCGAAGAGGCAAAAATGAAAAAGTGGCTCGCCGCGTTGCGAGTGATCGCCCTGGTCGTGCTGGTCCTGCTCCTGGTTGTGAGCGGGGTCGTGTACGCTGTGCTCCGTTGGTCGTTGCCGCAGACGGCGGGTCAGATCAACCTGGCGGGCCTGAACTCCACAGTCGAGGTGCTGCGCGACGCGTCCGGCGTGCCGCACATCTACGCCGACAACGTCCATGACCTCTTCATGGCGCAGGGCTATGTGCATGCGCAGGATCGCTTTTACCAGATGGACGTCTGGCGACACACCACAGCCGGCCGCCTGTCCGAGATGTTCGGCGAGGCCACGCTCGAAGACGATCGTTTCCTGCGCACCGTCGGCTGGCATCGCGTGGCCGAAGAGGAGTATGCGTTGCTGGATGGCGAGACCCGGGCCGCGCTCGACGCGTATGCCGCGGGCGTCAACGCCTACCTGGCCGGGCGTTCACCGCTGGCCGTGCACAATGCCTACGCCGTGCTCGCCCTGATCGGCTACCAGCCGGCCAGCCTCGAGCCCTGGACCCCGGCCGATTCGCTGGCCTGGGCCAAGGCCATGTCGTGGGATCTGGGCAGCAATGCCCGCGAAGAGTTGATGCGGGTCCGGCTCGAACAGGCCATCGGCGCCGAGCGCACCGCGATCCTGATGCCCGAACCGCTCCCCGATGCGCCCGTCATCCTGTCGGAGCCGATGTTCGATGCGCGCGTGCCGGGCCTGCCGGCGCCGGCCCAAAGCGGCGGCATCGGCGAGGGGATCGGCTCGAACAACTGGGTGATCGCGGGTTCGCGCACGAGCACCGGCGGCCCGATCCTGGCGAACGACCCGCACCTGGGGATCCAGATGCCCAGCATCTGGTACATGAACGGCCTGCACTGTCGCGTGGTGTCGGCCGACTGCCCGTACGATGTCAGCGGCTACTCCTTCGCAGGCGATCCCGGCGTGATCATCGGCCACACCCAGCGCATCGCCTGGGGCGTGACGAACAACTACCCGGATGTGCAGGATCTGTTTATCGAGCGCCTCGATCCCGCCGACCCGTCACGGGTTGAGGTCAACGGCGCCTTTGTGCCGCTGACCACGCGCGAGGAGGTGATCCAGATCCGCGGCGGTGGCAGCGAGACCCTCATCGTGCGGTCGTCGCGCAATGGCCCGCTGGTCGAGGCGGTATGGGGCCCGGCCCGGCGCGCCTTCGAGGCGCAGACGTCGGTTGACGAGGTCACCCTCGGCCCAGGCTACGGCCTCGCGATGCGCTGGACTGCGCTCGAACCCGGGCGCTTGTTCCAGGCGGTGCTCAAGCTCAACCGGGCCCAGAACTGGGACGACTTCCGCGAGGCCCTGCGCGACTGGACCGGGCCGTCGCAAAACGTGATCTATGCCGACGTCGACGGCAATATCGGCTACCAGATGCCCGGCTGGGTGCCACAGCGCAACGGCGGCGACGGCAGCCGCCCGGTGCCCGGTTGGGTCGACGATTACCGCTGGGGCGATGCGTACCTGCCGTTCGAGGCGCTGCCCTACACGTTCAACCCCTCACAGGGCTACGTGGTCACAGCCAATCAGCCGGTGCTGCCGGCGGCCGAGGCCGATGCCTTTATCGGGGCCGGCTTCGACGAGGGCTTCCGGGCGGCGCGGATCAACGCCCTGATCCAGGCCAGGCCGACGATTTCGCTCGATGACGTGGCCGCGATCCACGGCGATAACGACAACGCTCTGGCCGCGGACCTGGTGCCGCTGCTCACGGCGTTGACGCTCGATGATCCGAAGCTGACCGCGGCGCAGACGGCGCTGAGCGGCTGGGATCGGCAGATGCACCTGGATTCGCAGCCGGCTGCGATCTACATCGCGGTGTTCAACGCGCTGGTGACGGACGTGCTCCGCCCAGGTGTCCCGGAGGAGTACTGGCCGCGTGGCAGCGCGCCGACCTTCGTCACGTTGCGCACGCTCCTGGCGGAGCCCGCCAGCGACTGGTGGGGTCCGGACGGTCGCGACGTGGCGCTCACGCGCGCCTTCCGGGCCGGCTATGCCGACCTCGAGCAGCGGCTGGGCACGAACGCCGCCTCCTGGCGTTTCGGCGCGCTGCACACGTCGACCTTCCGCGAGGCTACGATCGGGGGCTCCGGCATCGCCCCGATCGAAGCGCTGTTCAATCGCGGCCCGTTCCCGACCTCGGGCTGGGGCGCGATCGTCAATGCGACCGCCTCGAACCTGGGGTGTTACGGGCGCAGCGAAGAGCCGTGCCAGAATCCGTACGCAGTGACCAACGTGCCGTCGATGCGCATGATCCTGGATCTGACCAACTGGGACAACGCACGCATGATCCACACGACCGGTCAGTCGGGCCATCCGTTATCACCCCACTACATCGACATGGCCGATGCCTGGCGCCTGATCCAGTACATCCCCGGCCCCTTCAGTCGTCCGGCGGTCGAGGCCGCCACGGTGGAGACGCTGCGGTTGATTCCGTAGGGCATGCGGAGGGAAGAGGGAAGGGGGAAGAGGGAAGAGGGAAGAGGGAAGAGGGATAGAGCCCTCCTCGCTACTCTCTCTTCCCTCTTCCCTCCCCAGCCTGACTACATCGCTGCCAGTGTGAAGCCGCGGGCCACGACTTCGAGTCGGCCGGGTGCGTCTTCGTCGGCGTTGACGAAGACGTAGCGCCGGACCCCGCCCGGGGCGTCGAGCTCAGCCACGCCGAGGATGTGCATGCCGGCCGACGGCTCGGAGCACACGTCGTTGACGCCCTCAAAGCCCAGCGCAACCTGAGCGCCGCGATAAGTCTCAAGCAGCACGACGGCGGTGGGGCCGTCGCGCTTGACGCCCAGGATCATGGCGTCGTGCAGGTCCGGCCCCCCGACATAGCCGAGGAATTTGGGTGTGATGGTGTCCATAGTGTCCCCCTGAATGTGTTGGATGCGTCGCTCGTTTGGGCGCATCGTCGACAGTGTAGGGCGGGGGGCACGGTTGCGCGTGCTCGAAGAGTCCTTGCCTCTGAAAACGAAAACGGGTGAGCCGGAGAGGGCTCACCCGTTTTGAGTGCGCAAGCGGCGTCGCTTACAGGCCGGGGAGCTGGATCCGGCCAAAGGCCACCAGGGCGAAGAACCCCAAAACGCAGACGTTGAGGAACACCATCAAAGCCAGGAAGAAACCCTGAAAGGGCGTCAAACCCAGGAAGCCGCGAGCGCGGCGACGCGATCGGGGCGCGGGGTCCGGCTGTTTGGGCTCCGGGCTCTCCGCCTCGGGCTCGTTTTGGATCAATTTCTGCCGCAGATCATCAAACATCGCGCGGTCCTCCTTCGGGCCCATTGTACGGGCCGGGAGCCGCTGGGCGCAAGCGGCCGGTTTCAAGGGTTCTGGGTCCGGTGTCGGTGTCCAGGACCAGAGCGCCGGTCTCGGTTATGGCGCTCAGGTGACCAACCAGGCGCTCCGTGCCCACCTGGACGCTCATGGGCCCGTCTGGCCACCAGAGTGCCGCGCGCCACTGGGCCACAAGCTCGGGGCTGAAAAGGCGCGCCGGGTAGTCGACGGCCATCGCCTGCAACACGGCCTGCAGCAAGGCCTCCTGATCGACCGGCGCGGCCGTATGGGTAGCGAGACAGGTCGCCGGGAATTCGACCTGGTCATCGGGCGGCGCGGTGCTGACGTTCAGCCCGACGCCGAGGATGGCATAGCGGATCCGACCGAGTTCAAACGCCCCCTCGACCAGGATACCGGCAGTCTTGCGGCCGGCAATCAACAGGTCGTTGGGCCACTTGAGCGCGACCTCCGTGGGCTGCAGCACGAAGCGTCGTGCGGCCGCATGCAGGGCCAGGCCGACCCACATCGTCAGGCGTGGCAGATTCGCACTCGAGAGCGGCGGGCGCACGATCAGGCTGAAGGCCAGCTGTGTGCCGGGCGGCGTCAGCCAGCGGCGCCCAGCGGTGCCACGCCCGGCCGTCTGTTCGTCGGCGAGCACCAGCGTTCCTTCGGGTGCGCCCGCCTCGGCCAGCGCGCGGGCGCGATCCATCGTGGACCCGATCGTGGCGTGACGCTCAACCTGAGTGGGAAAGGTCGACATGCGGCAAGTAGGTGAACGTGCGACTGGGTGAGCGGCTGATTGCGGTTGGCGGACAACGCTCGATCACACAGCCCCCCATTCAGCCATGGTTCAACGCCCAGACACGCAGCCACTCGAACTGGCCGAGGTGGTACGACTCGTGCCGCATGAACATGGTCATCAGGTCCCCGCGCGGCATGGTGAACCCGGCGGCCGAGACGACCTCGGCCAGGTCGTCGGCGCTGAGCGTCGGAAGCGCGGCCAGCACGGCGGCCTGCGAACCCTCATAAGCGGCCAGAAGCTCCTCGAAGCGCAGGACTTCGGGCCCGTCGGTCGTCACAGGCGCCGAACCGCGCGCGTAGCGGTTGGCGGCGGCGGTCGGCGCGGCCTCGGGCAGGCCGCACAAGGTGTGCAGGTAGTTGCGATAGCACAAGATATGTCCCAGGATCCAGTTGATGCAATTGCCTTCGACCGGTGGTTGGACCAGTGAATGCGCGTGGGTCAGACCGGTGGTGTGCTCGCGCAGATACGCGGCGTTGCGTTCCAGGTTGGTGGTGTAGCCCGTGATGGTCAACATGCCGAAATTGTAACGCGGGCCAGACGGCGCCCGAAACATCCGTATGGATCACCCCAAACGGCCCGCGCCGGGAGGCCGCGGAAAACGCCCGGCGCGTTACAATGCGCGCATGAACAACCTCTGGGCGCCCTGGCGCATGACGTACCTGCAAAGCAACCGCGAAACCGCAGCGACGGGCCCGGAGGCCTGTATCTTCTGCGACAAGCCCCGAGCCGACGACGACGAAGCCAACCTCATCGTGCACCGCGGCACGACGTGCTTCGTCATCCTGAACCTGTATCCTTACAACAATGGCCACCTGATGGTGGTCCCGTACGCGCATGTCAGCACCCTCGAGGATCTGCCCGCCGAAGCCGCGGCCGAGATGATGACCCTGGCGCAAACGGCGGTGCGCGTGTTGCGCGGGATGTATCAGCCCCAGGGTTTCAACCTCGGCATCAACCTCGGGGCCTCGGCCGGCGCCGGGATCGCCGCGCACGTGCACCAACACGTCGTCCCGCGCTGGTCGGGCGACACCAATTTCATGACGGTCACCGGCGAAACGCGGGTCATCCCGGAAGATCTGCGGATCACGTGGGCCCGGATGCGCGCCGCCTGGCCGAACGCCTGATGGAGTGTCGTCAGCGTTGCGGCGCGTGCTGTATCGCGCCCTCGATCTCGAGCCCCATCCCGGGGATGCCCAACGGCAAACCGGCCGGTGTGCGCTGCGTGCAACTCACGGCCGACAACGCCTGTGCGCTCTTTGGTCGGCCCGAGCGTCCGGCCGTGTGTGTGCAACTGCGCCCCACCGAAGAGATGTGTCGATCCTCGGCCCAGGAAGCGCTGGCCTATCTGACGCAGCTCGAAGAAGCGACAAAATAGCGGAACAGCCCACGCTGTTCCGCTATTGCCCGAAATCCGATGCGTCTTGGCGGCGCGGATGGGTCTCCCCGCGCTTACTCCTCGAGCGTCGTCACGTCGCCTTCTGGCAGTCCCTGCGCGCGGGCCTTGAGGACGCGGCGCATGATCTTGCCCGAGCGGGTCTTGGGCAGCTTCTCGGCGAACTCGATCTTGTCGGGCTTGGCGATCGGGCTCAGATGGATCGAGATGTGCTGACGCAGTTCATCGGCCAGCGCCTCGCTGCCGGTGAAACCCATCCGCAGCACCACATACGTGAAGATCGCATTGCCCTTGACCTCGTGCGGCAGGCCGATCGCGGCGGCCTCGGCCACGGCCGGATGGCTGACCAGCGCGCTCTCGATCTCGGCCGTGCCCAGGCGGTGGCCCGAGACCTTGATGACGTCGTCGGTGCGGCCGATCACCCAGAAGTAACCGTCCTTGTCGCGCCGGGCCGAGTCGCCGGCCATGTATTTGCCTGGATATTTGCTCCAGTACTGCCGGACGTAGCGCTCGTCGTCGCCGTAGATCGTGCGCATCATCGCCGGCCACGGGTTCTTGAGCACCAGGAAGCCCTCTTCGCCGTCGGGCACCGGGTTGCCCTGCTCGTCCAGGATCTCGGCCTCCTGGCCGAAGAACGGTCGGGTGCCCGAGCCCGGCTTGAGCGGCACACTCGGAGTCGGCGTGATCTGGAACATACCGGTCTCGGTTTGCCACCAGGTGTCCATGATCGGGCAGCGGTTCTTGCCGATCACGCGGTAGAACCACTTCCAGGCCTCGGGGTTGATCGGCTCGCCGACCGAGCCCAGCAACCGCAGCGACGACATGTCGTGCTTGTTCGGCCAGGCCTCGCCGAAGCGCATCAGGCTGCGGATCGCGGTTGGCGCTGTATAGAAGATCGTGATGCCGTAGCGCTCGATCAACTGCCACCAGCGGTTCGGGTAGGGATAGGCCGGCCCGCCCTCGAACATGAACGACGTCGCGCCGTTGAGCATCGGCCCGTAGACCAGATATGAGTGACCCGTGATCCAGCCCGGGTCGGCCGTGCACCACCAGCGGTCGTCGTCCTTGATGTCGAAGACATAGCGCAGGGTCGTATATGTGCCGACCATGTAACCGCCGTGCGTGTGGAGGATGGCCTTGGGCTTGCCGGTGCTGCCGGAGGTGTACAGGATGAAGA
>JAEURK010000406.1 GCA_016789175.1 Anaerolineales bacterium
CTGAAAAGGCGGCCCGGCGGGGCTCCGACCCTGCCGGGCCGCCTTTCTCCAGAAACAGGACCAACCAACTCTTGAAAAGTGCGTCCCCCGGTGTTAAGACAGTGACAGGCGGATCGCCCGTCGTAGGCCCTGGAGGTGAGATGCTGGCTGTTCCGGATGCGACAACACAGGACGCGCTGGCAGCCGTCGACTGGCGGAGTGTGGCGCGCATCGCCCTCCTCAGTCGCGCGCTCGACGCTTTCGAGCTGGAGACGATGCTGCCGCTCGGCCAGGCCAAGTACCAGTTCTCGGCCGGCGGGCACGAGTTGGGCCAGGCCATCCTCAGTCAGTGGTTGGATCACGCATTCGACGCCGGCAACGTGTATTACCGGTGTCGCCCGTTTCTGCTCGGCAGCGGGTTGACGCCGGTCGAGGCCCTGCTCGCCACGCTTGGTAAACCCGGCAGCCCGACCGACGGTCGCGACCTCTCAGCCGTGTATAACCTGCCGCGCCGCGGCCGCGCCGTCGTGTTGCCCAACGCCGCCGACATCGGCGCGCAGTTCTGCGTCGCCGCCGGCTGGGCCCAGGCGATCCGCTATCGCGCCGAGCAACTCGGCGAGCATGACAAGGCCGACAGCGTCGCGGTTGTTTACGGCGGCGACGGGTCGGTCGCCTCGGCCGGCTTCTGGGCGATGCTCAACCTCGTCACGACGCTGCGCCTGCCGGTGTTGATCGTGATCGAGGACAACGGCTATGCGATCTCGACCCGCGGCTGGCGCCAGACGCCCGGCGGCGACATCGCCGCCAACCTCGCAACCTTCGCGAACCTGTCGATCTGGGACGGCGACGGCACCGAGCCTGCCACGGTCGCGCCTTTGCTGTATGCGGCCCTGGCCCACGTGCGCTCCGGGGCCGGCCCGGCGCTGGCGCACCTCACCGTGCCGCGACTGTGCGCGCACAGCGGCGTCGACACCGCGGCGTACAAGACCGATGAAGAGAAGGCGGCCGAGCGGCTGCGCGATCCGCTGCCCAAACTGCAACGCTACTGCATCGATCGGGTGATGAGCGCCGACGACTGGGAGGCGCTGGCCGTCGAGGTCGAGGCCGAGGTGCGCGCCGCCTACGCCGAGGCGCTGGCCCGACCGGCGGCGACGCCCGCGTACGCGCTGCGCTACGCCTTCGCCGAGCCCGAGGCGTTGCAGCAACAGGGCGGCCTGCGCCCCGAGGGCGTGAGCCTGCCAGCCGGCTCCGCGACGCCCACCGCAACCGAGCCGCGGCGCATCACGATGGTCGAGGCGATCCGACGCACGCTGGATATCGAGCTGCACGTCAACCCGCGGCTGCTGGTCTTCGGCGAGGACATCGCGATCAAGGGCGGCGTGCACTCGGTGACGGCCGGGTTGCACGCCGATCACGGCGAGGCCCGGGTCTTCGACACCAGCCTCAACGAGGAGGCCATCATCGGCCGCGCGGTCGGGCTGGCGCTGGCCGGGTTGCTGCCGGCGCCCGAGATCCAATACCGAAAGTACATGGACGCCTGCTACGAGTCGCTCAACAACGTCGGCGCGCTGCGCTGGCGCTCGGCCAATCGCTTCGCGGCGCCGATGGTCGTGCGCACCAGCGGCGGCTACCGCAAGGTCGGCGACCCGTGGCACAGCGTGACCAGCGAGACCACGTTCGCGCACATGACCGGCTGGCGCGTGGCGGTGCCGTCGAACGTCGCAGATGCCGTCGGCCTGCTGCGCGGCGCGCTGCGCGCCAACGACCCGACCATCTTCTTCGAGCATCGCTTCTGCTACGACTCGCCCTGGTCGCGCGGCCCCTATCCGGGCGACGACTTCGTCCTGCCTTACGGCGTCGCCCGACGGGTGCGGGCCGGCGAGCGGTTGACCGTGGTCGCGTGGGGCGCCATGGTCGAGCTGTGCGATCAGGCCGTTCAAGCGCTCGGGTTGTCCGAGGCGATCGACCTGCTCGACCTGCGAACGCTGGTGCCGCTGGACGTCGACGCGATCCTTGAGTCGGTTCGGCGAACGGGCCGCTGTCTGATCGTGCACGAGGACGCCGAGTTCGCGGGCTTTGGGGCCGAGATCGCGGCGCTGGTGGCGGACCGGGCCTTCTTCGACCTGGATGCACCGATCCGCCGGCTGGCCGCGCCGCGCGTGCCCGTGCCCTTTGACCCCGCGCAGATGACCGCCGTGGTGCCCGATGCCGCCCGCATCGAGGCCGGCTTGCGGCAGATGTTGGAGCTGTGACCGTGACGACATCCGTGATCCTTCCCTCGCTCGGCGCCGGCGTCAAGGACGTGACCGTGCTGCGTTGGATGAAAACCGTCGGCGAGCCGATCCAACGCGGCGAGACGCTGGTGGAAGTCGAGACCGACAAGATCGCGACCGAGATCTGCGCCGAGGCCGACGGCACGGTGCTCGAGATCGGCCCGGCTGTCGGGGACCGCGTCCCGACCGGCGCGGTGTTGGCCGTCATCGGCCCGGCACCGGCGGCCCTTTTGGCCTCCCCGATCCTCGCCACCGCCCCGGCCAATCAGCAATCAGCAATCATCCCTCGGCCATCGCCAGTCACAAATCACCAATCGCCAACCTATCGTGGTCCCGTCAGCCCGGTGGTCAGCCGTCTGGTGGCCGAGCACCGGCTGGATCTGAACGCCATCGCCGGCACTGGCCAGGATGGGCGGATCACCAAACAGGATGTGCTCGCGCATCTCGAGCGCTGCGCAACCGCCCCGGCCGCCCCCGCCCAACTGAATGACCGGGATGAGCCGGACGACTCCGAGATCGAGCCGGTGAGCGTGATGCGCAGCCGGATTGCTGAGCACATGGTCGCCAGCCAGCGCGCGGCCCCGCACGTCACAACGGTCTGGGAGGTCGACTTCGGCGGGGTGATGGCGCATCGGGCGGCCCACAAAGCCGAGGCCGAGCGCGCCGGGATCCGCCTGACGCCGTTGGCCTACGTCGTCTGTGCGGTGGCCGGCGCGTTGCGCGAGCACCCGGCCGCCAACAGCCAATGGCGCAACCCGAAAGAGGGTCGCGCCGGCATCGCCCACATGCGGGACGTCCATCTCGGGCTCGCGGTGGCGGTCGACGCCGGTCTGCTGGTGCCCGTGATCCGTCACGCCGACGCGCTCAACGTGTCGGGCGCGGCGCGCACAATCCACGACCTGGCGACCCGGGCGCGCGTCGGCGCTCTGACGCCGGCCGACATGCAGGGCGCGACGTTCACGCTGAGCAATCACGGCGTGGCGGGCAGCCTGCTGGCGACCCCGATCATCCCGCAGCCGCAGAGCGGCATCCTGGGCCTGGGCGCCGTGGAAAAACGCGTGCGGGTGCTCGCGGTCGACGGCGCCGACGCGATCGCGATCCGGCCGTGTGCGTATCTCAGCTACACCTTCGACCACCGCATCCTCGACGGCGCGCTGGCCGATGCCTTTATGGCCTCGGTGAAGTCACGGCTCGAAGCCTGGTGAGACAGGATGACGCAAAGCAGGGTAGGCCGCCTGGCCTACCCTGCTTTGCGTCATCCTCGGGAATATCTGATGAAGGGCCCGGCTACGGGGCCACGTCGTGCTTGATCTCGATCGGGGTGGCCGCTTCGCTTCGGAGCGAGACGCCGGTCTCCTCGGACCAGTCGACCAGGACTGTGTCGCCGGACTTGATCTCGCCGCGCAACATCTGCGTGCTCAGCGGGCCCTCGATGTGCTTCTGCAGCGCGCGCCGTAGCGGTCGGGCGCCGAAGGAACGATCGAAGCCCTCACGCGCCAGCCAGCGGCGGGCGGCGTCGGTCAGCTTGATCGCCAGACCGCTCTCGGCCACGCGCTCCTGGATCTCGCGCATCTGCAGGTCGACGATCCGCTCCACGTCTTCGACCTCGAGCGGCTTGAACATGATGATCTCGTCGATGCGGTTGAGAAACTCCGGCCGGAAGGTCGCCTTGAGGGCCTTCTCGATCCGCTCGTTGTTCGGATCTTCGCCGGCGCCGTCCTCGCCCTTGCGCAGGAAGCCGAGCGAGCCCGACTTCTTGACGAAGTCGGTGCCCAGGTTCGAGGTCATGATCAGCACCGTGTTGCGGAAGTCGACCACGCGGCCCTGGCCGTCGGTCAGCCGGCCGTCGTCCAGGATCTGGAGCAAAGCGCCCCAGACCTCGGGGTGCGCCTTCTCGATCTCGTCGAAGAGCACCACCCGATACGGGCGGCGGCGGACGGCCTCGGTCAGCTGGCCGCCCTCCTCGTAACCGACATAGCCGGGCGGCGCGCCGAACAGTCGGCTGACGGTGTGCTGCTCGCGGTACTCGCTCATGTCGACGCGCACCAGCGCGTCCTCGTCGTCGAACAGGAATTGGGCCAGCGCCTTGGCCAGCTCGGTCTTGCCGACGCCCGACGAGCCCAGGAAGATGAAGCTGCCGATCGGGCGCTTGGGGCTCTTCAGCCCGGCGCGCGCGCGGCGGATGGCCTCGGCGATGGCATGCACAGCCTCGTCCTGGCCGATGACGCGGTCGTGCAGACGCGCCTCCATTTGCAGCAACTTCTCCGACTCGGTCTCCATCATCTGGTTGACGGGGATGCCCGTCCACTGCGCGATGACCGAGGCGATGTCCTTCTCGTCGACCACCTCGTCGAGGTGGTGCTCCTTCTCCCAGGTGTCGCGCTTGGCCTTGAACTCGGTCTCGACCCGCAGACGCTCGGCCTTCTTCTGGGCCGCGCGCTCGTAATCGCGCGAAAGACCGGCCTGCTCCTCCTCGGCCGTCAGACGGTCGAGATTGGTCTTCAATTCCTTCAGCTCGGTCGGCAGCGAGTACAGGGCGACGCGCAGCTTGGCCGCGGCCTCGTCCATCAGGTCGATGGCCTTGTCGGGCAGGCGCCGGTCGGTCAGGTAGCGCTGCGAGAGCTTGGCCGCCGCGGTCAGGGCCGCATCCGAGAAACGCACCTTGTGGTGAGCTTCGTAGCGGTCGCGCAGGCCGTGCAGCATCTTGATGGTGTCGTCCAGCGACGGCTCTTCGACAAAGACCGGCGCAAAGCGGCGCTCGAGGGCCGCGTCCTTCTCGATGTGCTTGCGGAACTCGTCGAGCGTGGTCGCGCCGATGCACTGTAGCTCGCCGCGCGCCAGGGCCGGCTTGAGCATGTTGCTCGCGTCCATCGCGCCCTGCGCCGCGCCCGCACCGACGACGGTGTGCAGCTCGTCGATGAACATGATCACTTCGCCCTCGGCGCGCTGCACTTCCTCGACCACGGCCTTGAGGCGCTCCTCGAACTCGCCGCGGAAGCGCGAGCCCGCGATCATGGCGCCCAGGTCGAGCGAGACCACGCGCTTGCCGGAGAGGATCTCGGGCACGTCGTTCGACGCGATCTTCTGGGCCAGGCCCTCGACGATCGCAGTCTTGCCGACGCCGGCCTCGCCGATCAGCACCGGGTTGTTCTTGGTGCGGCGGCTGAGCACCTGGATCACGCGCAGGATCTCGCTGTCGCGGCCGATGACGGGGTCGAGCTTGCCGCCCTTGGCCATCGCCGTCAGGTCGCGCGAGTACTTCTCGAGCGTGCGATAGCGGCCCTCGGCCTGCGGATCGGTCACACGCTGTCCGCCGCGGATGTCCTTGATGATGTCGTTGACGCGGTCTTTGGTCACCCCGGCCTCGGCCAGGATGCGGGCCACGGCGGTGTTGCGCTCACTGAGGATGGCGAGGAAGAGGTGTTCGGTGCTGATGAACTCATCGCGCAGCCGATTGGCCTCTTCGTTGGCCAGGTCCACGATGCGCTTGACGCGCGGCGTGATGAACACCTGGCCCGCACCGCCGCCATAGATGGCAGCCTTGGGCGACGCACGCAGCACGTCATCGAGGCGGCGCTTGATGTACTCCTGGTCGATCCCCATCCGCTCGAGGATCTGGGGGATCACGCCGTCGGGCTGCTCCAGCAGCGCCAACAGGATGTGCTCGGTGTCGATCTGGTTGTGCCCATAGCGCTGCAGGATCTCAGTCGCCCGGGTGGCGGCGTCCTGGGCGCGCTCGGTAAAGCGATCAAATCGCATAGAACAATCCCTTCTGGTTATTGCCGATTGAAGACTGCTGATTGCTGGTTGACGCTCAATCAGCACAAAGCAATCTTCAATCGGCAATCAGCTTTCCCATGACTTTCCGGATCGGCGTCAGCTCGAAGACGAGGTCGTTGTCCGGATCGTTCTCAATGTCCCAATCGAATTTTGCCCGGAAGGCGGCGATCACGGCCTGCGAGGGCGCGACCGACCGAGCGCGGCCCTCGATCACCAGGGGCGAATCGCCGTTTTCGAGTGACCAGGAACAGCGCGGCTCAGCCTGCAAGTTCCGGGCCTTGACGCTTTTGCTCTCGGTGCAGAGATACCAGGCGCCGTCGACTTCCACATACCAGATCGGCACCAGATGCGGCCGCCCATTCGGGCGGACCGTCGCCAGCCAGAGGTTGCGCTCCTGGGCGACGCGCGTAGCTTCTTCTGGAGAGAATTGCACCACGTTGAGATTATAGGTGAACGCCCCAAATGCGCCGATCAATCCTCAACCTACACCGGGCGGCGTTAGAGGAATATCAGCAGGCCCGCGCGAGACAAAGGCCTTGGTTCGCTTCTCCAGTTCGCGTCGCTCGAGCAGCACCCGGCGCTTGCAAGTCAGGCACTCCAGGCCGATATCGGCCCCCAATCGAACCACGCGCCATTCGAACCCGCCGCAGGCGTGGGGCTTGCGCAGGCGCAGGACGTCTTCGAGGCGGTAATCGACGGGGCCTTTGTCCATGCCCGGATTATAGGACGAGGCTGAACCTTAGCCGTTTGATAGAGTCTTGTTGGCGGGGTGGTTGATCGAGGCTGGGGGCCTATAATTCGCACTCAGGAAACAACCTATGCTCTCCAACAGTCTGATCGACCCCATGGTCTTGCTCCCCAAGATCGTCATCTTGCTTTTTGCCTTCCCGTTGCATGAGTTGGCGCACGCCGTCACCGCCGATTGGCTCGGCGATTCGACGCCGCGCCGCCAGGGGCGCCTGACGCTCAACCCGCTGGCACACCTCGACCTGTACGGGTCGCTCCTGCTGCTTCTGGGCACCTTCGGCTGGGCCAAGCCGGTTTACACCAACCCATACAACTTTCGCAACGGTCCGCGCGCCGGAACCGCAATCGTGGCGCTGGCGGGGCCGGCCATGAACCTGCTGCTGGCGGTGGTCGTGGCCCTCGCCTGGCGAGCCCTGGATGGCTTCGGCGGCCGCGACCTGATCGGGCGCAACGCTTTCGGTAATCTCACCACATTCGCCGACGTGTTCGTGTCGATCAACCTGTATCTGATGCTGTTCAACCTGCTCCCGTTCGGCCCGCTGGATGGGATGAAGGTGCTGCGCGGGGTAGCGCCTAACAGCTGGGACGGCGTTCTGGACCAACTCGAGCGCTGGGGCATGTTCATCCTGATGGGCCTGATCTTCCTGCCGTTTGTGGCCGGGATCAACATTCTGGGGATCGTGTTGAACGGTCCCTTTGAGTTCTTCTACCGCCTGGTGTTCGGACTCTGACACCGATGACCACACCCAAGTTCGCGTTCGTTGGCCTGACGCGCTGGAGCGCGGCGTTGGCGCGCGGCCTGGCGGGCCGCAGCGACGCCCGGCGCGTGATCTATGCCGATGAGGTCGAGCAGGCCCGAGCCGCCCACAAGGACGGGGTGTTCACGGCCAGCGACTGGAACCTGATCAGCGCCATTGAGGGCGCGCAGGCCGTGATCGTGTCAGGTCCGGTGCCCCGACAGGTCGAGCTACTCAAGGCCCTGTGTCCCGAGCTGGCGCCCGAGGCCTCGGTGGTCGCGCTCACGCCCGTGTTCGCGCCCCTGCTGACGCTCGCGCTGCCGGTCGGTCGCGGCCTGGCCCTGGCCCATCCCCTGCTCGCGCCGACGGCACCGGACGAGGCAACGCCCGATTGGCAAACGGCCACGGCCGAAGACTTCGGACGAGGCGCGTGGCTGCTGGCGGCCGCGCCCGGCGCCGAGACCGCCCTCGCATTGGCTGCCGATCTCGCCCGCGCGGTCGGCGCGCAGGCGCACTTCATGGACCCGGTCGAGCACGATGCGGCGTCGGCCGGTGCTGTAGCGGCGCCCCAGGTGCTGGCTGCGGCGCTGCTGGCCGTCGCGAGCCGGCCCGGCTGGACCGAGCTGCAGCGCGCGGCCGACCGAGACTTCGCCACAGCCACCCGCGCCGCCGACGGCGCCCAGACCGGCGACTGGATCGCCAACCGCGCGGCCCTGACCGAGGCCCTCGACGCGCTCACGACCGAGATCAGCCGCTTGCGCGCCGCGATCCAGGTCGGCGACGATCCGACCCTGACAAACGCGCTCAGCGCGGCGCAGCAGCAGCGCGCAGCCTGGTTGCGCGCCCGGGCCGCGGGCGAGTGGGACCCGTCCGATCACACGCGCGCGCAGGTGCCCACCCTGGGCGAGAGCCTGGGGCGCATGCTCTTCGGCGGCCTCGGCCGCAAGAAGCGCTGAGGGGAGCGAGGAGGTATCAATGAAGAGCAGCGTCGCCGAGATCCGCGCGCGTTTCGACAAAGACGTCGAGCGCTTCAGCAACCTCGAAACCGGGCAATCCGCCACGGTCGACGCCCCGCTCGTGCTCAACTTGATCACGCGCGCTGCCGCGGCCGTCACGCCGCAGGCGCATGAACTGCTCGACGTCGGCGCCGGCGCCGGCAACTACAGCCTGAAGATGCTGCAGGCCTTGCCCGGCCTGAACGTCACCCTGGTCGACCTGAGCCGGCCCATGCTCGATCGCGCGCTCGAGCGCGTCTCGGCCGCCACGCCCGGCTCGGTGACCGCTCTTCAGGGCGACGTGCGCGAGCTCGATCTGCGCCCGCACCGCTACGACATCATCCTGGCGGCCGCCGTGCTCCACCACATGCGCAGCGATGCCGAGTGGGAGGCCGTCGCCGGACGGCTGTTCTATGCGCTGCGACCCGGCGGGTCGCTCTGGATCGCAGACCTGATCACGCATAGCGTCCCGGCGGTGCAGGAGCAGATGTGGACGCGCTATGGCGACTACCTGTCGGGCCTGAAAGACGAGGCCTATCGCGATCAGGTCTTCGCCTACATCGACAAAGAGGACACGCCGCGCGCGCTGATGACGCAGCTCGATCTGCTGCGCAAGGTCGGGTTCACCCAGGTCGAACTACTGCACAAGAACAGCGTGTTTGCAGCGTTTGGGGCAGTCAAGACGTAGGCGGGGAGCGCGGGCAGGCCGCCTGTGTCGCCCACTCAGTTCAGATCCGTTGCGCTCACGATCTCTTCGCGAACCACCCTACCAGGAGGTCTCGATGTCACTCAGCTTTCACTTCCATGGCCACGGCACCTACACAGTCAACGTCGACGGCGTCAAGCTGCTGATCGACCCGTTCTTCACACACAATCCGGTCGCCGATGTCTCGGCTGAGAAGGTCGAGGCGGATTACATCCTGGTCACCCACGGTCACTTCGACCACGTCGGTGATCTGGTCGCCGTAGCGAAACGGTTGGGGGTGCTGGTGATCTGCAACGTCGAGATCGCAGGCTGGCTCGGTCGCCAGGGCGTCGAGAAAACCCATGCCCAGCACATCGGCGGCGGTTATCGCCACCCGTTCGGGTATCTCAAGCTGACGGTCGCCCATCACGGCTCAGGCCTGCCCGACGGCAGCTATGGCGGCAACCCGGCCGGCTTCCTGCTGCGCACGGATCGCTATCGCCTCTACCTCGCCGGCGACACCGCGCTCTATTCCGACATGCAGCTGCTGGCCGAGGAGAACCTCGACCTGGCGGTGCTGCCCATCGGCGACAACTTCACCATGGGCCCCGAAGACGCGCTCCGCGCGGCGACGTGGGTCAAGGCCCGCCACTACATCCCCGTGCACTACGGCACCTGGCCGCCGATCGCACAGGATGGCCCGGCCTGGTGCCAGCAGGTCGAGGCCAAGACGGGGGCCAAGGCCCACTGCCTCAGAGCCGGCGAGACCTGGACGCTGGCGTGAAAACGCCGGAACGATCGACATGGATTTGACGCCGCTGGGCTTCGCGCTCGGCCTGGGCTCGGCCCTGGCCTATGGCAGCGGGGACTTCTGCGGCGGGCTGGCCGCGCGCCGGGCCGCGCCGTACCAGGTGATGGCGTTGTCCTCGATCGTCAACGTCACGGTGCTGCTGGCGATCGTGCTCGGCATCGAACGGACACCGATCAGCGGGGCCGCCATCGCCTGGGCCGCACTCTCAGGGCTGTTGGGGACGGTCGGCCTGACTGCGCTCTACACCGGCCTGGCTCGCGGCCACACCGCCCTGATCGCGCCGGGCTCGGGCGTGCTGAGCGCCGCGATCCCGGTCGTGATCACGGCCGTGCTCGGCGGCCTGCCCGCTGCGGCCCAGCTGATCGGCTTTGTGCTGGCCGGCATCGGCATCTGGCTGGCCTCGAGCGCCGGGCGGGCCGGGCTCGACCGCGAGGGCCTGTGGCTGACGCTGGTCGCGGGCGTCGGCTTCGGCCTGTACTTCCTGACCATCCCGCAGGCGCGCGAAGGCGGCGTGGTCTTTCTGCCCTTGCTGGTCGGCCGCCTGGTCATGCTGGTGATAACGCTGGTGATCCTGTCGCGCACCGGCCAGTCGATCCCGCACCCGCGCCAGGCGCCGACCGCGCCGCTGGCCGGCGTGCTCGATATGAGCGGCAGCGTGTTCTACCTGATCTCGCAACAGTATCTGCGGGTGGATGTGGCGGCCGTATTGGCCTCGCTCTACCCGGCGTTCACGCTCCTGCTGACCGCTGTTCTGCTGCGCGAAGGGCTGTCGCGTCGGCAATGGATCGGCGCCGCGGTCTGCATCCTCGCCGCAGCCCTGATCGCGGTGTAGTCGCGCGACGAAGCTTACGGCCGTTCCAGTAGATCCGGCAATACGATCCGGTCATCGGCGGTGCGGACCCCGTCGGACCCTATCGCCGTGAGCCGCGGCGAACCGGGCTGTGCCGGGTCGTACCATCCGAGCGCGAGCGCATACATCCCCGCCGGAACGTCGGCCAAATCGAGGACCACGGTTTCGCTCAGCACCTCACCGCTAACCCAGCCGCCGGTCGGCCGCGCGCCCCCGACCGGCTCGGCGTCGACCTGCGCCACCAGCCTGCCCGTGGCTGGATCAAAGACGTGCACAAAGTATTTGGCGTTGGCCGTCGGCGTTTGATCCGCTTGAAAGACCAGGGTCAGCGCCGGCGCCTCGGCCGAACCGCCAAGATCGTAGCCGAGCAGACGGATCTCGCCGCCGAAGGTCGCCCCAACTTCTTGCTGCAGCGGCGGAATCGTGAAGTTGCGTGTGGTGGCCGTGACCTCCACCGTCCCGAGCGTGGTTGTCCCCCCGGTCGCGCCCGCCCGGATCCGCACCTGGTACTCGCCGGGCGTCACAGTCAGCGGCACGGCCAGCGTCGTGAGCCCGCGCACCGCGGACTCAGGCGGCCAGGCGGCCGGACCCTCCGGATGGGCCAGCACGTCACGGCCATCCGCCGTCGTCAACAGCCAGGTCATGGGCTCGGCCGGCGCCGTGGCCCCGACCAGCCAGCGCGCCCGCAGCGCCAGGCTCGTCCCGGCTTCCACCCGCGCCGGGATCTCGAGCGACTCGAGCCCGAGCTCCGGCGTCAGGGCCCACGTCACGACCCGGTCGGCGCGCGGGGCTGCGGGGGCGAGCCAGAACTCCATCGAAGCAGTGCCGACGGCCACCAGGTCGCGGGGGCGATAGGCGACCACATCCAGACGGTACACGCCCGCAAGCGGATCGTCCGGCAGCGCCAGGCTGACCGTGTCGGAGATCGCCGCGCCCGGGGCCCAGTCATGGGTCGGCAGGAAGCCGCCACCCGGCTGCGAGTCGTTTTGCACGACCCGCGCGCCGGTCGGATCATGCAGACGCAACGAGATCGCCAGGTCGTCGCCGACCGGCTGCGTCACCGACCAGAGTGCCCCGAGGTCCACTCGTCCCTCGCGCAGTTGCGTCGTGACCGTATGCAGACGCATCGGCCCAAGATCCGCCAGGATGGCCTCGGGCGCCGGCGTAGCGCCAGCGACGATGAACGGGCTCACGAACACCTGGCCGCGGGCCCGACCTCCGGCCGTCACGGACGCGACGCGACCCCCATCGCCGACCAACTCTACAGTCCACCAATACACGCCCGGCGCCAGCGCCTCCGGCAACGTGAGGTCGAACGCCACCTGAGAACGCTCGGCGGCCAGGGTCAACACCCGGACGGGCACCGTGGCCGAGAGGACCGGCGCCGACACAGACGACACCGGCGCGGCGGGCGGCCAGAGCGTCAACGTGACGATCGCCGGATAGGCGCGCAGCCAGTCGAGGTCGACGCGTACGACCTCGCCCGGTCGCGCCTCGGTCGGCGTCTGACGAAAACCGACAAGCTCGGCGCCGTTGGCGAACCGCAACGCGTCGCGATGCGGGAAGGCGAGCGCGATCGAATCGATCGACAACGGCCGCGCCTCCCAATCCGCGCGGCCCGCCCAGGCCGCAGGCACTACATCCCAGTCTCCCGGGCCGCGCCCCCACAGCCGGGCCTGCAGCAGCGCGCCCGGCAACGGCGTCAACCCGATCACGGCGAGGACGCCCAGCGCAAGGCGGGTACCACCCGCCAGCAAACGAGGGCGGCGGCGCAGACGGATCACCCGGACAAGCAGCGGCACGGCCAGGACCAAGAGGCTGAGCCCGTTGGCGCCGGATCGTAGCGGCGTATCGTTCAAGTTCAGGATGACGGTATGCGCGCCCGTCAGGAGATCGAGGGCAATGAAGCCCAGCCCGGGGGCGGCCCGTGTGGCTGCGACGTCACCATCGACCGTGGCCGACCAGCCCGGCCACCAGTAAGTCGGCAGCGCGACTGTGGCTGGGCCGTCGGCCGTCAGTTGCCAGGTCTCGCGCAGGCCGCTGCGAGCCAGGCGAGCGCCGGTCACACGACCGGCCAATGCCACCGGCTGCGGGTCGTGCCCGAGTAAGGCCGGCGAGGTCCAGGGCCGCGGATCGACGGTCGCCGGCAGGTACTCGGCATTGGCGGTGTTGCCGATCATGGACGTCGCCTGTTCAAACAGATTGAGCCGCGCCGCGGTGACTTCTTCATCAGCGAGCGGAACAAACTCGGGTCGCAGCCCGATCAGGGCCGAGCCGGCCAGCGCTGCGGCCAACACCAGCATACATCCGATCGACAGCCAGCCGTGGGTCTTGAGCGGGCGCGCCCAGATCGCGTCAGCGGGCCAGAGCCAGCCCGTGAGCGTTGCCGTAAACAGGGCCTGGACGCCCAAGAAGCGCCACGGGAACTGCACGTAGGACAACCCGGGCACCTGCGCATAGAGTGGCTCTGCGACGGGCGTGATCAACAACGTTGAAGCGACCAGGCCGAGTAACACAAACGCATCACGAGCGCCGAGCCGCTCGCGCCGCAACCCGCGCGCGACCAGGCCGGCCACGGCCAGGCCGGTTTGGATCAGACCCATCGCGAACGGGTTGCGGGAGTAGTCAAAGACCCACGTGCTCTGCAGCAGGTTGCTTGCATCCCGGAAGTGTCCGCTGTAGCTGAAATATCCGTTGGTCAGGGCTGACAGCTGCACGGCACCCGTCTCACCCAGCGCGGGCAGCCAGAAGAACGCGGTCCCCGCCAGGCCCCACAGCAGGCCGAGCGCGCCCGCGGTCAGCCGCGCCCGGCGCGGCGTCGCGCCGACCTCGCCCAGGCGCGCGAGCGCATACAGACCGATCACGGGCAGCGTCATCAGAGCCGAGACGTTATGCGCGCACAGCACCGCACCAACCACGGCGGCCAATGCCGCCACGCGGCCGAAACTGGGGCAGACGGCGAGGCGCTCGATCGCCCACAGAGCCAACGGCGTGAACGCCATAGCCCACAACTCCGCCAGCGAATCGCCGCGCACATACAGGTTGACTAGATGAAAGGGCGCGAAGGTGTAGGCCAGCGCAGCGACGAACGGCCCGGCCGCCAGGCCCCCGGCGACGCGCAGACGCGTGGTCGAGACCCAGCCGTACACGGCCCAGGCCCCCGTCACCAGGGCCAGGGCCTGGGCCAGTTTGATCGCCGCTGCATACGAGAACCCGACCAGCTTGAACCAGGCCGCGACGTGGGTTGAGAACGAGGCGTAGTAGGTGAAATACGGCAGGCCGTAGCCGTAGGCGCCGTCGGGCATCCAGCGCGCCGGAAAGGCGCCGCCGGCATAGGCCGTCAGCAACTGATGCACGCGAAACAACAGGTTGGCTGAATCGCCGGCGCCGCGCGTCAGCAGGAATCCGCCATCGGCGAACAGCGGCGCGCAGGCGACCGCGACCGTCACCAGCACCGCCGCGAACGGCAGCGCGGCGGCCCAGCGCGGCGCGAGGTACAGGCGAAGACGTTGCACGTTAACGACAGTGGGCGTGACGGCGCGCCGCCACGCCCACGAGTGGGTTGGGCTGAGATCGTTTGGCGATTAGCGTCGGCGCATCACCAGGGTCACGCCCAGACCGACCGCCAGCAGCAACAGCATTACGCCGACGGCGCCGAACAAGGCCGTGCGCAGCCGATCGCCCGACTGTTCGGCGGGCTCGGCGGTCGCCTCGGGGGCGGCACTGCTCCGCTGGAAGCCGAAGGCGACACTGTACTCGCCGGTGCTGCCGGCCGGCACGGGCACCAGCACATCGGGCTGAACCGTCGGGTTGTATCCGTTCGGGCCGGCAACGGCCACCTGGTAATTGCCGCCGGTCAACCCGGTGAAGCAATAGCTGTCTTCTCCGGAGGCCATCTGGTGCGTGGTCAATTGAGCGCCGGTGTCGGCGTTGATCAGGGTCAGCAGGCCTTCGTACAGGGGCGCTTCGCCGCCGTCGATTTCGTACTGGCGATTGCCATTGGTGTCATCGAACAGGCCGACGCAGATCTGAGCACCCTCGACGGCCGTTGTGGCCTCGGCGCTCGGCTGCGCCGCCGTCGGCTCGACGCCGGTCGTGGGAGAAGCCTCAGGCGTTGGGCTGGCGGCCGGGTCGCCGGTAGCGACAGCCGTCGCGCCTGGGGCCGCGGTCGCTGCGCCGGCGGGCGATCCGCCGACGATCAACTCGGTGCCGACCGAGAGGACGTTGATGTCGACGCCCGGGTTCAGGGCGCGCAATTGATCGACAGTCAGGCCGGCCCGCGCGGCAATCACCCAGCCGGTGTCACCGGCCTGCACGACGTACACGATCCGCCCATCCGCCCGCGGGGTCGAGGTGGCCTGCGAGACCGGCTGTCGCGTGGCGACCGGTGCTGTCGTCGCGCCGGGTGCGGCCGTCGGTGGCACTGCTGTGGGGGCCGGGCCCTGCTCAAGCACGACGAGCGAGACCTCATCGAAGAAGATGCCCATAAATTGACGCGACGCGCCGCGGTAGTCACCGCTGAGGACGACGACCACCTGGCCGCTGGCGCCGGCCGTGGCTTCGACGGTCATCTGGGCCCAGGCATTATGGGGCGCGGCTGCACCCGACCAGACCATGGTGCCTGCAAAGGGATTGTCGGTGCCATTGGGCTCGATGCCCACCTGCGTGCGGACGGGCATGTTGGTATCGGAGGGCGCCGGCCAAAAGTCCTGCGATGCCCAGGCGCGCGCGCTGGCCGTCAGGCGCACCCGCGCCCCGGCCGGGACCGTGACGGTTTGCTTGATGCCGCCCCAGAACGGATCCCAATTATTAAACACGCGGTATGAGGAGTTACCCGCCAGCACCAATCCGGCCGCTGCGCCGTTTGAAAGGCTTTCGACGTTAAACGAATTCGGCTTGGCCGCGTAATTCAACGACCCGTCACTGGGTTTGGCGATCTCGGCCCACCAGGGCGACCAGCCGCCCTGACCGCTCTCGAAACCCGGGTTGCTGACCAGGTTGGCGCCTTGCCGGGCCGGAGCCGCTTGCACGACCGGGGCCGAAACCGGCCAGACACTCATCGCCAGCAGGGCGACCACCATCAACCGAAACGCTCGCGTCATCGTCACTTCTCCTGTCAACGCCGGGGTGCCCCCGTTCGTGCCCCCAAACCGTCTATTTTACAGCAGGAGGCTGAGCGAAGAACGCGTGCGTCCGGTGGCCTGGGCAAGTCCCTTACCACCGGACGCACGCGTTCTTCATACTCGTCTCGTCGATCGGCCGTTTCGCGCGTGTGACCGCCTGCGCCCTACGGGCCGATCAACAGAGTCTGCCCGATGTAGATCACGTCGGTCTTGAGGTTATTGAGTTGCTTGATCCGGTCGATCGTCGTGTTGAACCGCCGCGCCAGGCGCGAGAGGTTGTCGCCGGATTGAACCACGTAGGACGTCACGCCCGCCACCGGCGCCGCGACGGTCGAGCCGCCCGGGACCTTGAGCTGCTGGCCGATATAGATGGTGTTGGGATCCTTCAAGGTGTTGAGGCTCAACAGAGCCTGCACCGTGACGTTGAGCTTGCGCGCGATCTTGCCCAGGCTATCGCCCGCCTGCACGACATAGATGCCCGACGAACCTGCGGCAGGAGCCGGCGTCACACCGGGCTGCGGCGTCGGGCCGGTGGACACCACAGTCAGCTGGCCCTCATCAAAGAAGGCGCCCATAAACTGACGCGAGCTGCCCCGGAAGTCGATGCTCACGAACACCGTGACCGTGCCACCCGCGCCGGCGGTCGCCTCAACGGCCGCGCCGCCCCAACCGTTGTGCGGAGCGATCTCGCCCGACCAGATGACCGAGCCAGAGAAGGGATCGCCACCGCCGTTGGGTTCGATGCCGACCCGCACTCGTGAAGGCATCGTGGCGTCCGAAGCAGTCGGCCAAAACGCGTTGGCTGCCCAGACCCGCGCGCTCATCGCAAACCGAACCCGCGACCCGGCCGGCACATTCACGGTCTGCTTGATGCCGGCCCAAAACGGATCCCAGTTGTTGAAGATGCGGTACGACTTGTCTCCTGAGAGCACCAGATCACGCGCCGCGCCGCCCGCGACGCTTTCGGTGTTGAACGAATTGGGTTTGTAAGCGTAGTCGTAGCCACCCGACGGCTTGGCGATCTCGGCCCACCAGGCCTGCCATCGATCCGTGCCCGACTCAAAACCGGGGTTCGGCAACAGATTGTCTTGCTGCAGAGGGGCTGCCGCCACGCCGGGAGCCCCCAGCGCCCAGGACGTGGTCAATGCCAGCACGGCCGCAGCCATCGTGAACCGGCTAAGCCAATGTGAACGTTTCATACAGTAGTTCCTCGCTTTCCAAAGATGGATGAGCTTCTGGGCGAGCGGGTCGGGTTGATACGTCGGCCCTCGTCCCAGCCCCCACGATCGGCGCAGGTCGGCTCACGGCTCGAAGATGAGTTGATCGAGCCCCTCGGCCGTCAGAAGCCGCCGACCACTTGCCAGATCATACACACCAATCGCGATAGTGGCTCCCGACACACCCGCGCCGTTCACGTCGACCACCTGAAGGACCTGGTCACCGTCACGCCAGGTCTCGGCGGGATAAGGCTCGCCCCCAAGTGAGCCGTCGGTTTGCCCCAGTATCTGGTCGCCAACCCGCGCGTGCACAAAAGTATGCAGCCCCAGCGGCATCGGTTGCGATGCCGACCACATCAATCGTACCCGAACCCCCGTCGCCGTCGGGTTGACCTCCGCCGACAGCAGGTCTAGGCCGCCCTCAAAGCGGGTCTGCGCCTCAACGGGGACCGTCGGGGCGAGCGCCAGTCGTGTGTAAAGCCAATACGCCTCGCTGGCGCCCTCGGCCCGATCCAGACCGGCCCGCCGCGCTTCAACCAGGGCCGGCCCGGGCCAGCGTGCCAGAATATCCGGGATCGACTCACCGGCCGGCACGTAGAGACACAACCGCTCATCGGCGCTACGGGGTTGCAGGGTGAGCAGGGCGACCGACCGCGCCTCCGGCGCAAGAAATGGGATCGCGGGAAAACGAAACCACAATCGTTCGTCCACCCAGGTCGTGGCTCCGGCCGTCGCCGCACAGTGCCGAGCATCATACGCCAGTTCGGTCGCAGCCGTCTCGAAGGCATAGCGCGGCGCATCGGACTCCGCATAGGTGCGCCAAACCAGGGCTGTTGCCCCGGCATGCGCCCCGACCAGCACGCAGCCCACCGCCACCGTCCAGGCCGCCCCGCCGCGCCCGGGGAGCCACCGCCGCACTCCGGCCTCGAAAGCCTCGAGCGCCAAGGCCGGGACAAAAAACACCACGGGGGTCAGGGCCAACGCCCGCAGGAAGTGCGGGGCCCGATCGCTGAAGATCGTCGGCAGGGCCAAGACCGCGAGCCATAGAAAGACCAGTGCCGCACGCAAATCGCGCTGGCGCCATAGCCGCAGTGAAAGCCAGGCCAAACCACCCAGGAAGGCGACAGCCGTCAGCGGGTCGAAGACCGGGCGCCCGCTGAAATTGTGGCGCCAGTTGCTATCTCCTTGCCAGATGAACATGCCGGCCACGCTCGGGAGGTTCGCGACAGCCGCAGTGAGCGGCAGCGCAACCTGGCCGGCTCGGCCGAAGTAAGCCTCGGGATGACCGATGGCGTAAGCCAATATCGGCGCGGCCACGACCAGGGCCGGCGCCGAAAAAGCCAGTAGCCAATCCCAGCGTGGGAACGTGGCCCGGCGAAAGACGTACCAGAACACGCCCAGACCCAGAAAGACGAGCGGGATCAAGCGCGCCGCGATGTAGGTGTAGAAGCACAGTCCGAGCAGCGCCCCACCCAGCATGATGAGGCTGCGCCGTTGGAGGCGCCAACCGTAGGCCACAGCCGTCAAGAGCAGGCCGACGACGAGCGGAACGGTCGACACCCGAAAGCCGATCCGGCTGAACAACAGCGCCCAGAGACTGAACGCCTGCAGGGCTGTCACGATCAGCGCCGTGCGCGGGCCGAACAGGCCGCGCGCTGCGCCATAGCCGGCCACCAGCGCCAACGATCCGTATACCGCCGCGACGACCCGCACGGCAAAAACGGTTTGACCGAAGACCGCCAGGCTGAGTGCGACCGAGTAAATGAAGAGCGGCTCGCGCCCGTTGTTGCCTTCGAAGAAGATCGGCCGGGCTCCGTCACGCACGGCAACCGCGTCCAGGGCGTAGTAGGCTTCGTCGGAGTAGAACCCGGGTGGTTCGGCGCTCAGCTGATTAAAGCGAGCAAAAGACCCCAGAATCACAACCATCACCAAGGCTAACCCGTAGGCGAAGTGCACGCGCCCTCGGTTGAGGCTCGCCGTCGCCGTGGTCGGAAACATTCAATCCGCAACCTTGCTGGATCCCGACGGGTCCTCACCCGGGTCCGGCGTCAACAGCGGCGCCTGGACATGCCAGGCCGCCAGGGGCAATGCGTAGCGCGATCGAATCTCAAGTCGAACGGTCACGGCCTCGGCCGGCGCCACAAACTTCAGGCGCACATCGCCATAGCGCCCAAACGGAAGTGCCTCGCCTGTCAGCCAGTCCGAAGTCGCCAGCGGGTCAGGCCCCACCGGAAACGTCGGGCCCACGCCGGGCAGGATGCTGGCCCGCACTTCGCTGGCCTGCTGATCCGGCGCATACACCACGCGCGGTTGGTCGCGCACAATCGGCTCCATCAAGACGCGCGCCGAGAACGCGTAAGTCAACCCGGGCGCCAACCCCTGCACCGTCTGCTCGAGGGCTATGTGAAACGGCGTCCGCGCCGCGACCCGCCAGATGAAGGGCGCGCCCGAGAACAACCGGGCACGCTCGCCCGGACGCACGTCGGGGCTGCCCACCAGGGTCGCGAACGGACGGCCCGCTGGCGGCCAGGCCTCGTCGCTTTGTGGGCCGGCGCCCTCGAGGTACCGCAGCCGCCAGCCCAGCGGCGCCGCCAGCTCCTGGGTGCCGTCGGTATCGTCGACCCATCCTTCATCGAAGCCGCGCCGATCCAGGACATTCTCGCGGGTCAGGCGCGGCAGCTCCGGCCCGCGTGGCACGGACCGCGGCGCGTGGGCGAGGCCTTCGCTGCCAGTGCCCATCGGTCGGGCGGCCCGCAAATGCGCGCTCAGGTGTGCACTTACGCTCGTCCCCGCCAGTTCATAGGCCCCGTGGCGCAGATCCGCGCCGACGATTCCGACCGCGGCGCCGAGCACCTCGGGATCGCGTTGGAGTTCGGCGTCGTACCAGATCAACTGCTCGGCGTAATAGCGGGCCGGGTCGCGCGCGTCATCGCCCGTGGCGGATTGCCAGTAGGCGATCGGGTCGTCGGCCCCGTCGTGCGTGCTCCAAAAATCGTGGAGGCCCGTCCACGGACCGGTCGGGCGATCGGGGTCGCCCGCCGCTATGAGATCGAGGCGCAGCGATGTGATCACGATCGGCAGGGCTTCGATCCCGTTTGGGCGCAACGCGCGATCACGCACCAGGCGATAGCGCAGCGTCGTCCATCCGGCCAGCGCCGTGCTGTCCGGAGCTTTTGCCCCGGTGGGCCGATGAGGGCCGGCGAGCCACCACAGCCACGGGGCGCTGTGTTCCTGTAACCCCAGATAGCCACGTTCGGCTTCGGCCGCATCCAACGCCGGCAGGAACGCGGCCCACAACGGCAGGTCAGGCCCGCCACTGGCGAAATTACCGATCACGGCCCGCAGGCCAAGCTCGGCCAGTGCGCGCACCCGCTCGGCCTCAAAGGCCGCGTACCAGGCCATCAGCCGCAACGCCTCGAGGTCGGTGGCGGGTCCGAACGTCGGGGCCGCCGGCCCTTCCCAGGCCGTGATCTGCGGGTGGCGATCGTAGACGACCCGTTGCGCCGCCACGAACGCCCGCGCGCTGACCTCGGGCAGGGTGCCGTGGCGCGAATCGAGCGCGACCTCGACCTCGGAAGGCGGGTCACCGATCAGCACGGCGCCGGGGTGCACCTCTGCCAGAACACGGGCGGACGTGAGATCGCCGCTCAAACGCGCCAGACGCGCCCCGGCCTCCAACCACTGTTGGGCATCCGGCGTATAGCGCTGCAGGTGCGGTCCAAGTTTGCTCAGGGTCATCGTATGTTCGCTGCCATTATACTTTCGGGATGCGGGTGCTGATGCTCTCCAAGGCGCTGGTGGTCGGCGCCTACCAACTCAAACTCGAGCGACTGGCCGCCCTTGGCCTCGACCTGCATGTGGCCGTGCCGCCGAACTGGGCCGGCCAATCGCTCGAGCGCGTCCACACAGCCGGCTATACCCTGCACGTCACGCCGATCGTGCTGGACGGCAATTTCCATCTCCATTTCTATCCGCGTTTCGAGGCGCTTGCTCAAAAGCTTCGGCCCGATCTGATCCACATCGACGAAGAGCCGTACAACCTGTCGACCTGGCTGGCCTGGCGTGCAGCCCGCGCCGTCGGCGCCCGCAGCGTATTCTTCTCCTGGCAGAACCTGGCCCGACGCTATCCGCCGCCCTTTGCCTGGATGGAGCGGGCCGTGCTGGCCGGCGTCGACGGCGCCCTGGTCGGCAACCTCGAGGCCGAAACGGTCTGGCGCAGCAAAGGCTTCACCGGTCCGATCGCTGTGGTGCCCCAGTTCGGGGTCGACGTCGAACGTTCGACCCCGCCGGGCGCCGTTCAGGTTGGATCGCAACGCCCCTTCACGATCGGCTACGCCGGGCGCTTCGTGCCTGAGAAAGGCGTGGATGTTTTGCTGCTGGCGCTCCAGCAGGCTCCGGAGATCCGCCTGCGCTTGATCGGCAGCGGACCCGAGCGGCGGTTGTACGAGCACCTGATCGAGACCTGTGGTCTGCGCGAGCGCGTGACGATCGAGAACCCGCGCCCCTCGACCGAGATGGCCGGCTTCTATCGCGAGCTGGATGCGCTGATCTTGCCCTCGCGCACCCGCCCGAACTGGAAAGAGCAATTCGGCCGGGTCGTGACCGAGGCCATGAGCTGCGGCGTGCCGGCCGTTGTCAGCGACAGCGGCGAGCCCCAACATCTCATTGCAGCCGACTCCGAATCGCCGGCCGGTCTACGTTTCCCGGAGGACGACGTCGAGGCCCTGGCCGCCTGTCTCCTGAAGTTGCGCGACGACCCCGCCCTGCGCGCCCGACTGGCGGCTGCAGCGCGGGCCCGGGTGCTGGCGACCTACAGCATGCAGGGCGTGGCCGAGGCGACCGCGCGGTTTTATCGGCAGGTGGTTGGCGGGTCGGGCCGACCATAAGGGCCGGGGCGACCACAAGGGTCGGGGCGACTACAAGGGTCGGGGCGACCACAAGGGTCGGGGCGACCACAAGGGTCGGGGCGACCACAAGGGTCGGGGCGACCACAAGGGTCGGGGCGACTACAAGGGTCGGGGCGACCACAAGGGTCGGGGCGACCACAAGGGTCGGGGCGACC
>JAEURK010000013.1 GCA_016789175.1 Anaerolineales bacterium
CATGCGTTCCTGCGCCTCCGAGAGCCAGATCTCCCACGGCGCGAGACCCGGGTACTTGAGACGCACCGTCGCCAGGTCGACGTCGGCGCCGCAGCCCGAGGCCATCTCGCCCACGGCCGACGAGAGGCCGCCGGCGCCGCAATCGGTGATGGCGTGATAGAGCCCAAGATCGCGCGCGCGCACGATGACTTCGATCAGGCCCTTCTCGACGATCGGATCGCCGATCTGAACCGACGCGCCCGCGACCTCGCCGGTCTGCGCGTCCATGGTCATCGACGAGAAGGTCGCGCCGCGCAGGCCGTCGCGTCCGGTGCGGCCGCCAAGCACGATCACGCGATCACCGGCGAGCGGCGTGCGCGGATGCTTGTCCTTGGGTGCCAGCCCGACACAGCCGCAGAAGACCAGGGGGTTCGACGTGTAGCCGGCGTCGTACCAGATCGCGCCGTTGACCGTCGGCAGTCCGATCTTGTTGCCGTAGTCCTTGATGCCGGCGACCACGCCCGAGCGTATCCGGCGTGGATGCAGCACGCCGGCCGGAAGTCGGCCCGGATCGGCGCCCTGCGGGCCGAAGCACAGGATGTCGGTGGCCGCGATCGGTTTTGCGCTCACACCGAGCACGTCGCGGATGACGCCGCCCAGGCCCGTATTGGCGCCGCCGAACGGTTCGATGGCTGATGGGTGGTTGTGCGTCTCGACCTTGAACGAGATCTCGTGCTCGTCGTCGAAGTCGATGATGCCCGCGTTATCGATAAACGCCGAGCGCACCCATGGCGCCTTGATCGCGTCGGTGGCGGCGCGCAGATAGGTCTTCAGCACGCCGTCAACGACTGTGCGCCCCTCGCTGTTCGTCCCGCGCTCCTCGATCTCCACCCGCGCCTTGAACGTCTTGTGCACGCAATGCTCGCTCCAGGTCTGGGCGATCATCTCGAACTCGACGTCGGTCGGGTCGCGGCCCTCGGCTGTGAAGTAGGTCTGAATGGCCTGCATCTCGGCCAGGTCGAGCGCGGCGCGCCGCTCGTGCGATAGCGCCAGCAAGGCTTCGTGGTCGAGGCCGCGAACCGGGATCGTCTCGGTGGCGTCGCTGCTTTGGGCGTCGGCCGGAAAGTGGGGCGTGATCTCGCCCAGGGTGTAGTTCTGGATAACGTCGTTGGCGAGCAGGCCGTGCGCCAGTTTGTGCAGCAGGCGGGCGTCGCCGGAGCGGCTGCGCACATCGAACCGGAGACCGGTGGCGGCACGGGTGACGGCCGTGATCCCGAGTTGGTGCGCGCCGCGCACGATCTGTTCGGCGACCGGATCGGTGACGCCGGGCCGGTACGCCACTTCAACGATGTGTTGGGCGCTCGTCGGCCTGCGACGTGGCTGATCGGTGCGCCGCCATTCCGCGCGTTCGGCGACCGGGTCGCTCAGCAAGAGCGCCACGAGTCGCTCCTGATCGTGCGCGGTCAGCGCGCCCTCGACAAAGTACAGGTCGGAGGCTGTGATATGCGTGACAGCGCGCAGCCCGAGCGCGTGGGCGTCGTGCAACAACCCGCGCGAACGCGGGTCGTCGGCCCGGCGCGGGGTGACGATCAAACAATGGGTCAGAACGGTCATGCTGCCTCGATGGGTCGCCGGTGTGCGCAGCCGGCAACGCCCGGCGCGCGATGGGTGCTCAAGCGCTGTGATTCTAGGTGAGGCCGGGCTGCGATTCAAGGTGTCGGCCTCCGCCGGTCGTCCAACCGGCAGGCGCCGATTTTGTGCACTTTCCCCGGATCGCTCCGCCCGGAGAATGTCGACCGGGACTGTGCAAGTTGCCCAATCGGTTATAATGCCGACCACGATAGAGGAGACAGGCTCACGATGGCGATGGCGGTGGCAGTCGGTTCGACAATTTCGCTCGGCGAGCTGGTGCGTCTCATCCTTCCGCGCGGTAATGCCCTGCCGGCCGGTGTCGGGCGAGATCGACCGGTGCGCTGGGTGGTGATGGCCGGAGCCGGTGTCACGCCTCAGGCCGACGATTTTGTGCTGTGCGGCGGCGCCCCAACCAAGAAGGATCTCCACAGTTGGGCTGAAATCGGTGTCGCCGCGGTGGCGACTGCGGCGGTCGTCCCGGCCGTGAACGGTGGGCTGCCCGTGATCAAGCTGCCGTCCGACGTCTCGCTGCGCGATGTGCAACGCTCCGCCCTCGAGTTGATCGTCAACCGCCAGTCTTACCTCATCACCCGCGGCGCTCAGATCTACCAGACCCTGTCGCGGCTGCTGTTGGAGGGCGTTGGGCTCTCCGAGCTGGCCCAGGCGATGTCGGAGCAGACCGGTAAGTCGGTGCTGATCCAGGATAAGCGCCTCAAGCCGCTGGCTGAGGCCGCCACGCCGGGGTTGAGCCATGTCTGGCCGGATGTTCTAAACTCTTTGAGTCTGCTCAGCAGCCTGCCGGAGAGCCTGCGCGACCGTCGCCAGGCCGCGCTCGGCGGCTCGCGCGAGCAGTCTCTGGCGGGCGGCCTGGTCCGCCTGGTGTGCCCGATCGTGTCGAAGGGCATGGCCCGCGGCTTTGTGACCATCATCGGCATCGCCGGCGAACTCGATGCGCTTGACAGCCTGGTCGTCGAAAACGGCGCTCAGGCCTGCGCGCTCGAGATGGCCAAGGCCAAGGCGGTCAGCGATGTCGAGAAGCGCGCGCACGGCGATTTCGTCGATGCGGTGCTCACCGGCTCTCTGCCACTCGAGGAGCTTGTCCGCTGGGCCGGCCGGATCGGCTATGAGATCGAACCGCCGCATGCGGCCATGGTCTGGCATTGGGAAGGCAAAGATCCGCGCCCGAGCCTGCGACGGCTGGAGACCCTGGTCAATCAATCGGTGGCCAAGCTGGGCCTGGCCGCGCTCGTGCGACCCCGCGGCGATGACATCGTGGTTTTCTGCGCGGTTCCCGACGGCGAGCGGCCGGAGCGGGCGCTGCGATTGGCCGAGGAAGTCCGCGCGGCCGCGGCGGCCGAGTATCCGACGCATGTGGCGCACGGCGGCATCGGGCGGAGCGCCGGCGAGCTCGAAGATTGGCGCGATTCGCACCGCGAGGCCACTCAGGCCTTGATGATGGCGGCCCGGCTCAACGAGCGGCTGCCGCTCTTCTTCGGCGATCTCTCGGTCTATCGGCTGCTTTTCCAGCTGGAGCGCAGCCCCGAGCTCGAGGCCTTCTGCCGTGAAGTGCTTGGCCCGCTGATGGACTATGAAGGCGCCGGCGACCTGCTCGAGACGCTCGAGGCCTTCTGTGAGAAGCTTGGCAACCTCAGCCAGACCGCCGAGCGATTGTTCATCCACCGGAATTCGCTCCTCTATCGCATGGAGCGCATTCATCAGATCGCGGGCATCGACATGAACAACCCCGATACCCGCCTCGCCGTCCATCTCGCCCTCAAAATCCGGCGCATGCTGCGGCCCGCGCCCAAGCCCAAGCGCCCCCTCTAGCTCGTTGGACCAGCGCGTGCCGGGCGCGGCCCCATCCGAGGCACGCCCGCTGAGCGCGATCCTTCTTTACTGAAGGAAAGACAACCCATGACCCATGCCTTGATCGATGCCGTCCAGCACGGCGATCTCGCAGCCGTTCAACGCCTGGTGCAGGCCGATCCGACCGACGTGGACGCGGAATTGGACGGGGTTCCGGCGGTCCGCCTGGCCCTCTACTACGGCCAACCGCAGATCGCCGAGGCGCTGGCGGCGGCCGGGGCCCGACTGGATTTCTTCTCGGCGGCGGCGCTGGGCCGGTTGAGCGACGTCCAGATTGCCTTGGCCGAGGACCCGCAGCGCCTCGACGCCTACTCCTCCGATGGTTATCCGGCCCTGGGCCTGGCCGCGTTTTTGGGCAGGCTGGAGGTCGCGGCCTGGCTGCTCGAACGAGGTGCGGATGCGAGCCTGGCTTCGCACAATGCCATGCGCGTCCAACCGTTGCATGCCGCCGCGGCCGGGAAACACCTCGAGATTGCGCGGCTGCTCCTGGCCCATGGCGCCGACGTCAACGCCCGCCAGCAGAATGGTTTCGCGCCGTTGCACGCGGCCGCCCAGAACGGCCAGGCCGAGCTGGTGCGCCTGCTGCTGGATCACGGCGCCGATCTGGCCCAGACCACAG
>JAEURK010000087.1 GCA_016789175.1 Anaerolineales bacterium
CAGTCAGTACATGGTGCACTCCGAGATGTGCGCCAACTGGGGCTATGGGCCGCTACACACGGCCATCGAAAAGCAGGCGATCGACGAAATGCACCATGCCGAATGGCTCATCCGGCGGATCATCTTTCTCGAGGGGATGCCCGTGGTCGACAAGCTCAACCCGATCCGGATCGGAGCGACAGTGCTGGCCATGGTCAGCAACGACCAGGAGGCCGAGCAAGGCGCGGTGCGCGCTTACAACGGCGCCATCGGTCTGGCCCGCGAGGTCGCAGACCAGGGCACGGCCGACCTGCTGAGTACGATCCTCAAGATGGAAGAGGGTCACGCCGACTGGGCCGAACAACAGCGCGCGCAGATCGCGCAGATGGGTCTCGAGAACTACCTGGCCAATCAGAGCGGCCACGTCGCCGGCTGAACGCCAGACACACAACGCCAACACAGGGCCCATCACAGTCGGTGAAGCGGCCGGTACGCGGCGGACACGCTCAAATGTGGATCGTCAACACACATCGGGAGACAACACAATGGTCAACTTCCTCGTTTGGCTCGTCGTCGGAGCAGTCGTGGGCTGGGTCGCCAGCATGGTCATGGGCACGAACGGCCGTCAGGGCCTGCTCCTTGACATCATCGTCGGCATCGCCGGGGCTTTTGTGGCCGGCTGGTTTATCGCGCCGCTGTTCGGCCTCGGCACGATCAATCAGAGCGACTTCAGCCTGCCGTCGCTGCTCGTTTCGCTGGCGGGCGCCATCCTGCTGCTGGCGGTCGTCCGGATGTTCCGCTGGGGCACGGTGAGCGGATAACGCCGCAGCACCGTCACCAATTCAGAATCGAGGGTCATGCCGCGCAGGGTGGCCGTCAAGGAGACGCATATGACTGAGCACACTCCCGCCACCGACACCGTTTTGGATCGCCGTGAAGAAACGGTCACCACCCAGGCGCCCGGCTACGCATCTACGGAACGGATGACCCTGGATGTCGTGGCGGAAAAACGTCTGCATCTGTTCCGGTTCAACCGCATCCTGTGGAGCATTTTGGGTCTGGTCGAGATCATGCTTGGGCTGCGGTTCGTCTTGAAGCTGCTGGGCGCCAACCCGGACAGCGGCTTCGGCACCTTTATCTACGGCGTCACCGGTCTGCTCGTCATGCCTTTCACTGGCCTGCTCCCCACGTGGGAATCAGGCGGGGCAATCTTTGAGACGACAACGCTCGTCGCCATGCTGGTCTTCGTGTTGATCTGCTGGGGCATCGTCTACGTCGACCGCATCGCCTCGGATAACCCCAACGCGCGCACGTTCTCACGGTCTACGCGCGAGACCACCGTAGGCGGGTCCGGCAACGAACGCACGACGACCACGACGACGCGCGGCTAATGCCGGGTTCCGACCGAAGGCGCGAGATTGCATTCAGGAGAAGAAGTCATGGAAAAGAACAAACAAAACGCAGAAGCGGCTGGAAGCGCGGCACGTGGTTTTCTGTCCGGCCTGGTGATCGGTGGCCTGACGGGAGCCGGGGCCATGCTGCTGCTGGCGCCCCAGTCCGGAAAACGGACGCGGGCCAAGATCCAGCAGAAGAGCATCGACCTGCGCGAACAGGCCTCTGAGGCCGTGGAAGATGCGGCCACCCAGATCCGCGTGAAAACCCGCCAGCTCTCGGCCGACATCAGCGACCAGGCAGAGGAACTCCAACAGCGCGGGCAGGCGTTGTTCAGCGAGCAGAAGAACCGGCTCGCAATCGGGGGAGACCATCGGCCGAAGGCCGGTCACTGAGCCTCTCAATGGCGACCGCTCGCCCGACCTGACCGACCTCGGGTTGGGCGGAGGGAGCGCATCAGCGGGCACCGCGCCTTTCGTTGGGTGGGCCGGCGAATGGCACGGCGCCCGCGTTGATCGACTGAGATGGTTCGAGACGAGCAAAGCGCATGAACGCCCTTGACCCAAACCGGTATGACGAAAGACGGGGTCGATGGAGTGGCCTGGGCAGCGCCCATGGATCGACCGTCGGCCCCTACCAGAAAGCGACATCGGCTGTTGGCAATTTCGCGCTGATGTTTGCGCTGTTGGCGGTTACGGCCGGCGGGGTTCTGGCCTTTTCGGCTGCGGCACCCGGCGGGATCCCGCTGTCGTCGGCAGCGCAGGAGCCAGAGCCGGCCAACGCCGTCCCTCTCCAGAATGAGGAAACGGCCACAGCCGACATCCTCCAGGCCCAGCTGCGGGCGACCGCCAACGCGGCAGCCTCAACCCAGAGCGCCGGAGCGCAACAGGCCGAGATCGACGCCAGCCGGCTTCAGGCCGAGCAGACCGCCACGGCCGACATCCTTCAGGCACAACTCCGGGCGACTGCCATTGCGGCAGCCTCAACCCAAAGCGTCGCACTGACGCAGGTGCAGGCCGACGCAGAGGCGTTGCGGGCGCAACAGACCGCCACGGCCGATATCCTCCTGGCGCAAGTGCGGGCGACCACCAACGCGGCAGTCTCGACCCAGAGCGCGGGCGCTACATTGACTCAACAATCGATCGACGCCGGCGCCGCCCGGATCGGAACCGCCGTCGCGGGAACCGCCACAGCCGTCGCTCAGGCCATCGCCGCCGAAACCCAGGCCATCGTTGCTACGGCGCAGAGACGCGCCGAGCAGGCCCAGGCGGATGCGGCCGAGCAGGCACGCACCATCGCGTTCCTATGGAACTGGGGGCCGACCTTGCTCGTCATCGCCCTCCTCGGCTTCGGCGGCTGGGTTTTCTGGGATCGGGAGGTTCGCCGACGCACACCGCCGGCGCCCACCTTTGAACCGCGTCCGCCGTCGGCGCCGCCGATTCATCAGCCGCTGAAGGCCTTGCCTGAGCCTGACGAACCGCTCGGTCGGCCACACCGGATTGCGGCGCCCAATGACCCGGTCAGCGGGTGGCTGGCCGAAGTCAAGGGGAAGTTGCTGTCCGGTGGAAAGGACCACGATGGAAGCTCAGACGCTTGACCCGCATCCTTATGCCGACATCGCCCGAGACATTCGCGCCCGCGTCGTGACGATCCTGGGGGGCCGCGGCCTGCTGCCGCGTTTTTCGAGCTGGCGCCTGGCACAGGATCCAACAACGGGGCTGGTGGTGTTGTTCGGAGTCTTGAACGCCCATTACATTGCGACCCATTCACAGACCGCGACCAGCGCGTATTTTCAGCCCCACCTGTTGGAAGACCTGACCCGCGCCCTCGAAGTGCAGGTCGTGCCTTCAGACAGCGACGGGCTGCGCTATGCCTTCATCCTGGATCGAGGCCGAATCGATGAAGACCCAACCGGCCGTCTGTCCCAGCACTTTCCGGCTGAGCAACTGCTGATCCTGGACTCCATTGCCCGCCCGGCCTCGAGCCCCAACATTCAAGGACAAGTCCCATGACAACTGTAGTGATGAACCAGGGTGAACGTGTGCAAGATCCCCCTATCGTGCAGGCGTTGCTCAGCGACCCGCGCGCCGGATGGCTCTGGGTGCTGCCGCGCATCTGGCTGGGCTGGCAGTGGTTTGAAGCTGCCCAACACAAGATCGCGGATCCCGCCTGGGTCCAGACCGGTGAGGCGCTCAGGGGGTTCTGGCTGAACGCCGTGCTCGTGCCCGAGACCGGCCGGGCGGCGATCACGTTCGACTGGTATCGCTCATTTCTGCAGATGCTGCTCGACGCTCAGGCCTACACCTGGTTCGCCCCGGTGGTCGCCTACGGCGAAATGCTGATCGGCCTCGCCCTGATCGTCGGCGCCTTCACCGGCATCGCGGCCTTCTTCGGCGGCTTCATGAACTGGAATTTCATGATGGCCGGATCGGCCAGCACCAATCCCCTGCTCTTCCTTGTGGCCGTGGCGCTGATCATGGCCTGGAAGGTCGCCGGGCATGTGGGCGCCGACTATTTCCTGCTCCGCTGGATCGGCACGCCGTGGCGCGGGCTGCCCGCCAAGGCAAAGACACCGACATCAAGCGCCCGAGCCTTGATGGGCTGGGCGGACGACGGCGGCCCGGACATGCGTAACGATTAGCCAACCCATCTTTCGTTCGCCTCTGCGATGGATAAGACCAGCGCCCAGGCAGGAGAAGAACTCATGAGCACCAAGCAGAAATTCTCGATCGAAGAGGCGCGCGCCATCGGCACGCGGCTGGGTCTCGATTGGGCTCGCATCGACCTCGAGCAATTCCGCCGCGGTCT
>JAEURK010000132.1 GCA_016789175.1 Anaerolineales bacterium
ATGCCGGGCGACAACATCAACATGTCGGTGGAGCTGATCATGCCGGTGGCGCTTGAAGCCGGCGCGCGCTTCGCCATCCGCGAGGGCGGTCTGACCGTCGGCGCGGGCGTGATCACGAAAGTCATTGACTGATTGGGCGACCTGGTGCTCGGGTGACTGGGTGAGTAATCGCCGAGTCACCCGACATTCAATCGCCATATGGACTAGGTGTTAGAATGGCCAAATCGAAGGACGTCCGACCGGTAATTACGTTTGCGTGCACCGACTGCAAGGAGCGCAATTACACCTCGCAGAAGAACCGCCGCAACGATCCGAACCGGTTGGAGCTGAAGAAGTTCTGCCCGCGTTGCCGCAAGCACACGACGCATCGCGAGGCGAAGTAAGTCAACGCGGGTCTGCTGGTCGACTAGTCTGCTAGTCGCGGAGCGGACAAGACGACCAGCCGACTAGGAGACTAGACGACTGGATTTCTAGGCCAGTAGCTCAATTGGCAGAGTACCGCTCTCCAAAAGCGGGTGTTGGGGGTTCGAGTCCCTCCTGGCCTGCACGCACCGCCGCCTGGCGGCACCGGGACGACACCGCGGCACGTGGGCGGTGTCGTCTTCATCTAGGGAAGGGATAGAAGTATGTCTACGACGAAGGCGCAGCCGGAAGTGAAAGAGCCAAACGCCCTCGTGCGTTATTACCGCGAGACTCGCGGCGAACTGAACAAGGTGGTGTGGCCGACCCGCCAGGAGGCCCTCAATCTGACCGCAATCGTGCTCGGCGTGATCGTGGTCGGGTCGCTCTTCCTGGGCGCGTTCGACTATATCTTTGGCGAGCTGATCCGCGTGCTGATCAATCTGCGCGCGGGCTGATCGGAAAGGGCGCATAGTATGGACGAGCTGGAGCAGAGCGCCGGGGCCGATCCGACGCCGGATGAGCCCGTGGTGGAGCCCGTCGAGGTGGACTCGCAGAGCGATCCCGAGACTGCCATTGAGGACGACGCGCCGCCGACGCCCTCGGCCGCCGAGGAAGCCGCCGCTTTCTTTGGATTGACCAATCTTGCCCCCAAGTCGGAGGCGGATCCTTTTGACCTGCCGATAGAGATCGCGACCGAGAGCGCGACCGAGAGCGAGACTGAAGAGGCGGAGGACGTCGAGGACGAGCCGGTTGCCGACGAGCCCGCAGCTGCGGCGATCCTTCCGGACGATAATCCGGACGCCCCGCACTGGTACTTCGTGCACTGTTATTCTGGCCAGGAAAACAAGGTCCGTCAGAACCTCGAACAGCGCATCGCAACGATGGGCATGAAGGGCAAGATCATGGACGTGATCGTGCCCACCGAAGAAGAGATCGAGGTCAAGGACGGCAAGCGCCGCACCGTCGAGCGCCGCGTCTTCCCGGGCTACATCCTGGTCAATATGGTCATGAGCGAAGAGACCTGGTACGTCGTGCGCAACACGCCCGGCGTCACCGGTTTCGTCGGGATGGGCAACACCCCGACGCCATTGCGCCCGGAGGAAGTCGCCGGGATCATCAAGCGGATGGAGGCCGAGGCCCCCAAGGTCAAGGTCACGTTCAAGACCGGCCAGAAGGTGCGCATCATCGACGGCCCGTTCAACGATTTCATCGGCACCGTGGCCGAGATCGACATGGATCGCACCAAGGTGCGGGTCATGGTGTCGTTCTTCGGCCGCGAAACGCCTGTGGAGCTCGACTTTTTGCAGGTCGAGAAAGTGTGAAGTATTGGCTATTGGTTATTTGCTATTGGCCATTGTGCCCACAATAGCCAATAGCAAATGACCAATAGCAGTAGTCGTGGGAGGGCGTCAAATGCGCCCGCTCGCACCACAAGGAGTAAGAGCAGCGTATGGCAAAGAAACTCAAGGCAGTCGTCAAGATCCAGCTCAATGCTGGCAAGGCGAACCCCGCGCCCCCCGTGGGCCCGGCGCTCGCGGGCTATGGCATCAACATCATGGCCTTCTGCAAGGAATACAACGCCCGCACCAACAACCGCGTGGGCGATGTGATCCCGGCGGAGATCACGGTGTTCACGGACGGCTCGTTCACGTTCGTGCTCAAGACCCCGCCGACCGCATTCCTGCTGACCAAGGCCGCCAAGATCGAGAAGGGCTCGGCCACGCCCAACCGCGCCAAGGTCGGCAAGGTCACGCGCGCCCAGGTCAAGGAGATCGCCGAGGTCAAAATGAAGGACCTCAACGCGATCGACATCGAAGGCGCGATGAAGCAGGTCGAAGGCACCGCCCGCAACATGGGTTTGATCGTCGAAGGCTGACCACTGTGGGAGGGCCCCCGGGCCCGCTGGGACCACAAGGAGAAAAATGATGCAGAAACACGGCAAGAAATACAAGGCGGCCGCCGCTCAGGTCGAGGCCGATACCGCCTACACGCCCGAGAAGGCGGTTGCGCTGGCCAAGGCGACCTCGTACTCGAAGTTCAACGCCACGGTTGAAGTGCATATCCGCCTGGGCGTCGACCCCAAGTACGCGGACCAAAACGTCCGCGATGTGGTCGTGCTTCCGAACGGCCTGGGCAAGACCGTGCGGGTCCTGGTCTTCGCGGAAGGTGAAGGCGCTCGCATCGCCACCGCCAACGGCGCCGACCATGTCGCCAACGACGAGTTGATCAAGCAGATCCAGGCCGGCTGGGCGGAGTTCGACGTCGCCATCGCCACGCCCGATCTGATGGGCAAGGTCGGTCGCCTCGGCCGCGTGCTCGGCCCGCGCGGCCTGATGCCGAACCCGAAGACGGGCACGGTCGTCCCGGCCGAGGACCTGCCGCGCGCGATCAAAGAAGCCAAGGCCGGTCGGGTGGAGTTCCGCGTCGACAAGACCGGCAACCTGCACGTGCCGATCGGCAAAGTGCAGTTCAGCGAGCAGGCGCTGCTCGAGAACTTCCAGGCCCTGATGGGGGCCGTGATCAAGGCCAAGCCGGCCACTGCCAAGGGCGTGTACTTGAAGAAAATCGTCCTGGCGGCTACAATGGGCCCCGGCGTCAAGGTGGACACGTTGCAGGCCTCGAGCGGCCACGGGCCCACCGCCTAGACGCAGAGCAGATGACAACAGCCCGCCAGGCAGGGCGGGCGCACAATTGCACGGGCGCGGAAACGCGCTGAGCTTCGCCCATGACAGCAGGCAGGGCCCTCCAGGCCCGTAAGACCCGCCGAGGTAGAGCGTTTTGGAATCCACCACCGGCCCTGACGGGCTGCGTGAAAGATGACAGACGGCTCGGACTTCGGATGCGAAGGCCGAGCCGTTGTGTTTGGGGCGCAGGGCGCCCACACATCGCCAGAAGGAGGTGAACGATTTGGCGCTCACTAAGGAACGCAAGAACGAGCTCGTCGATGAATATCGCGAGCTGATCGGGAAGAGCCAGGGCATGATCCTGGTCGAGTACCGTGGGATCAGCATGAAGGGCATGGACCCCGTCCGCCGCAAGGTGCGCGAGGCCCAGGGCGAACTTCATGTGGTCAAGAACACGCTGACCCGCAAGGTGCTGGCTGAGTTGGGGCGACCTGCGCCGGAGGGTCTGTTTTCGCAGACCACGGCTGTGGCTTTCGCTTTCGGCGACGCACCGGCGGTGGCCAAGGCCCTGACAGCCGCGGCCAAGGATAGCGAGTTCATCAAGATCAAGGGCGGGTTCCTCGGCAACGAGGTCCTCGATGCCAAGCAGGTCGCAGCGTTGGCTGAACTGCCGCCGCTGCCCGTCCTGCGAGCTCAGTTGCTCGGCATGATCTCGACCCCGGCGACACGTATCGCGGGCGCGCTCGCGAGCAGCGTCCGGCAAGTGGCCAGCGTGGTCAAGGCGTACTCGGAGAAGGAAGCCGCTCCGGCGGCAGCCTGATGGGCTTGGCCCGTCAGCAACCGCGGTTCGGGCGTTGGCCCGGCCGCACCCTAACATCGACTAGCAATATCTGAATTGGAGTTCCGACAATGGCTGATCTGGAGAAAATCGTTGAGTCGTTGAGCGCCCTCACCGTGCTTGAGGCCGCCCAGCTGACCAAGATGCTGGAAGAGAAGTGGGGCGTTAGCGCCGCGGCCCCCGTGGCCGTCGCGGCGGCCCCGGCTGCCGCTGCCGCTGCCGCGCCCGTTGAAGAGAAGACCGAGTTCACGGTCGTTCTGAAGAGCGTCGGCGACAAGAAGATCGACGTCATCAAGGTCATCCGCGCGCTGACCAACCTCGGCCTCAAGGAGGCCAAGGACATGGCCGAGACCGCGGGCGCCAAGGTGCTCGAGGCCGTGAGCAAGGAGTCCGCCGAGGACGCCAAGAAGAAGCTCACCGAAGTCGGCGCCACGATCGAGCTCGTCTGAGACTCGCCCGTCTGGCATCAACGCCCCGAAGCCGCCAGGCTTCGGGGCGTTTTCCTTTGTGCCCAGAAGTCGGCGTTTTGGCCAGGAACCAGCCGGCCCCGAAACCGCCCTGTCTGCGCGCGTCTTCCGGGTCGGTGGTTGGCCGCACCGATCAGGGTTATCGCATCAACCTCGCTTAAGGCTTGTTCTGACGCGAATCTCCCGATTAATGGCGCACGCAACCACCGGCGGTGTCCGCCAGATCCGCGGCAAACGAACGGCGCGGCCCAGGATGAGACGCCAGCCCTGTGCACGGGCCCCGCTCGGCGTGTCTGACGCTCAGGTTGATGTATATTTACTGGCATGACCAATAACCCCGTGCGCGTGCTTGTCATCGAAGACGAAGAGCGGATCCGGCAGTTCTTGCAGCGTGGCCTGACGTTCGAGGGGTATCGCGTCGACACGGCCGCCGACGGGCAGGCCGGCCTCAACGCCGCCCGCGAGAACACGCCCGACATCGTCATCCTCGACTGGATGCTCCCGGGCATGGATGGGATCGAGGTCTGCCGCCGCCTGCGGGCCGGCAGCGCCACGCCGATCCTGATGCTGACCGCTAAGGATTCGGTCGCGGATCGTGTCCAGGGCCTGGACGCCGGGGCCGACGACTATCTGGTCAAGCCCTTTGCGTTTGACGAACTGATGGCGCGCCTCCGGGCTTTGTTGCGACGGTCGGCGCCGGTTCAGCCCGAGACGTTGAAATTCGCCGACCTGGCGCTCGATACCGGCACGCGCCAGGCCTTCCGCGGCGAGCGCGCGATCGAGTTGACCGCGAAGGAGTACGAGCTGCTCGAGTTGTTTCTGCACCACCCGCGCCAGGTGCTGACCCGCGAGCTGATCTACGATCGGGTCTGGGGCTACGACTTCGGCGGCGAGAGCAACATCATCGAGGTCTATGTGCGCTACCTGCGCCAGAAGACCGAAGCAGCCCAGGAAGCCCGGCTGATCCACACGGTCCGGGGCGTCGGTTACGTGCTGCGGGAGGATTCGCCGCCGGCCGGGTGATCTCGCCTCACCCAGCGCTCATCGGACGCTAAGGTTCCACCCAAACGCCGATGACATCCTGTCTGGACCTTCTATGGCACCCAGACAGATGGCGTCCGCTGCCCCACCTATGAGCCTTCGTCTGCGGCTGACCCTGTGGTATTCGGGCGTGCTCGCCACCGTCCTGTTCGTGTTCGGGACGGCGGTCTATTTCCTGCTCGAGTTCAACCTCACGCGTCAGGTCGACCAAACCCTCGAAGACGCTGCCCGCCAGATCAGCGAAAACAGCACCAGCATCACCATCCGCGGCCAGTCGATCGCCACGATCCCGGATTTGGAGAGCGACTTCGCCTCGGCCGTGCTCTACGCCCAGGTCTGGGTCCCGGCTACGTCGGAGGCCGACGGGCTACCGCGCTTTGGCGGCCTCGAGCGGTCGAGCGCGACGACCAACCTGGCCGCCCACGAGGCGCCGCTCGATGCGGAGCGACTCGAAGCCGGCCAGACCGGTGTGCGCGACGTGAACATCAACGGTTGGCACATGCGCGTGCTCACCGCCGCGCTCACAAATTCACGCGGCGACGTGCTCGGTTACGTGCAGACCGCGGCCGCCATGCAGATGATCGACCGCGCGCGAAGCCAGATGTTAAGCGTCCTGATCCTGGGCAGCATCGGCGCGGTCGCGGCCGCAGCCGCGATCGGCTGGCTGGCAGCCGATCGGGCCCTGCGTCCGCTCAGCGTGATCACTCAGACCGCCCAGCAGATCTCGCGCGCCGATGATCTCTCACGCCGCATCCCCGTCCATGGGACCGGCGATGACGAAGTCACGCGCCTGGCGACGGCCTTCAACGCTTCGATGGAGCGGCTCGAGCAGCTGTTTATCGCCCAACGCCGGTTCCTGGCCGATGTGTCGCACGAATTACGCACACCGCTGACTGCGGTGCGCGGCAATGTCGACCTGCTCGAGCGGATGGGCGGCGCCGACCCCGAGTCGCTCAGCGACATCCGCTCCGAGACCGAGCGCATGACCCGCCTGGTGGGCGATCTCCTACTGCTCGCACAGGCCGACTCGAACAGCCTGCCGCTCGCGCGGGTCCCGATCGATGTGGATAGCCTGCTGCTGGACATCGCCCGCGAAGTGCGTGTGTTCGGCAACAATGTGCAGATCTCGGTCGGTGAGATCGATCAGGCCTCAGTGGTCGGCGATCCCGATCGCCTCAAGCAGGTTGTGCTCAACCTTGTGACAAACGCCATCAAATACACGCCGGCCGGCGGCCGGGTGACGCTGGGTTTAGGGCGGGTGGAAGGCTGGGCTCGACTGACAGTCACCGACACCGGTCTGGGCATCGCGCCCGAGGAACAGCAGAAGATCTTCGATCGTTTTTACCGGATCGACAAGGCCCGCTCGCGCGCCATGGGCGGCGCCGGCCTCGGCCTGTCGATCGCGATGCGGATCACGCAGCTGCACGGCGGTCGCCTGGAAGTGACCTCGGAAGGCATCCCAGGCAAAGGCAGCACCTTCTCGTTGTGGTTGCCCCTCCGGCCCGAGACGCCTGCCACAGCGCCGACTGTTGCGAAGCCGGCGACCCGGCGCGGCCTGCGCACGGCCGGGCCGGGCCCGCGCTGAGCCTCACTCCGCCAGCACGCCTAGAGCGACGGCCAGCTCAGCAGCATCACCTCTAACGCCAACCGGGCATTCACATTGCGGCCCAAAAGATCGGCAGTCCGGCCCAGGGCCTGCAGCGCCTGCCGTCCCGCAGCCGGCGTCACCTCGCGCGCCAGGGCCTCGATGTCGGCCCCAAAGTCGAGGTTGGTGCGCGGAAGGTCGGCGTCGGTCATGGCGAGCAGCACATCGCGCCAGAGGCTGGCCCAAAGCTGTAGCGTGGCCTGAATCTCATCCACATTGGACTCGCGGGCCAGCCGCTCGGCGGCGGCAAAACGTGCCACCCGGCTCCCCAACAGAAGCTGTTTGACGAGCGCCAGGGTCGAATAGCGCTCGGCCAGAGCATCGGGATCGCGCGCCAGACGCAACGCCACGCCAGGTCGTCCGCCCGAGACCCGGGCCAGAAGATCGGCCCGCTCGGCCTCGATCCCGTGCAGGGTGACGAGGGCGTCGCATACCTCGGCCGGCGGCAGCGGACGCAGGGCGATCACCTCGCAACGGGATCGGATCGTCGGCAGCAAGGTGTCGGCGCTCTCGGCCGTCAGGATCACGACCACGTTAGCCGGAGGCTCCTCGAGCGTCTTGAGCAGCGCGTTCTGACTCTGGTCGTTGGCGGCGTCGAAGTCGATCAGGCAAGCTACCCGTCGCCGGGCTTCGATCGGCTTGAGGCTGACATCGTAGATCAGCTGGCGGACTGCCTCGATCTTCACCTTGCCGGTGCGGATGCGTTTGCCGCTGATCTCGGGCACTACCTTGAGCAAGTCGGGGTGGGTCGCGCGACTGTTCAGCATGCAGGCCCGGCAATGACCGCAGGCAGACCCTGCCTCAGGCGCGTCGCAGAGCAGGGCGCTGGCCAGTCCGAGCGCCAGGCTCTGCTTGCCGAGCCCGTCCGGCCCCGTGATGAGGTACGCATGCCGGATCCGCCCCTGGCTCAGGTCGCGGCGCAACAGATCCACAGCCCATGCATGGCCGGTGAGGTTCCAGGACATGGGTCGTATTATACGGGCACCCTCGCGCTGTCGATGCTAGGACAGCCTCACCGCCCAGGGCAACCCATCTCCTGTCGCCCCGGTTTTTGCCTGGACTTTCGCCGCGGTTGTCCCCATCTCTTTCGAGCGGTAGCGTGTCGGCTGCGCAGCCCGGGCCCGCCCTGACCAGACGGCGCCTCGCCCTGGAACGCGCCGTCGTCGTTATCGTCGGAATCGCCTAAAATGAGCCGCCGCGCCGAAAGGCACACGGACCGGACCTGCCCGACCTGTTGAACAGGTTCGGACCCTGCCCGCCGGACATAGTTTGAGAGGTATCCGCCTGTGGCGATATCGCCCACCAACAGTTCGCGTTCACGTGAGGTGCGTCATGCCCGCCTGATGACGCGACTGGCGATCGCGGTGGTCTGCATCCCGTTGACGTGGCAGATCGCGGCCACTGGCCTGCCCTTCAGCCTTGATGCGCCGAACCATGTGATGCGCCTGGCATACTTTGCGACGCAGCTCGGTCTCGGCACGGGGTTGCCACGCTGGTCGCCGGAGCTGGTCTTTGGGCTGGGCTATCCCCTCTTCAATTACTATGCACCGTTGGGGTATTACTTGGGCAGCGCCATTATGGCGTTCGGAGTCGAAGCTGTTACGGCGTTTCGGATCGTGCTCGTCGGTGTGAGCGTGCTGGCCGGCTTGGGGATGTTTCAACTCGCCGTCGATTTCTTGCGGCCCGGCGACGAAGGTCCCGACCCGCTCGGCCCGGCGATCCTCTCGGCTACGGCGTATGTGTTCGCGCCGTACTTCGTTGTCAACCTGTATGTGAGGGTAGCCGTAGCCGAGTTGTTTGCGATGGCGCTTCTGCCCTGGGTCTTGTGGTCTTTTCGACGGCTGGTGCGTGATGCTCAGCCGGCACGCGCCTGGCCCTGGGCCGTCCTGACCCTGACGTTGCTGGTGTTCGCGCATTCGATCACGATTCTGGTCGCCCCGACCGTGATCGCAGCGTACCTCGTAGTGCTGCTCAGCCATCAACCCCGCCGTTGGTCCTGGGTGGCCACCGCCCTGGTCGCCGCCGCGGGTCTGACAGCCGGCCTATGGTTGCCATTGGCCCTAGAACGCGGTTTCGTCTCGACGGGTTCGCTGGCGATCTCGCGCGAATGGCTTGACCTGAACTTCCTGGCCGGCTGGGATCAGCTCAACCCATTTTGGCCGTATCGCTACCATCTCAATTCACCGTTTCAGATGGGGGTGTTTCAAGTCGGCCTGGGCGTGGCCGGTTTTCTGGCGCTCAAGACGAAGACGCGTGAGGCCCGGTATCTGGCTTGGTTGGCGTTGTTAGCCTGGGTGCTGCAGTGGGAAGTGCTGCGCCCACTCTGGCACACCTCCGACATCTGGACGATCATCCAGTTCCCCTGGCGCCTCAATCTGCTCACCTCTTTGTCCCTGGCCTTACTCACCGGCGCGGTCGGTCAGCGCTGGGCCGGGCGCCAGTGGGCGGCGCTGGCCACCAGCGGCCTCGTCCTGTGGATCGTGATCAGTTACCTTCCGGTCGTGCCCTTCGTGAGCTTTCTACGCGAGTCCCAGACGCATCTCGGCCCGGCCAACATCGCCTTGTACGAGTCCGCGACGACCCAGATCGGTTTGAGCGCCAATGTGCGCAACGTCAATTCGGACTTTATACCCCGGTGGGTCGATCTATCACGGGGCCTGTTCGCACCTGCCGCAGCTGAGCCGGATGAGGTGCAGCCGGAGGCGATCCGGGTGCTCACCGGTAGCGTCGGGGTTATGGCGTTCGAAGTCGATTCCGACTCTCCGGTTCGGATCCGGAGCGCGACTTTCTACTTCCCCGGCTGGACGGCGACGACTGCCCAGGGCGGGGCGCTCTCGGTCTCGGCCGAGCCCGGCACCGGTTGGTTGGCCGTGGATGTTCCGGCCGGCGTGACCCGGGTCACCTTGGCCTATACCGGGACGGACGCGCAACGCTGGGCCGGCTGGTTCTCCGTGTTCACAGCGGCCGTCCTGGTGCTCCTGGCAGCGTGGCGTCGTTTGGGCTGGGGCTGGTGGGCTACGCCGGCGGCGCTGGCCGCCGGGTTTGCCTGGCAGACGAGTATGCCGACACCGCTCCCGTCGCCGGTGGAGCCGCCGGGCAAGGCGGTGGCGATGTATGGGATCGAGGCACTCGGCTTCCAGACGGCGCAGCGACAGGATGACCTGGAGGTGACGGCGTATTGGTTCGTGCGGATGCCGGCGCCGGATCTTGAGCTCACGTGGCAGGTGCTCGATGCCACGGAGCGTGTCGTCGTGGAGACTCGGGCGAGGCCCTGGTATGACGTCGGCCGAGCCGACTCGTGGATGACGAACAGTATCGTCGACGATCGACAACTCCTGGCGCTTCCGGGTGGCCTTCCAGCAGGTTCATATCGGCTGCGGGTTTGTGGGCAGCCTGTGGTTGACGGCGAGGGTGGACGGGCCTGTCTTGCGATGCACGAACTGGGTGTCTTCCACCTGGTCGGCACGCGGCCCGCCGTTCCGGCCGGCGAGATCCTGGCGACTTTCGGGACCGATCTCACGCTCGAACAGGTCGCGCTCTCCACTGCGACCGGGGCGCGGGATCAGGATCCGGGTCGATTGGTCGTGGCGGCCGGGCAACGGCTGTGGGCCCGACTCACGTGGCGCGCGTTGCGCCAACTGGAGGCCGAAGAACTGCATGGTTTCGTGCAGTTGCTGGATCCGCAAGGGCAACGCGTGGCCAGTATGGATGATCGCCTCGGGCCGCTTTACCTCCCGCAACGTTTGTGGGGCCTGGATCGCCCCTACGCAGATGAGTATGAGCTCACGATCCCGGCCGACCTGGCCTCGGGCCTGTACACGCCCTTGATCGGCGTATACACCTCTCCGGATGATCCGGCTCGACTTCCCGTAAACGGACCCGGCCAGTCGGTGGATGGCTACAGACTGGAGCCCATCAAAATCCTGCGCCGAACCTTGGCCAATCCCCGCGCGATTCGTTCCGACGTCTATGGGTCAACCGCTCAACTGATCGGCTTTGATCTGGATCCGGAGACAGCGACCGTCGCGCCCGGCGCGACCCTCACGCTGCGCGTTTACTATCGGGCGGTGCGCGCCTCTGATCGGGACCTGACTCAATTTGTTCATCTGTATGACCCGGCTCTGGGCCTTGTGGCGCAGTCGGACCACCGCCCCACGGATGGCCTCAATCCGACCAGCACCTGGATTCCGGGGGAGGTGATCGTCGACACGGTCGTGCTGAAGGTCAACGACGATGCGCCGGGGGGCACGTATTCGCTCCTTGTCGGTCTGTATGACCCGGCCGATGGCCGGCGCGTTCCGGCGCTTGGCCGCGACGGCGCGCGCTGGCCGGACGACGCGGCGGCATTGACATCCATCACGGTGCTGCCCTGACCGGAAACGCCTTTGAGCCGGGCCGGTCAGGTCGAATCCGTGCTGGGCAATTGACAGCTGCGCCCGCCTCGCCCTGACAAACGAAGGGCATGGTCTACTTTGATGCCGTTGCCCTGACGCTGTGAAACGACCCTCGAAAAAACGGGGAAGCCGTGTTATACTCCGCAGTCGCACGGGCGGTTAGCCCAGTTGGTTAGAGCGCCGCGTTGACATCGCGGAGGTCATAGGTTCAAGTCCTATACCGCCCACAGACGGCCAGTAGAGTGATCTACTGGCCGATTTGTTTCTGGGCGCACGCCGGTCATGAGCAACCTGATTCGGGTCGTACGCGACATTCGCGGCACAGACACCGCTTGCCAGCGCACCCGTGCTTCCGTCGCCTCTATTGACACTTCGTCTATAATAATCAGTACGGCATTGAACGGGACACCTCCACGCCCGATCAGCTTCAGGGAGGTTGGGCCATCGACTGTGAGCCCAGCCAGCCAGAAGGTGAGGGAGACCACCCGCGAGCAGCCTGCGCAGTAAGGCTATCGATCAGCCTGAACCAGGACGGGTCGGCCCGTTACAGCCAACAGAGGCCGTCGCTGCACAACAGTGAGGGCAAATCTGGGTGGAACCGCGAAGCCAAGCTCTCGCCCCAGTTCGGGCGGGAGCTTTTTAATTGCTGATTGTTGCTGGCTGATTGTTGGTTGCTGAGTGAGGGCTCAATCAGCAACCAACACTCAGCCAGCAACAATCAGCAATTAAAAAGCTCCCGC
>JAEURK010000165.1 GCA_016789175.1 Anaerolineales bacterium
CGCTCCGGCAGCGCTCGTCCGATCCGCGCTACAGGCGCATGCTCGCCCACGCCGAGGCGTTGATCGGCCAGCCCGATCATCTTTCGATCCATCCGGGTGGTGTGGTGATCGCGCCGGGGCCGATCCGCGACTTGTGCCCGGTGCATCTGGCGAGCAAGGGGATCACGATCGCGCAGTTCGATCTCGACGGAATCGAACGGCTGGGGTTGATCAAGCTCGACCTGTTGGGCATCCGCGGCCTGACGGTCGTGGCCGATGTGGCTGAGGCGCTGCTCGAGCCGGGCACGCCGGCGCAGGTCGGCGGCCCGGCGCCGATGATCGCGATGCTCGATGCGATCCCGACCACTGACGCCGCCACCTCCGAGCTGATCCGCACCGGGCGGACGATCGGGTGCTTCCAAATCGAGTCGGGCGGCATGCGCAACACCCTGCGTGACCTGCAGGCCCGAACCATCGACGACGTGCTGGCCGCGCTTGCGCTCTTCCGGCCGGGCCCGATCCAGGGCGGGCTGCGCGATGCCTACGTGCGCCGCCACCTCGGGCGCGAGGCCGTCGTGCACATCCATCCGGCGCTGGCGCCGGTGCTGGGCGAGACCCTGGGCGTGATCCTGTACCAGGAGCAGGTGCTGCGCGTCGCGCACGAGCTGGCCGGGCTTTCGCTGACCGACGCCGATCTGCTGCGCCGCGCGATGAGCCACTTCGACCCGGGCGAGAAGATGCGCACGTTGCGTGAGCGCTTTCTGGCCGGCGCTGAGCAGGTGTCGGGGATCGCGTCCGACGTGTCGGCCCGGATCTGGGACATGATGGCGGCCTTTGCGGGTTACGGGTTTCCGAAGGCCCATGCCGCGTCATACGCCGTGGCGGCCTGGCGATCGGCCTGGTGCAAAGCACACCACCCCGCCCTGTTCATGGCAGCAGTGATGGCCAACTGGGGCGGTTACTACTCGCAACGCGTCTACCTGACCGAAGCGCGCCGCCTCGGGTTGGCGTTACGCCCGCCGCATATCAACTTCAGCCGGCACGAGTTCTCGGTCGTGCAGGCCCAGGGCCGACCGGTGCTGTACATGGGCCTGGATCAGGTACGGGATCTAACCCAGCGCACGATCATGGCGATCACCCAGGGCCGGCCGTTCACATCGCTCGACGATTTCCTCACCCGCGTCGATCCGCGCCCGGGCGAGGCTGCCAACCTCGCGCGCGTCGACGCCTTCGCGGGGCTCGCCAGCCCGCAGCGCGCGCAGGAGCGCCTGGCCGGCGGCTGGCTGGCGGGTCAGCCCGGGTTGTTCGACGCTCCCGGCGCGGCCGGTGACGATGCGCGCACCCTGGCAGAGCGGGTGGCCGACGAGGAAGAGATCCTGGGAGCCGCAGTCAGCGCCCACCCACTCGAACTGGCAGCCGGGCGCTATGGGGAAGCTCTGACGACCGTGCAGGCCGCAGCGCGCCTGGGCCAGACGGTGCGGGTCGCGGCGATGCGCCAGACCTGGCGCCGAACGCGCAATGCGCAGGGCGAGCGCGTGTTTCATATGGTGGCAGAAGACCTGGAAGGCATGCTCGACTGCGTGATCGCCAACGCCGTCTATGAACGCCACCGGGCCGTCTTCTCGACCGGGCCCGGGCCGTTCGTGTTGGAAGGGCCGATCGAATCCAACGCCGAGACCGGCGAAGCCGAACTGACGGTCAAGCGCGTCGGCGCGATCAAGATCGATCGCGGCTGATCCGGGCCCTTTGGCGGCTTCGCGCACACGGGTCGCGATCACCCGGACCGAGTTGTGCATCTCGGTTGCAGGTCGACCCGGCTCCTCTCCGAAGTTGAACCGCCCAACGGCCGATTGCAGCCGAAGCGCCATCTCAGACAGCGTCTTGGCCGACTCGCCCACCTCGAGCACCTGCGCGCTCATCTGCTCGGCCGCGGCCGAGACCTCCTCGACGGTGGCGCTGTTCTCCTCGCTGATGGCGGCGAAATGCTCGATCGCTTCGGAAACCTCGGCCGAATTGGCCGCCATCTCTTCGGTCGCCGCGCTGTTCTCCTCGATCACGGCGCTGACCGATTCGACCGATGTAACCAGATCGTTGGCGGAGCGCGTCATCCCCTGGGTCGCTGTTGAAATCGTGCTCACCTGGGCGCTGACGGCGCGGGCCGCCTGCAGAATGCGATCGAGCGCCTCGCTGGCCTCGGCCGCGCGCGAGGTGCCGGTCTGCACCTCCGTTGCGCTGCGTTCCATCTTCTGAACCGACTCGCCCACGATCCGGCGGATCACGCCGATCAGGCCTGAGATCTCACGCGCCGCCACGCCGGAGCGCTCGGCCAGCTTGCGGACCTCATCGGCCACCACGGCAAAGCCGCGACCGTGCTCGCCCGCCCGAGCCGCCTCGATGGCGGCGTTTAGCGCCAGCAGGTTGGTCTGGCCGGCGATCTCGTCGATGGTCGCTACGATCGTGCCGATCTGATCCGAATGCGAGCCGAGCTCGCGGATCTGTTGAGCTGCCGCGCCAACGCTCTCGTTGATGGCACGCATGGCCGCGTTCTGCGCCTCAACCGCTTGCGCGCCCGAAGCCGCAATCTGGGCGGCCTGGGCGGCATCCGTGGCCCCCGCCTGGGCGCTCTCGGTGACCTGACGCAACGAGGCCGTCAGGTGTGTCGTCGCCGCGGTCGCCTGTGAGGCCGCGGTCGCCTGCTCTTGCGCGCCCTTGGCGATCCCGTCCAGACCCCGGTGGATCTGCGCGACGGATTGCGCCGTTCGCGTGACCCCGGCGGCCTGGTTGGTAGCGCCGAGCGCCATCTGCCCCATCGCCGCTGCGATCTGCCCGGTCGCCTGGCTGGACTGTCGAACGGCGGCATCGAGGTTCAGACTGGCGGTGGCCAACTCGCGACTGCTGTACGCCATCTCACTGAGCGCCTGCTGCAGCGCTTGCTTGATCTGGGCGAAGTAGTCTGAGATGTCGAAGCGCGGCTCGGCCACGGTGACCTGTTTCAGGTCGACCCCGAACGACTCGAGCATGTCGTTGAAGAAAGCCTCGGCGATCGCCTGCATGTCGAAGTTGAAGACGACGGCGATCGCTCGCTCAGCCCGGCGGCGCAAACCGGGTTGAAGCGCATGTGTACGGAGAAGCCTATCGTGGATCAGATCCTGGTATACCGTATAGCTCCCGATATACCACTTCAACGGCAGGTCGATGGCGTTATGCAGCCGCCCTACCTTCAGTCGCTTCTCGAAGTAAGGCAACCCAAACGGCTCCGGCCGGCCGGCCTCAGCGAAGATCTCCGTCAGGTATCCAGCCTGAGCCTGCTCCAGGTGATGGCGGAGCTGCTCGAGCGACCGGCCGTGTTTGGCGGCATAGCGTTCGAAGAAGGCCCGGGTTTCCGAGAACGCGAACTGGTGATCGTAGAAGGCGCGGGCGATCTCGAGTGCGTGCTGCTCACCCCAACGGCTCAATTTGACCAGCGCCTGACGATCGGCTTCCGCCAGACGGATGAATTCACGCCGCAGCGCCAGGTTTTCGGTGTTGATCCGATAGACGTGAGCTTTGTCCATCCTGAAGGGCCTCCGGCTCCCCAGACGTGGACGAACTCCACGAACGGGTGCTTCTTACCCTCCCCTAACATGATCATCCATATCACTTGTGGGGCTATAAAACCCAACCAAAGCCATCGGGAATCAGGCGTTAAATCCATACCTGGTCTATGGCATCAGGCTGACAACGGAAGGGTGTTCGGCTCGGCGGGCGCCAGCAGGTCTCGGATCAGACGCCAATACCAGGCAGCCATTTCCTGAGCGCCGTACGCCTCCGGGTGCTCCAGCCACCAGGCGATCGGAACGTAAACCACCGGCTAGAAAGCGTGAATCGATCATCGGCGGCACTCATCCGCGCCCTGCCCGCTTGAGTAAAGCTCTCGGCCGCGGGCCAACGTCAGGGACCGTCAGAGGTCTCCGTGTCGGCCGTGATGGCCTGCCACTCAACCCGGCCCGCGCAATCGAGCCAGCACAGACGCGCGCACGCCGGTCGCTCGAGGAAGGCCGCCGCCGCCCGCAGATAGCGCCGGAGCTGCGGTCCATAGGCGGTTCGGATGAGCGGCTCAGCGTCTTCGCGCCGAGCCAATGCGTCGGTCTTGAAGTCCACGATCTGCCACTCGCCGACGACATCCCGGTACAACACGTCCACCACGCCGGCGCCGCGGCCGGCCATGAAGTACGGCACCTCGTGATACAGGCGGCCGTCGCGTTGGGCGGCATTGAGCTCCACCCAGCCGGCATCGTGGCGCAGGCGCTCGAGCAGCTCGGCCGCGCGGTCAAGGTGCGGAGCAGCCTGCTCCGGATCGATCAGGCGCGCCGAACGCGCGGCCGAAGACATCAGCAGTTCAAATCCAGCATCGCCTGGGAAGCGCCAGCGGCGCAGCGCTTCATGAACCAATCGACCCACCTGGGCTCCGTCGACGTGGGCGAGGCGGCGGGTCGCCCGATGTGAGCGCTCGGGCTCGTCTATCCGATCCGGCTCGTGGACCGGGGTCTTGGCGGCAGCCGTCCTCACCAACTCGGTCAGCGGGATCGCGTCCGACTCGCGCGCATCGGCGCCCGTCGGCAGCGATGGCGCGGTTGCGACGTCCACGGACGTATGGACGACCGCCGACACCGGCTCGCCACAGGGCAGGAGCGTCGCCCGCCCGACGCCCGGCTGAGCGGCCAAGGCCTCAAGGTCCACACCGGCGGCTCCGGCTAATGTCTTGAGCCAGGTGTCGCCGCCGCGCTTCGCCACGTGCCCGGAGATGATCAACAGCTCTTGAGCGCGCGTGACTGCGACGTACAGCAATCGCGCCTCTTCGGCCAGGTCGTGGGCAGCGGCGGCCTGCTGCGCGAGCCGGTAGACCAGCGTGCGGGCCTCGAGCCGGGGCGGCGCCAGAGCCGGGCCGAGCTCGCGCGACAGCAGCAGCGGGCCGCCCGGCCGACGCGGGCTATAACCGGCGTCGGCCAGGACGACGACCGGAAATTCGAGGCCCTTGGCCTTGTGCACCGTCAGGAGGCGCACCGCGCCGCCGGCGTCGCTGGGCGCTTCCCCCTCGCGCGCACCGACGTCGCGCAGATTCGCCAGGCCTTCCAGAAAACCGGTCAGCTGGGTTGCACCACCGGCGTGCGCATCTGCCAGGAGCTTCTCGATGTTCCGCCGCAACCGCGCCCCACCGGGCACACCAGCCAGCGCGGCCAGGTAGTGGGTCTCGTCGAGCAGGCGTTTCAAAAGCTCCGAGACCGGGACGCGATCCACAGCTGCCTGCAGCCGGGTCAGGATGCCGGCGGCCCGCCGGGCCAACCCGGCATCCTGGCTTGTGAGGCCGGCCAGATCCCCCTGTAGCGCGGCCCAAGGCGCGACGGCTCCGCCGCCGGCCGTCGGCCACCGCAGGGCGTACAGTGCCGTGTCGCTCAGGCCGAACATCGGCGATCGCAGAGCGCCGGTCAGCGTCAGGTCGTCCCACGGGTCCGCAATCGCGGAGAGCACCGTGACCAGGTCACGGATCTCGGGCCGGTCGTAGAAGCCACGCCCGGCCACCGTCACGAAGGGAACACCCGCCGCCTCGAACGCCGCTTCGTAGCCCGGGAAGCCCGTGGACGCGCGGAAGAGCAACGCCATCTCGTCCCAACGCAACCCCTGGCGGTTGAGGTCGATCAACGCCTGCGCCAACGCGCCCGCGGCGACAGCCCGGCCCTCGGCGCCCGTCTCGCCCTGCCCGGCCACGAAACGGATGTAGGGCGCGACTGCGCGGGCCGCGGTGCTGCGCCCCGGCTGCAGCGCCACAAAGGGCACGCGGGTGGCGCCGGGAGCGACGCCGTCGAGCGCAGCCGAGGCCAGGTCGTTGATGCCGGCCACCAGCGGCGCATGGGCGCGATAGGTGCGGTCAAGCGCGAACGCCAGACCGCCCCGCCCGGCGATCTCGGCGCCCATGCTGGTGAAGACCCCGACGTCCGCGCCGCGGAAGCGGTAGATGCTCTGCTTGGCGTCCCCTACGATAAACAGCCGGCCACGTCGGCCATCATGGGTGCCGGCCAACGCTTCGACGATCTCACGCTGACGGACATTGGTGTCCTGGAACTCGTCGACGAGCAGGGCTTCGATCTGGCTCTGCCAGCGGGCTCGAATGCCGCTGTTGCGCAAGAGCAACGCGGCCTTCTGCTCCAGGTCGTCGAAATCCAGCGCCTGGCGCATATCCTTCTCGGCCTGATACGCCGAGCCGGCATACTCAAAGACGCGCGCGAGCAACGGTACGAGGCGCGCGACCTCGACGTCGGCCTGAGCTTCCGGCGGCGGATCGGCTTTTCCGGCCCCGCCCAGCCAGGAGTTGATCGCGGCGTCGTAGGCGTCCTTGAGGGTGCGGACCGCGGCCTTGGCCCGGCTGGCCTTGCTCCCCGCGCCTCCACCGCTTTCGCGCCGCAGTGAAAACACGGCGCTCAGCGCCGGCCAGAGTGCGTCACCGGCCAGGGCGGCTTCCAAACGGCCCCAGTGATCGAGCACGATCAGCGCCTGCGCCGTGAGCTTATCCCCGGCATCGGCCAGCAGCCGGCGTGTGTCCCTCAACTCGCGCAGTTCGCCGGCAGCCACCCGCACGTCGAGATCGTCTGCGAACGCGCGCAGGCTGCGCCATACATGAGGTTCCCAGGCGGTCGCCGCATCGGCGCCGACCAGGATGCTTTCTGCGTCGAGCCGATCCTGGATCAGGCCGACCAGCACGGCCAGCAAACCCTCGGCGCCAAAGGCCGCAAAGAGAGGTCCGAACTCGGCCTGTTCGCCGGCCCACTGCGCCGCTCGATCGGCGATTTCGACGCGCAGGCGGGCGGCATCACCCTCCTCGAGCATCTCAAAGCGTGGGTCGATCGCGGCCTCGGCCGGGTGCGCCCGCAGGATGGCCGCGCACAGGCCGTGGATCGTGCCGATGCGGGCCGTGTCGATCTCGGCCTCGAGGTCGGTCCACAGCGGTTGGTCGTGTATGGGGCATGGCCCGTCGCGCCAGGCCGTGATCTCAGCGCGGATCCGGTTGCGCATCTCGCGTGCGGCCTTATCCGTAAACGTGATCGCGGCCAGGGCCCGTGGTCGGCGGAGCTCGCCCAACAACGTGATGAAGCGGGCCGCCAAGGTGCGGGTTTTTCCGGAGCCGGCGCCGGCCGTCACGACCACGTCGGCCTGGCGGGCCAGGGCCGCATCGCGCTGCGCATCCTTGAGATTGAAGAAGTCGATCAGGCTTGACATGGTCACCGCCCCGGCCGATATCGCCAACAGAATGCGGCGGCCGGGCAATACTCCGGGCAGCCCGTGGCCGGCGGAGCGGGCTGGAACCGACCAGCGCGGATCCCGGCGATCGAAACGCCGATATGCTCAGCAGCCAGCGCGATCGCGCCAGAGACGCCCTGCCGCACCTGGCCGGCCGGATCGACGCCTTCGAAGTCCGCCAGCCGCAACCGGCCGGCTTCGCCCTTGCGCAGTGCAAAGTACAGCCCATCGACCGGCTGGCCGAGCGTCAGCTCTTGGGCCGCGGCGGCCGCATACAGCGGCAGCTGTAAGCGCACGCCGTCGAGCAGGGACTGTGGATCGAGGTGGCCGGCGCCGGTCTTGTAGTCGATCACGCGCAGCTCGCCGGCCGCATTGCGGTCGACGCGGTCGATGATGCCGCGCACCCGCACCGGCCCGGCGGCAGTGTCGAGGGTCAATCGGCTGAAACGCTGCTCGAACGCGATCGGCGTGAAGCCTTCAGCAATCTCGGCCAGGCCGCGCAATGAACCGGCGAGCCATTCGAGCAGCTCGGCCTGTTGTCGGGCCCACAAGCTGGTCGGCCGAAAGCCCAGCTTGCGCGGCGCCGCAGCAAAGATCGGCGCGGCAACGTCCGGCAATGCAGCCACGAGCGCCTCAAGCTCATCCGTGCCGGCGGCCTGATACACGCGCTCAAGGATCTCGTGCAAAAGGGTGCCGAGCTGCGCAACGTCGAGGCCGAGCCGGGGCGGGTCGCGCGGCTCGAGGCCCAGTGCCGGGCCGATCAAAAACCGGAAGCCGCAGGCGCCGTAGGTCTCGAGCCGGCTGGGGCTCCAGGTATGGCCGGGCCCAAAGCGCCTTTCGAGTTGCGCGGCCCAGGCCGCCAGGTCGCCCTCGTGCGGCCCGCGCGCCTCGGTGGATAGGCGCGCCGCCAGAACAGCGCGTTGATGGGTCAGCGTCGGCACGTGAGCGGCCACCGAGGCTGCGCCCCCACCAGCCTCGAGCGCCTCGATCAGCGAGGCCGCGTCGACTGAAGCCCGCGGATCGCCCTGGCGGACACGCGCCACCGGCGCGCCAAACAGCGCGCGGGTCGCCTGCCAGAACGGAGACGGTTGCCAGGCCTCACCGTCCTCAGCCAGATACGGTCGCGTCAACAGCAGAAATCGGTCGGCACGCGTGACGGCTTCATAAAACAGCGATTGCTGGTCGCTGCGCAGGCGCTGCTCGAGATTCAAGCCCTGCTCCTGGAAAGCGAGGCGCTCATCGTCCGAGAGAAACGGATCCTCCGTCAACGGCGCCGGGAATAGGCCCTCGGCCAGCCCCAGCACCGCCACAGCCGCAAACGGGACGCCGCGCGCCCGGCGCAACTCGGTCGCCAGGATCGCCTCGTCCAACACGCGGGGCTCGGCGCGATAGCGTGCGGCGGCCACAGCGCCCCGCAGCTCGGCGTGAAACTCGGCGTAGGTCAGGCCTTGCTCCTGGCCAAACACCTCGTCGCTGAGGATGAGCGCCGCGAACACCTCGCGCAGGGCGGCTAAAGCAGCCCGATCGCGATCCTCGGTCTCTGGAAAGTGGGCGAGCGCGGTCTCGAGCCGCACTGTGTCGATCAAGTCTTCGGCCCAAACGACGAAGCTGCGCAATGAACCTCTCGGGGGCGGTGCCAGCCGCGACAGCAGGCCCAGCAGTCCATCTCCCAAACTCCGGGCTGCCGAGCCTCGGGGCAGCGCAGGCGGGGCATCCTCGTCATCGAGATCCTCGGCGGTCGAGCTTTCCATGGCGGCCAGGATGTCGAAGGCCTCACGCCACTGAACCAGCCCGGCGATCACCTGACCCGCACGAGAGACCGCGTCGAGCCGGGCCGCGTCACGGTGAGCCAGCCCGAACCCACTCAGGTCTGCGTAGGGTGAGCGAACCAGATCGAGCACGGGTCGTCGTGCCCACTCCGTGAGCGGTAGCTGGAGGGCATTCAGGAATGCCGCGATCGCGGGATTGTGCTCCAGGGCAGAGCCCGCCGTCAGCGCCAGGGGAAGGCCGAACTCCTGAGCGGACTCGCGCAGAAAGGGTTCGTATGCCCCGAGATCGCGCGCGATCACGGCACATGTCTCAAGCGGCACGCCGTCGCGCAGGTGGCGGGCCTTCAACCAGCGCAAAGCCTCGCGGGCTTCGAGCGCCGGGGTTTGGGCTTCCAGAAATGCGATAGCCGGCCGCGGCCCGTCGACAACTGTGGGAGCCACACCGCTGACGAAGAGACTCTCAGCCAACCGGCGCAAAGCCAGCGGACGAGCCTGACGCGCCGGCAGCGCCTCGACCGAAAGGTCAAGACGACTGTCGCGTAATGCGGCAAGCGTGGAACGGAATCGCCGGTGCGCGGTGCGGGAGAGATCCCCCTCACCCATCAGCGTCACAACCAGCGAGGCGAGGCGCGGCGTGAGGACCCGCAGGGTGTCACGCTGCGTGGCTGTAAAGGAGTCGAAGCCGTCGACCACAATGTGCCAGCCACGACACAGCGTCGCGTCTCTCTCGAGCGCTTCGATCGCCAACCACCCACGACCCTCCACGTCCGCCCAACCGACCCGGATCAGCGTCGCCTGATAGCGCGCGTACGCCGCCGCCAGCTCCCGGAGGCGCGGCTCCGATTCGGCCACGGCCTTCAACAATGCCTCGGGCGTCACGCGCGACCGTTTGAGCTCGGCAAAGAGATCGTTGAGCGCCAGCGCCAGCCCCGGTCGGCGGCGGATGGGTCCGTAATGCTGCAACGCGCCCTCATCCGCCAGTTGATCCAGGACGGTCTGGATCAGGCGATGCACGACCGGTTCGGACGCGACGGGCAGCGGGGCATCGACTTGAGCCAGGGCCTCGGCGTACAACTCGTCGAAGGTGCCTACACGCACGCCGAAGGCGCCGCCGGCTGCCATCAAACGGCGGCGGAAGGCTTTGATCTGATGGCCGTCGGGCAGGAGCACCCAGATCGGCGTGAGTGGCGCCGAGCGGGCAAGCTGGCGGACACGTTCGACGCACGCCTGCGTCTTGCCGCTCGCGGCCGGGCCAAGCCAGAGGAGGTTGGGCATGCCCCCATTATCGCGAGAGCGGGAGAACGTGCACGGGCCGGCGCGTGGCGCCGGCCCGTGCACGTTCTCCTGCTCTCGCGTCGATCACAGCGCGCGCAGGGAGGGGTCGTACATGGCGATCACGTTGGTGATCGGCGTATCGGGCTGGATGTGGTGCGAACTGCACAGGATGTAACCGCCCCCGGGGCCTAGCTGACGAACGCGCTCCCGCACCTCGGCCTGCACCTGCTCCGGCCGGCCTTTGGGAAGCGTGCGCATAATGTCGACGCCGCCGTGGAAGGCGAGCTTGCCGCCGAACTCGGATTTGATCGCTTCGAGGTCCATATCTTTGGCATCCGGCTGAAGCGGATTGAGCAGGTCTACGCCCATGTCGATCAGCTCGGGCAACATCTGGCGGATCGCTCCATCCGTGTGATACATGACGGGCTTGCCGTATTGGTGCGCCAACTCGATGAGCTTCACATGATGCGGGCGGACATACTGGCGCCACATCTTCTTCGAGATCATCAGCGACTGCTGCGTGGCGATATCGTCGTAGAAATACACCATGTCGAGCCGGTCACCGGCGACCTCGAGCAGGCGGCGCAGGTTCTCGAGCAGGATCTCGGTCATCCGATCCATGATATACATCGGAAATTCCGGCTGGCTGGCCAGGTCGATCATGAATTCTTCGAGACCGCGCAACTGCCAGCCCAGCTCAAAGATCGATCCGATGCGGAAGCGGAAGTGATAGGGCGTATGCGCATCGAGCTCGCGCATGATCGCAGGCACCGGCGAAAAGTCCCACCAGTCGGGCGTCGGCCAGGGATGCTTTTTCAGGTCCTCGATTGACGTGGCCTGGCTGAGCGGCCAGGTCTTGAAGCCCTCGTAGGCGCCGACCGCGGTCTCCATCTTGTAGCTGTGCGTGCTCCAGATGTCGTTGAACGTATCGTCGGTGTTGATCTGGCGCCACATGCGGTTGGGCGTCGAGCGGTTCATCGAGATCCACCAATCGACATGCGATCCGGGGTGAAGCAGGCTGTCGGGCGGCGTGCAGAACTGGTCGTATGACAGCACGCGGCAATCGATCTCGAAGTGCCGCAGCAGCGCCTCACGGGCCGGGTCGAAGTACTCGGCCGGTCCGATCCCCGCCGGGTCGAGGTTCAGGTGCGCGATCAGGCGCTCCCAGATCTCGGGTGTCGCCAGGAAGTCGACGGGCACGCGGTCCGGCGTCTCGTGGCGCATGGCCGTGAGCACGCGCTCACGGGGCGTGATGGAAGAAGATGGACTCATCATAGATTCCTGTTGAGGTGCGACGGTTCTTTCCGCGAATGTCGCGGCTGGCGCGAATGAGCGGCTTGATCGACCCCCGCGTGGTTGCGAACCCGACCATTCCGGTCGCGA
>JAEURK010000194.1 GCA_016789175.1 Anaerolineales bacterium
CAGCCCGGACGGCCCGGTCACGATCCTGAACACCGATTTGACCCGTAACGCCGCCGGCGCCGAGGCGCCGGCCTTATACTTCGAGACAAGCGACGTCGGATCGTTGCACCTGGCGCAGAGCCAGGTGCTCACCCAGGCCTCGCCGGCCGGCGACGTCATCGGGATCGTGAATTACGGCGGCGACGACGAGATCGTCTTGCATAACGTCCTGATCGCGGGCACGACCGTCACGGCCACGACGCCGGATCGCGGTCTGATTCGAACCAACGTCGAGAGCGCCAACGGCTCGCTGGTGCGGGTCGTCGTCGTGCAGGTCACGGCCGCCGGCAACCAAGGTCTGGCACTGCTGGATGTGCAGGCGGTGCCGTTCCTGTCGAACTTCGGCCGGTTTGACGCCGGATTGACGAACACGCTGGCCGTGGATCTGCCCGCGCTGTTTCACACCGAGCAGGGCGGTTCGAGTCAGGTTTCGATCGCGGCCGATCACACGCTGACCGAAAGCGTCGCGGCCCTGACCACAGGCTCGATCGGCACGTCAGCGATCACGCTGACGGAGACAGTCAGCGGCCTGGCCAATCTCGGCCCAACCTATCGGCCCGAACGTCCCTCAGCAGCCATCGACGCCGCCCTGGAGCTGGGGATCACGGTCGACGCCAGCCGGGGTCCACGCAGCGGCCCGGCCGACATCGGCGCGCTCGAGGCGGAGCCGCTGCCCAACGTCTACTTGCCGGCGCTGCTCAAGTGAGGCACGTGTGCGATTGATCGGGATCGATCCCGGCGACAAGTACATCGGACTGGCCATCTGCGACGCCAACGGCACCGCGGCGCGGCCGCTCGACACCGTGATCCACCAGTCGCGGGCCGTTGATCTGGCGGCGATCGTCGCGATCGCGCAAGCCCAGGAGGCTGAAGGGTTCGTGGTCGGGCTGGCGCTCGGCAACGACGGCGCACCCTCCCCGCAGGGCCGCGCGGCCGAGCGCTTCGCGGAGGCTCTGCGGGAGGCCAGCGGCCTGCCCGTCTGGCTGCAAGACGAGTGGGGCAGTTCGCGCGAAGCCATGACCTTGATGATCCAGGCCGGCAAGCGGCGCCGGTCTCGGCGTGAGCAACACCATGCGGCAGCCGCAGCCGCGATTTTGCAAAGTTATCTCGATGCGACTCCGAGAGAAACGCCGCAAGGCAAATAGGCTGTTCGTTTACCTGGCCGTGACGGCCGTCGTGGGCGCGGTCGCCGTGTGCGCGATCAGCGGGTGGGCCGGGCTCACGGCGCGCAACCCGGTTTTGGGCGATCCCGCACCCGAGCTGAACCTGCTCGAGCGAGCCTACTACACCACTTACCTCAACCTAAACGGCGACGTGCTGACCGCGCCGGCCGGCGCCGACCCGGAGCCGCGCTCGTTCAATATCGCCTTAGGCGAGAGCGTGGCCTCCGTCGGCGAGCGCCTGCAGGCCGACGGGCTGGTGCGCGACCAGGCCGTGCTCGATGCCTATCTGCGCTATACCGGGTGGGATCAGCACATCGAGGCCGGCGATTTCATCCTGCGCCAGACCATGAACCTGACCGAGGTCGCGCGGGCGCTTACCGACGCCCGGGCGCGGGAAGTCATGGCCCGCATTTACGAGGGTTGGAGGCGCGAACAGATCGCCGAGTCGCTGGCCGCCAACCCGACTCTGTCGGTCGACCCGGCTGAGTTCCTGGCTCTGACCGGCCCGGGCGCCATCCCGCCTGGCACCTACGCCTTCCTGGCCGACCGACCACCGTCGGCCTCGCTGGAGGGCTTCCTGTTCCCGGACTCGTATCTCTTGCGGCCCGGCGCCACCGCGCAAGATCTGGTGCGGCGCCTGCTCGATAACTTCGCCCTGCAGCTCTCCTCGCAGAACCAGGCCGCCTACGAAGCCCGCGGGATCACGATCTACGAGGCGGTGACGATTGCATCGCTGATCGAGCGTGAAGCCGTTAAGGATGAGGAACGGCCCCTGATCGCGTCCGTGATCTTCAATCGCCTTGAAGTCGGCCAGATGCTCGAGATCGACGCGACCGTGCAATTTGCGATCGGCACCTCGGCTAACTGGTGGCCGCCGCTGGGCGGGCTCGACCTGCGCAATCAACCGAGCCCGTTCAACACCTACACCGTAGTCGGTCTGCCGGCCGGCCCGATCTCGAACGTCCGGCGCGCCTCGCTCGACGCTGTCGCGTTCCCGGCCCAGACGCCGTACCTCTACTACCAGGCGCGCTGCGATGGCAGCGGCTTCCACAACTTCGCGACGACCTACGAAGAGCATGTCGCCAATTTGTGCCCGTGATCGAGGGAGGAGAAAGGAGAGAGGAGCGAGGGGCATGTCGCTCCTCTCTCCTCTCTCCTCCCTCCTCCCTGTACTCCTCTTCCTCGGGGTTCTGTCGGCATGCACCGTCACCCGGCCGACCGTGAAGATCGGGCTGGTAGCCCCGTTCGAAGGCGCCTACCGCAGCCTGGGCTACGACGTCATTTGGGCCGTACGACTGGCGGTGCGTGAGGCCAACACTGAGCAAAGCATCCCGGGCTATGGCCTGGAGCTGGTGGCGCTCGACGACATGGGCGACGCCGACCGGGCCCGCGAGCAGGCCGCCAAGCTCGCGGCCGATCCCCAGGTGGTGGCGGTCCTCGGCCACTGGCGCTCCGGCACGACCGCGGCCGCCGCGCCCGATTACGCAACCGCCGGGCTGCCGCTGCTGGCGACCGGCGGCGTGGAGCCAGATCCAACCGAGGCGCGCTACGCACTGTGGGGGCGCGCGGACTGTCTGCTGCGGGGCGGCCGCGGCTGTATCGTATGGTTGGGAGGTGAAGACACCCAGAGCGTCTGCGCGCTGGCGCCGTTGTCACCCGACAGCACCGACGCCGGGTTTTCGGATCGCTATCGAGCGCTCTCGGGCGGCGTCGAGCCCACCTTCGCCTCCGTGGCCGCGTATGATGCGACCCGCGCCCTGATCGCGGCCATCGCCCAGGCCGATGCGCCAACTCGCGCCGGGGTCTCGACCTCGCTGGCCCACGTCACGCTGGACGGCCTGTCGGGCGCGTGGGCCTTCTCCGAAACCGGCGAACGCCGGGCGCCCGGGCCCTGGGGTTACCGTCGTCAGGCCGACGGCGCGTGGGTGCTGGATCCGACGGCGTGTGCCGCGACACCCTGAGGCCCGACGTCAACGTCCCCGCTTGACAGCCCCGGACTTTCAGGCATAAATCAGATGACTCACATCCGATTACCAATGCCTCGCCGGCAGATTGTTCATCACGGAGATCGTCCATGGCAACCACGCTCAAACTTCTGGCGATCTTCCCCCATCCCGACGACGAGACGCTGGGCATGGGCGGCACCCTGGCGAAGTACGCGGCCGAGGGCATCGACACCCGCCTGATCTGTGCCACCCGAGGCGAGCGCGGCTGGAGCGGTACCGCGACCGAGTACCCGGGCCTGACCGCGCTGGGTCAGATCCGCGAAGCCGAGCTGCGCTGCGCGGCTGAGCACCTGGGCCTGCGCGAGGTCGTCTTCCTGGACTACATCGACGGCGACATCGACCAGGCCGAGCCGCAACGCATCATCGCTGCGCTCGCGGCCGAGATCCGGCGCATCCAGCCGGACGTGGTCGTGACGTTCTCACCGGACGGGCACTACGGTCACCCTGATCACATCGCTCTCGCGCAATTCGCCAATGCGGCGGTGCTGGTCGCGGCCGATGCCGCGCACGTTAGCGGCTCTAAACCCCATCGCATCTCAAAGCTGTATTTCATGGTCGACAGCATCGACCTGGTGCAAGTGCTCCACGACTTGATGGGCGGCATCCACATGACGGTCGACGGGGTGCAGCGCTCGCACGTCGGCTGGGAGGATTGGGCGATCACAGCCCGGATCGATTGCAGTGCCATGCTCGACCGGGTCTGGCAGGCCGTGCAGTGTCACAAAACGCAGCTGCCCGGGCTCGGCGGGATGGCAGACCTTCCGCGGGAGCTCCAACTCCGGATCTTTGGCGCAGGCGACTTCGTCCGGGTGTTCAGCCTGGTCAACGGCGGGCGGGCGCGCGAGGACGATCTCTTTGCCGGCCTGCGGCGCTGACCGCTGACCGGCTGAAACAAAATCACCACGGCCTTCCCAAAGGGTGGGCCGTGGTGTCTGCGAGACATCGCCTCGCGTTCAGCGGATCACGCCATAAAACAGGGGCAGCGGCGCGGTTTTGCCGGCGCCGATGACATGTGCGGCAGCGACGCGCGCTCGGGCCCGGGTCAGGCGGCCCTGATCGTTGGCGTGGACCGTGAAGAGCGGATCACCCTTGGCAACCCGATCGCCGACCTTGTGGTGGATGACAAAACCGACGGCGTAGTCGATGGCATCGGACTTCCTGTGTCGGCCGGCGCCCAGGTCTACTGCAGCCAGGCCGACTTCGCGCGCGTCGATCTGGCGGACGACGCCGCTGCGCGGAGCGCGCACCACCTCGATCAGATCAGCCTGCGGCAGCCGGTCGGGTTGATCCACGACCGATACATCGCCGCCCTGCGCGATCACGAACTGTCGGAACTTGGCCCAGGCCCGGCCGTCTGCCAAGGCGGCCTTGAGAAGTCGCCGGGCCGAGGCGAGTGAGGGCGTCTTGTGCGCCAGCACCAGCAGATGCGAAGCCACCGTCAGGCAGTGCTCGCGGAAGTCTGCGGGGCCGCCGCCCTGCAGCGTCTCGATCGCTTCGCGCACTTCGAGCGCGTTCCCGACGGCGTTCCCGAGCGGTTGATTCATATCGGAGAGCAGCGCCACGGTGCGGCGCTTCACCAGTTTGCCGATGCCCACCATGGCGCGCGCCAGCGCCCGGGCCTCAGGCAAGGTCTCCATGAACGCGCCCCGTCCGACCTTTACGTCGAGCACGATCGCCTGAGCGCCGCCCGCGATCTTCTTGGACATCACGCTGCTGGCGATGAGCGGGATGCTCTGAACCGTGCCGGTCACATCGCGCAATGCGTACAGCTTGCCGTCGGCAGGCGCCAGATCGGCCGACTGGCCGGTGAGCACGAGACCGACTTCCTTGAGCTGCCGCTTGAACTCAGGCAGCGAGAGCGCGAGCCGCATCCCCGGGATCGACTCGAGTTTGTCGACCGTGCCGCCCGAGAAGCCCAGGCCGCGGCCTGACATCTTGCCGACCGGCACACCGCAGGCGGCCACCAGGGGCTCGACCACCAGGGTCGTCTTGTCGCCGACGCCGCCGGTCGAGTGCTTGTCGACCGCGAACTTCACCGTGTCGTGCAGATCGACCGTGTCTCCGGAGTGAGCCATCGCCAGCGTCAGGTCCGCCAGCTCACGCGGCTTGAGCCCGTTGAAGAAGACGGCCATACACCAGGCCGCGGCCTGGTAATCCGGGATCTCGCCGGTGGTGATCCCACGCACCAGAAAGGCGATCTCCTCGGAACTGAGCGCCAGTCCGTCACGGGTCCGGGAAATGAGATCTACGGGGTTCATGTCCGTATTTTAGTGCAACTTTGTGAACCGGGAGGCAATCACCCGCCCCTACGCTCGTGTGTAGAAGCATAAGTTGAGGCTGTTGGCGAACCTTCGTCGTCGAAGTGGCACGACCTTTCGGGCCACAGAGTCATCCTGAGGGCCAACCAACGAGGCCCGAAGGTGCGCTGAATGAGCCCGCGGCATGAATGCCGCGGGCTCATTCAACAAGTCTGCTCACGAAGTCGGCTGGCCCTCAGGATGACAAGAACGCTAGGGTCTGGGTTCGCCAACAGCGTCATAAGTTGTCGGGCCGATTTCGGACAGCCAGCCGAGTACACGGATAGACACGGATGCCGCGGAGCTGTTGGGTGGGGATTCCGCGTGATCCGTGACGATCCGGGAAATCCGTGTACAGGATCTGGCCTCGCTCTAGAGGCGCCTGACTTCTCGCCCGTGCACACCTACGCTCTACGCTCCCCCACCGCCAGCGTTCCGGCGTCGGGTTTATAATCGATAAATGTCCTCTCGATCGTGCGACCTCCTCATCACCAACGTGCTCGTCCTGACCATGGACGAGGCCTATCATCGTTACTCAAGCGGCGCCGTTGCAATCAGCGGCGACTCCATCGTGGCCGTCGGCCCTGAGGCCGAGATGCGGGCCGCCTATGCGCCGGCCGAGACCTTTGACGGCCGCGGCAAGGTGTTGATGCCGGGCCTGGTCAACGCCCACACCCATGCCGCCATGACCCTGCAGCGCGGCCTGGCCGACGACCGCCGCCTCGACGTCTGGTTGATGGGCTACATGATGCCGGTCGAAAAGGAGTTCGTGTCGCCCGACTACTGCCGGCTTGGCACGCAGATCGCGTGCGCCGAGATGATCCGCTCGGGCGTGACCTCCTTCGCCGACATGTTCTATTTCGAGGAAGACGTCGCCAGGGCGACCGCCGATGCCGGCATGCGCGCCCTGTGCGGTCAAACGGTGCTCAAGTTCCCGTCGCCGGATGCGGGTAGCTTCGAAGACTCGCTGGCGATGGCGCGCGGATTCATCGAACGCTGGAAGGGGCACCCGCTGATCATCCCGGCGCCGGCCCCGCACGCGCCGTACACCTGCACGGCCGAGATCCTGCGGGCCTGCACCGAGCTGGCGCTCGATCACGACGTGCCGCTCCACATCCATATCTCCGAGACCGCGCTTGAGGTCGAAAACTCGCGGCGCGAGCACGGCATGCCGGTCGTGCCCTGGGTCAAGAAGCAGGGCCTGCTCGAGGCCAAGGTATTGGCCGCGCATTGCGTCCACGTCGACGACGGTGAGTTGCGCACCTTCAAGCACTACAACACCGGCATCTCGCATAACCCTTCGAGCAACCTCAAGCTGGCATCGGGCTTCGCGCCCGTGACCAAGATGCTCGACCTCGGTTTGAACGTGGGCATCGGCACGGATGGGCCGGCCTCGAACAACGACCTCGACATGTTCGAGGAGGTGCGCCTGGCCGCCTTCCTGGCCAAGAGCACCACCAACGACCCGACCGCCCTGCCCGCCCGTCAGGCGCTGACCATGGCCACCCGCCTCGGCGCGCAGGCCATGCACATCGGCCACCTGACCGGCTCGCTCGAGCCCGGCAAGCGGGCGGACCTGATCCTGGTCGATCTCAACCAGTTGCACAACCTGCCGCACTTCACCCACGACCCGGATGCCGTGTATGCGCGCCTGGTGTACGCCGCCCACAGCCACGACGTCACCGACGTCATGGTCAACGGCCGGTGGCTGATGCGCGACCGGAAGCTGCTGACCCTGAACGAGGAGGAGTTGCTCTACGCGGCCGACGGCTATGCCCGGCGCATCGATCAATTCTTGATCGAGCGCGAAGGCAGCGTGCTCCGCAAGCTGGTCGCCATCGGCGGCGCCGAACAGGGCGAGAGCTTCGAAGTGCAGGTCAAGGCCAAGTTGACCGACGACACGCAGGTCGTCTCGGTCATGGAAGGCAAGGCCGTCACCATGATCCGGCCGCGCCACTACCACCAGTACGACACGTACTTCCTGTTCGCCGATCCGGCCCAGGGCCGGTTGCGCTATCGCGAGGATGAGTTCCTCGGACCGGATGGCAAGTCGCAGCAGATGCGCGCGCGGTTGACGCTCACCGGCCCGGCTAAGGAAGACGCCTTCGAGTCGGTCGTGCTTTCGCGCTCGCGCTTTATCGCGCCGGCCACATACTCGCTGCGCTTCTACCGCGAGTACTTCAACCCGACCGGAGAGCGCACGATCGAAAAAGATCGGCGCCGCTGGCTGATCGCCTTCCACGGCGTGGAGTTCTTCGTCAACCTCGACCGGCTGATCAAACCCGCCGGGGACGGCTTCTACGTCGAGATCAAGGCGCGCACCTGGTCGCGCCGCGATGCCAAGGAGAAGGCGATCGTCATGCACGAGCTGCTGGCGCTGTTCGGCGTGACGCCGGATCAGATCGTGACCGACGACTACACCGAATTGGTGTCGGGCGACTGATCGGCCGGAACAAATCGTTGTCCGGCAGCGTTCAATGGGCATGATCGCCAAACGCTCGGCCCCTCATCCTCGACACTGGGCCCTGGTCGGGCTGCTGCCGGCCTTGTTGGCCTGCAGCCTGCTTTCGGCGCCGGCCAGCCCGTCGCCGAAGCCGACCGCGCCGCCCGGGGCGACCCAGGTTCCGGCACCCAGCCCATCGCCCGGTGACACCCAACCGTATGTCGACGTCAGCGGCGTCGGCTATCAAGGTGTGATTGTGCCGGCTGAGCGCGCCGGTGAGTTCGGGATCTTCAAAGCCACCGGGTACTGGACGCCGACCGAAGCCGATGTCGCTGCCTTTGAGGCGGCCTTTCCGGCCTGGATCGGCCAACAGACCGAATGGGGCGCGGACGAAGTCGCCGGGCAACTCCCCGACTACATCCGGCAATACGTCGGTTTCTCGCGCGGCGACCACGCCCTGTTCTACGTCAACGCTTTCTGTCCCGTCGACTTTATCGACTGGCACAGCCAGCCGGTGATGGTCGATGACGGTGGCCCGTGCTTCTTCCGCGTTGTCTTCGACCCCCTGGACGGCACGTTCTTCGAGTTGATGATCAACGGCCTGGCCTGACGGCTCCGGCGAGGCTCAGCCCTGCCTCATCTCCAGGGTGCTCTATGGGGAGATCTCCGCCGGCCGCGCCGGCGCCGCTCTCCCGCGCCGGCGCGGCCCATCACCCTGGGCGCGCCACGCGGCACCGCCCGAGAGGAGGCCCATGAAGGCAAGCCGATACACGTCGTGGATCACCGTCGGGGCCGGCGTTTTCGCCGGTCTGACCCTGGCGGCCGTGTGGACCCAGGCTACGCCGGCCCGAGCCCAGGGCTCTGGCGCCAGCGTCTCGCTGAGCGGCCTGGCCTATCAACCCTTGGCCGTTACGGTCACGCTTGGCAGCACCGTGACCTGGAGCCACGCAGACGGCTTCTTTGTGCACACCATCACCGCGGACGGTGGGGCGTTTGCCTCGCCGAACCTGTCGGAAGGAGATCAGTACACACACACCTTCACAGCCACGTCCGTCTACACGTATCACTGCCTCTTCCATCCGGGAATGGTGGGCGTCGTCGCCGTTTTGGATCTCCCGGAGCACCTGTACCTTCCGGCTTTGGGACGGGACGGGTGAGCCGGCTGGCCGTTGGCCTCCGGGCGGTGACCGCGTACAATGCGGGGATGGCCAAACGCTTTCGCCGCCGCTACTACACCCAACTGAGCGCGTTCGTGCAGGACCTGCGCGAGATCCTGGCCCGGCGTCGACAGATCCGCGCAGCGCTGCGCGGGCAGGTCTCGCTGCCGTTTCGCGAGCGCCTGATGCTGGTGGTGACCGAGGTCAATGGTTGTCGCTACTGCAGTTACTTTCATGCCCAGGTGGCGTTGACCAGTGGGATCCCCGAGCCTGAGCTGCGCGAGCTCCTGGCGGGGTCGATCCCGGCCCAGGCGCCGGCCGAGGAACTTCCGGCCCTTGTGTACGCCCAACACTGGGCCGAGCGCGATGGTCGACCGGAGCCGGAGGCCGAGCATCGGCTGCGCGAGGTCTACGGTGACACGCGGGCCGAGGCCATCCATATTGTTTTGCGCATGATCCGAATCGGCAACCTCCTCGGCAATACCGGCGACTACCTGCTACACGTCCTCACGTTCGGGTGGCTTGGCGTGCGCGACGATGAGAACCGCTACCTGACATCCGCGCCCGGGCCCAAATCGTTGGCCTGAGGCCGCACGAACCCGATCGAAACCCGACCCCATGGCTGTTTTCGACCACTTCGATTTTCTGGCGCCGATCTATGAACGCTTCATCCCGCCGCGCGAGCCGCAGGCGCTGCGGGCGCTGATCGGGTTGCCGGTCGAGGGCGCGCTGCTGGACGCGGGCGGCGGGACGGGCCGCGTGGCGCAGTTCATGAACGGCCACGCCAACCCCATCGTCGTGGCAGACCTGTCGCGCAAGATGCTGGCCGAGGCGCAGCAGAAGGAAGGGCTGCGCCCGGTGTTCGCGCCGGCCGAGACGCTGCCGTTCCCGGACGGCTGCTTTGCGCGCATCATCATGGTTGACGCCCTGCATCACGTCTGCGATCAGCAACACACGGCCCACGAGGTGTGGCGCGTGCTCCGGCCGGGTGGCCGGATCGTGATCGAAGAGCCCGATTTCCGCACGTTCGGAGTCAAGCTGCTGGCCCTGGCCGAGAAGCTGGCTCTGATGCGCAGCCGCTTCCTCGCCCCACCCCAGATCGCGGCATTATTCACACACCCCACAGCCCAGGCCACAATCAAGGCCGACGGGTTCAACGCCTGGGTGGTGGTTGAGAAGGCGATCCCCAGCTGACGTCAGGTCAGACGCCAGGGTCGCCTGCTCAACCACCCGGCTCCGGATGACACGGCTGGCCCGGGAGCTTCGACATCCGGTCCAGCCGTGTCATCCGAGACCGCCCGGCGACCGATCAGTCGCCCGTCTGCGGCTCGAGGCGTCGGGCTTGCGCGGCGCGACGTGTGCGCAGCCACGTTGTGACGCGCGCCACCCCCCACTCCAGGCCCATAAAGGCCAGCAGAGACAAGCCCAGCATGGGGAACAGAACACACGTGACGATCGCGGCGATCCGCCAGCGCAGCGGAACGTCGCGCCAGGCCACCGCCTTGGGTGCCGCCAACCCGCCAGCCGGTCGGCGCTTCCACCACATCACGTAGCTCGTCAACGAGCCCGCAACGATCACGACACAGCTCAGCACGACCACCCAAAACACGACCGGGCCAAGCGCCGCGGCGTGGAACAACATGCCCAGCAACGTCAGCTTACCCATCAACGGATAGTCGGCCCATGTGATCTTTTGGATGACGCTGCCCGAATAAGTGTCGATCGCGAGATCGACCTTGTCGGTTGTCGCCGCATGCCCGGCGTTCGTCACACGGTAGAAACCCGTCGGCGTCGTCGGCGGCTTGATGGTGAGGTCCGCCTCGGCCAATCCGTTGGCGCGCGCCACATCTTCGGCGGCCTGCAACCCGATACGGGGCGCGCCGGCCACCACGATCGACTCACCCTTCGGCGACGGCCAGCCCTGGCGAGTCGCGAACTGAACCCCGAGCGCGAGGGTACCGGAAAGGTGCGACATCAGCAGACCGCCGGCCGCGCCCAGGGCGATCACACCAAAGAAGAAAGCAGCCGGAATGCTATGCCAATCACGCCATTGCGTGCGGGCGCCGGCCTTGAACCGCGGCACGATCACGCCCGCGACCTTCTCCCGGCGGCGCGGCCACCACAGATAGACGCCCGTCAGAGCCAGCGCCAGCAACCAGCTGGTGGCGATCTCGCTCACCCAACGAAAGGCGTCGCCAGCCATATAGCGCGCATGCAGGTCGTGCACGATCGCCGCAAAACGATCGTAACGCTCGAGGGTTCCGGTCACCCGGCCGGTATAAGGATCAACGTACGTCAGTACCGTTGTGCCGCCGTGGCCATGGCCGCCGGCGGCTTCTGTCGCTTCGACCGGGTACCCGAATGTGAAGATGGTGGCGCGATCGGGAGCGGCCGGAAGTTCGACGCTTTGCATGACCATGCCGTCGAGATGGTGCGACGCGAGGGCTCGGATCCATTGTTGATCGAGTGAAACGCGCTCGGCGCCGGGCGTCACAAGCTGCACATCCCGCAGACGCGCAGTGTCGATGTCGGCTCCAAAGGCCAGCAATATGCCCGTGACGGCCAGCCAGATAATGATCGGGCCCAGGAAAAAGCCCGAAAAGAAGTGGATACGCCAGAACCAGCGGTAGAGCTGGCCAGCAGCGGCAGCCGATGAACCGCCGGCTTTCGCCGAGAGGGTAGCAGCAGACATGAGGTTCCTCCTCGTCAGGTCGTTCGGCCGAGACCGCGTGACGGGCCGCGCAGACAAAGCGCTTCCGCCGGCGGTCGACCAGCCCGCAACCCGGCCTAAGCCAGGTCACGAGGCAAATTCGCTTTAGGAACGACTGTGAACGCGAGCCTAAACGGCCCGAGGAGGAGGGTCGATTCGGGTTGTCAACAGCCAGCTGATCCCGATGGGATCGCCGGCGACCCTGAGCGTCAGTGGTGCGCTGAGCGTGGCGCGCAGGGTTGGCAAAGGTGCGGGCCGGAAAAGGCCGTAGAGGGCATGCAGGAGCTCAAACGGGCAGGCTCCGTCGCTTGTCTGATCCGCTGGGGAAGCTGCATGATGGGCGTGCGGATCCGATGGCCCGGCCGCCGCCGCGTTGACGACCAGATTTGGGCGATACGGACATGGAGCAAAAGCGGCCAACACGCCGTGCATCACAAGCAGGGCAGCAACCCAGGCGCGCCCCTGACATTGTACAAAGCGGAGCCACTTACCCATGATCGAGCGATTTTACGCGATCCTTTTTCGGCGGACAATGACCAACATCATAGCGTTTCCGCTTCACCGTTATAAGAAACAACGATCGAGCTCGTGGTAGCATGAGCGTCGGAGGTCCTGATGCTCACTTCAGCTCAACGCGCCGTTTACATCGCCCACATCCGCCAGCTGCCGGCCCAGGTCGCGGCGCTCGTCAGCGCCCTGACGCCCGAGCAGATCCTGACTCAGTACCTCAAGGGTGAATGGTCGGTCGCTCAAAACGTGCATCACCTGGCTGATTCGCACATGAACGCCTATATCCGCTGCCGGCTTGCAGCCACCGAGGATCGCCCCACGATCAAGGCCTATGATCAAGATGCCTGGGCGGAACTCCCGGATGCTCGCAACGCCAACTTGTCACACTCGCTGGCCCTCCTGACGGCGCTGCACGCGCGTTGGGCCGAATTCTTCGAGACCCTGCCCGCCGACGCCTGGATCCGCACCTACATCCATCCTGTCAGCGGTGAAACTGCGATCGACGACGTCCTGCAGTCCTACGCCAAACACGGATTGGGCCATCTCGAGCAAATGCAGCGCACACTGGCGGCCCGGCCCAGCGCCAATTAGCCGTAACCGGTGCTGCAACGCAAAGAGGCGACGCTCGACGTCGCCTCTTTGCGTTGCAGGTGGAGCGAAGCTACCCCAATGGGCCGTCAAAGACCACGGTGCCGGTCTCACGCACGTCATACCCGGGCTGCGCGCCGAGCGCCGATCGGAATTCGCCGCTGTTGAGGATGGACAGGACCTGATTGACGATGGGATGGCCGAGCTGCGTGGCCGGTACGACCAGGTCGTAGCGCTCCCACCCGATCGAGATGAAATCCAGGCCGAGCGCGATCGCGGCGCTGCGGACCGCCATGCCGCAGTCGGCCACGCCGCTGGCCACAGCCCCGGCGACGGCCATATGCGTATATTCCTCGTGCTCATAGCCGGCGATGGCGGTCGGATTCAGGTCGCGCGATTTGAGCAAAAAGTCCAGCAATACGCGGGTTCCAGCCCCGCGCTGGCGGTTGACGTAGCGCAGGCGCGCCAGATCCTCCAAACCGCGGACGCCGGCCGGGTTCCCCGCCGGGACAAGCAGGCCCTGCTCGCGATTCGCGAAGTTAATCACGCGCACGCTCTTGCCTTTGAGCTGGCGTTGCAGATACGGCAGGTTGTACTCGCCGGTGGCCTCGTCGAGCAGATGCATGCCGGCCAGATGCGTCTCACCCCGCCCCAGCGCCACCAGCCCGCCCAGCGACCCCACGCTGGCGCTGGCCAGACGGCTTCCGGGATAGCGCTCGGCCAGGTGCCCGGCCAGCAGGTCGAGCATCGGGTCGTGGCTGCCCGTGATCACGGCCGTGCGTCGGATTTCGTCCAGCGACCGATACAGCAACACAGTTACCGCGCCGCCGCGATCGACCCCTTCGTTGAAACGCGGGATATGGGCCAGGCCATCCGCGCGCACCAGAGACGTGATCACGCCCGCGCCGCGACCGAGCGGGGTCGCCAATAATCGGTCGTCGATCTCGGCAACCGTCACACGGGCGTAGTCGTCGTCGCCGGCGGGCGAGGAGAGCCGGCGCGTGAGCGTGGCCTGCACCCGCGGGCGCACGGCGAGGTCGGGCTGCGTGCCCAGCCACAATGCCAGGAGCGGTTGAACGAAGATCTCGCCCGTGAGCGCCGCGCTCACCGGGTACCCCGGCACGCCGATGATCGGCACGCCCGGCTCCGTCACCCCCATGATGACCGGATGACCCGGGCGGACGGCCACCCCGTGCACCAGCAGCCGACCGGTTTCCTGTACGAGCTTCGATGTGAAGTCGCGCGTGCCGGCCGAGGAACCGGACAGCAACAACACCAGATCCGGCTCACGGGCAAGCGCCTCCGCCAGCGCCGACCGCAGCGCATCCCGATCGTCGGGCGTGATGGCCAACACCTCGGCGTCGCCGCCGGCCGCCTGCACCTGGGCGCCCAGCACGATGCTGTTGTATTCGATCACCTGACCGGGCTGCGGATCGCCTTCGGCGCTGACCAATTCGCTCCCGGTCGGAACGATCACGACTCGCGGCCGGCGGCGGACCAGCACGTGCGTGTGCCCGCAGCCCGCGATCGCGCCGAGGTCCATCGGGCGCAGACGCTGCCCGGACGTTACGACGATCTCGGTTGCCACCATGTCTTCGCCCAGCATGCGCACATGCTGCCAGGGCGCGACCGGCGCCGTGATCGTGATGCCGTCCTCGGTCTCTTGAACGTTCTCAATCATGATCACGGCGTCAAAAGCCGGCGGCAGGGCGGCGCCGGTGTTGACGACCTTGACCCGCTCGGCCGATAGCTTCAAGGGGCGGGTCTCGGTCGCGCCGACGGTTTCGGCTGCCCGCACGGCGTAACCGTCCATCGCGGCCGCGTGGTAGTGCGGGGATGAGAGCCGCGCCACCACCGGCGCCGCTGTGATGCGGCCCAACGCCTCGCGCACCGGCACGGGTTCGCCGGCCAGCACCCCACCCCGGCCGCACGCGTTCAGCGCGCCGACCAGGGCGCCCCAGGCCGTTTCGACCGGGATGTCTTCAAGATATACGTTGCGATCGGTGGCCATTGAGAAGACTCCAGAGAAGGCGTCAAGGGCTGGCCCCAGAGGCCTCCCTTCGCATCCCTCAAAATACAGTGACCTCGACCTCGACACCGGCCCGTAACCCGTTGGCATTGAGTGGCACCACCAGGAGGCCGTCGGCGTTGATGAGGGTGTAGATCAGATTCGACTTCCCGAACACCGGCTCGGCCTGCCAGCCACTCGCGCTTTGGCGCAGGCGGACCGGCACGGTGTCCTCACGTCCCGTGGTGCTGGGCACGTTTTGGGTGAGCGTCGCGCGACGTGTCATCGGGATCTCCGGTTCAGCGCCGAGCAGGTGTCCGATCAGGGGCACGACGATCTGGCGCGCGACCAGCAGGGCTGAGACCGGGTTCCCGGGCAGGCCAATCACGGGCCGTCCGTTACAAACTGCCAGGATCGTGGGTTTCCCGGGTTTGACCGCCAGACCGTGCTGCAGGACACCGGGCTCCCCGAGCTGCGCGATCACGGCGCTGGTCAGGTCGCGGGCGCTGACCGAGCTGCCGGCCGAGATCACGAGGAGGTCCGCCTCGGCGAACGCTGCCTGGGCTTTGGAGAGCGTGTCTTCAAATGTGTCGTTGGCCCGACCGAAGAGACGGGCCTCGGCGCCGGCCGCGTTGAAGAGCGCCGCGAGCATCGGCGCGTTGATATCGCGGATCTGACCCAGTTGCGGCGTCTCTTCGGGCGCGACCAGCTCATCGCCGCAACTCAGGATATGAACCCGCGGGCGGGCAACCACCTCGACCCGGGTCAGCCCGACAGCCAGCAGACCGCCCAGGTCCTGCGGGCGCAGGCGCCGACCCACCGGCAGAATGGGAACGCCCAGCCCCACGTCCTCGCCGATCTGAACGACATTCTCACCCGGCGCGACCGGCGCGAGCACTTCGATATCGCCCGCGCCGTACGGCTGCGTGCGCTCGACCATGATCACGGCATCGGCTCCATCCGGGAGCATGGCGCCGGTTGCCACCTCGACCGCCTGCCCCGGGCCGATCACAACCGTCGGGCGTTCACCCATGCGCACTTCGCCGATCCGGTTCAGGTAAGCCGGGAGTGAATCGGAGGCGCCATAGGTGTCGGACGCATTCACGGCGTAGCCATCCATCGCGCTGCGGCGGAAGTTCGGGAGTTCGACCGGCGAACGCGGCGCGATTGCCACGATCCGACCGGCCGCGGCGCCGATCGACACGCGTTCACGCCGGTTAAGCGGCGCGATCTCTTTGCGCACCAGCGCCAGCGCATCCGCGACAGATTTGACTGTGAAAAAGAGGCTATCTTGAGCCATGGGTGGATCCGTCGTTATCGAGCGTTGATCTGGTGTCGGTTCCGCGCGCCGGGTTTGAGGCCGGGGTCGCCCGTTGCGGCCGGCGACAGGTCTCCAGCCAGTCGAGGATCAGATCGAGCTCGCGGCGGCGCAGCTCAAGGGCCAGGCCGGCGACCCGGCCGATCTGTGTATCGGGATCGGCATATAGGCTGGCCCGATGCCGCCGGCAGGCCGCTACCTGTGAATCGATGATCGGCCCGGTGGGCTGACCCAACATGTCGGCGATGTACAGGCGGCTGAGGAACTCGGTGCGGATATTACGGCTGCTGGCAGAAGGCTCAGGTTCGTTGAGCCAGGCATACAGCTGTTGGCGCCCGCGGTCCGTCAACCAATAAACGGTGCGCATCGGCGCATCCGGTCGAGACTCCTCGCGCCCCTCGATCAGCTCTTCGCGCTCGAGGCGCTTCAGGATCACGTAGAGCTGGCTGGTGCCCAGGTTCCAGATCCGGCCCAATTGCTCGGTCGAGCGAAACTGATCCAACAAGTGATACCCATAGGACGTCTGCGCTTCAAGCAGGCCGAGAAAGACGGGTTCGGGAGAGAGTTTCGCCATCCGCTGGACAGGTCATCGGCACTCAGGGCCACTGGGTCAAAGGTGGAAGCCTCGCGGCTATTCCGAAATGGAATAGCCACCTGGACGGGGTAGATTATACGGTACCGGTCAGCGCCATTCAATGTCCTGGTCTTGCACACTACCCTCAGGGAGGCAAACATGAAGCTCGGCGGATATGCGGATCGCATCGCACGCGTCAACCTTGGTTCTGGAGAAGTGCGCTATGAAGGCGTGCCCGAGGAGTGGGCGCTGAAGTACATCGGCGCGCGCGGCCTGGGTGTGCGCTACATGCTCGAGGCGGATCCGACCTGCGACGCGCTCGGGCCCAAGAACCTGCTGTGCTTCATGAACGGGCCGCTCACCGGCTCGAAGGCCAACATGAGTGGCCGCATGGCGGTCGTGACCAAGAGCCCGCTCACCGGCACGGTGACCGACAGCCATCATGGCGGTTGGTCGGCCGCCCGGTTGCGCTGGGCCGGTTTCGACGGCCTGATCTTCGAGGGCATCTCCGAGAAACCCGTGTACCTGTACGTCGAGAACGGCCAGGCGACCCTCAAGGACGCCAGCGACGTTTGGGGCAAGGACGTACACGAGACCATCAAGCACATGCAGGGCCTGTACGGCGAGAAGGACCTGACCGTCATCGCGATCGGCCCGGCCGGCGAGAACCTGGTCAAGTTTGCGTCCTGGATCAACGAGAACGATCGCGCCTCGGGCCGCGGCGGCACCGGCGCGGTCGGCGGCTCGAAGAAACTCAAGGCGATTGTGGTCAAGGCCCCGCGCAATTACACCGAGGCCAAGGACACCGAAGCCTTCAAGAAGGCCCATGAGCGCGCGCTGGCGACGATCATGGACGAGAAGAACATCACGGCCCCCAAGAAGGGCGGCCTGAGCCTGTACGGCACGAATGTGCTGATGAATATCACGGCCAGCATCGGCGCCCTGCCGACGCGCAATAGCCAGACGACCTCGTTTGCCGAGGCCGAGGAGATCAGCGGCGAGAAGATCCGCGAGACCATCCTGGTGGCCGAGCCGACCTGCCACGCCTGCCCGGTCGCATGCAAGAAGGAAGTCGAAGTCACGTACAACGGCGAGAAGATCCGCACCGAGAGCTTCGAGTACGAGACGGCCTGGGCCTTCGGCGGGCACTCCGGCAACAGCAGCCGCGAGTCGATCGCGTACATGATCTACCAGTGCAACAAGTACGGCATGGACACGATCGAGATGGGCAACTGTCTGGCGACCTACATGGAAGTCAGCCAGAGAGGCTGGGACGGTCAGGAGAACCTGGCCTGGGGCGATCACGCCCATATGGTCCAGTTGGTCGAGAAGACGGCCTTCCGCAAGGAACTGGGCGCGGTGCTGGCCGAAGGCGTCACTCGCGTGGCCGCTCACTTCGGGCATCCTGAGATCGCCATGGCCGTCCGCGGCCAGTCGATCCCGGCTTACGACCCGCGCGGCCTCAAGGGCATGGGCCTGGGCTACGCGACCAGCAACCGCGGTGCCTGCCACCTGCGCGGCTACAGCCCGGCCAGTGAGCTCGGCGTGATCGGCCTGAAGACCAACCCGCTCGACTGGAAGGGCAAGGGCGAGCTGCTCAAACTGCTGCAGGACATCCATGCCTTCAGCGACTCGCTCGACCTGTGCAAGTTCAGCGCGTTCGCCGAAGGTCCCGAGGAATACGCCCAGCAGTACGCGGCGGTCGTCGGGTTGCCCGAGTTCACGGCCAACGACGTGCTCGCGATCGGCGAGCGGGTCTACAACCTTGAGCGCTACTACAACCAGCTGGCGGGTGAGCAGCCCGGCTCCGACAAGCTGCCGGCGCGCTTCCTGACTGAGCCCAGCACCATGCCCGGCTCCGAAGGACATGTGTGCGAGCTCGACCAGATGCTCGAGGAATACTACGCGCTGCGCGGCTGGCAGGCCGGCGGCGTGGTCAGCGACGAGAAGTTGAAGGCCCTGGGCATCCTGGCCTGAGGCTGATCACACTTCGCGAAGTGATGCGATGCAGGGTGTCGGGCTCGCCTGGCACCCTGCATCGTTTTACTTCGCGGTAAGATTTGCCCACATGAAGACCATCCGCCTCTTCGCCACGCTCCGTGATGTCACTGGCGTCAAGGAGCTCACGATTCCGTTCGCAGACGGTCAGACGGTGCGCGAGATGCTGGCCACAATCGTTCAGGCCCAACCCGCGCTGGGTGACAAGATCTTTGACGCCACGGGTGAGATGACCGGCCTGGTGCACGTCCTGGTGCACGGGCGCAACATCATGTGGCTGGACGGTCTTGACACGGTCGTGCGCGAGACCGACCAGATCGTATTGCTGCCCCCCTCCGCCGGTGGCTAGGCCATGCGCTTCGAACTGGAATTGCGCAACCTGCCGCTCGACCGCCTGGGCGAGTACCTGGTCATGGCCGGCGGCACACTCGAGCACTCCCGCCGCGCCGTCGGCGCCGGCTGGTCCGCCACCCTGGTCGAGCTGGAGCCGGCCACGCTCGGCAAGTTCACGATCCCGCGCGATTTGTTGATCATTGAAGGCGACGACGAGGTCGCCGTTCAGGCGGCCCACGCTTTTCTGCGGCGCCAGACCATGCGCGGCGGCGGCTGAGACCCAAGAAAAAGGCGCCGATGGCTAAGCCACCGGCGCCTTTCTGATTCAGCCTAACCGCCTCACTGCATGGTGATCAACGGCAGATAGATCTTGTGCGTCGTCACCTCAGCCGGGATCTCGAGTGCCGCCCCCTGGGGATAACGTGTTTCGACGCCGGTCGTATCGACCTCCACCAGCCAGTACACCCAGCGGCCCTCGCCCGGTGCGTCCTCGGCCGTGTACGCGAGGTCACCCGATCCGAAGAGCGCGGGCACAAAGGCCACTTCAACCATCACGTCGGGCGTGTCTTCGGCTGCGCGCAGGACACGATAGCCGATTGTGTCGATCTGCTGACCGACGGCCCAGCGCAGTTGCACCAGCCCACCCGTGCCGCGTTCAGCGACGAAGTACAGCAACTCCACCGCGGTCGGGATCCCGCCGACGGTCGAGGTGTTGTTGGACGGCGTCGGGTCCGAACCGCGCGTGCCGTCGTCGCCGATCAGGGCTGTGTTGGTCACCAGGCCGCCGAGCGGCAGGCTGGGCGTGGTCACCACGATGAAGGTGGCCGAGCCGCTCGCGCCGACGGCCAGCGTGCCCACGTTGAGCGTGCACACGGTGCCCTCGGTGCTGCCGTCCGGGCACGACCAGCCGGCCGTGCTGCCGGTCGCGACGAAGACGGTATAGGTCGGCACGGTCTCGGTGATCACCACCCCGGTCGCCTGCACATTGCCGGCGTTGGTGTAGGCCAACGTGTACGTGATCGGATCCCCCAGGATGAGCGTACCCGGCGGCTGGGTCTTGTCGATCCGCAGGTCGACAATGTTGTCGACCGTGTCGATGTCGTCGTCGCTGTTGTTTCCAGGGTTGACGTCACTGCCGTTGGTCCCGTCGTCAGTGACGACGACGGTGTTGGTGATCACCGTGCCCTCGGCCAGCGGATCATCGGCCAGGACCGATACGGTCCGGCTGACGCTGGCCCCAGCGGCCAGGTTGAAGGCCGGCCAGGTGACCACGCCCGCGCTTTC
>JAEURK010000215.1 GCA_016789175.1 Anaerolineales bacterium
GATCTCTCGAAATCGACAGCGCGGATACCGAAGCAGATATCCGGAGAGAAGGTCATACTGGTGCCTGCCGTTGTGAATACCCGCGACAAGTGTGACGACCCACGCCTGCAACAAAAACGCCAAAAGCGCACTCATGCATGCCTGAAGCGTTGGATGACGCACCAAGACAATCAGGCTGAACACCACAAGGGCCATGCCAAGCAACAGCTGAACCGCGGACCGCACGATGAGCATTCCTGACAGCTGTCTGCCGGCGTTCTTGCCTATTGCCGGCTATAGATCCGGTGACAGATTCGTGTCACGCGGGTGCGCTGAACAGAATCCAAGCTGGTCTCGACCCGCTCCTCCACAAAGCTTTCGAAAACCGCACAAGTCGGCGCTTCCTTGTCATTCTTCTTGAGCAAGGTGTACAACTCGAGGGCCGCCACGGCAAATTGCGCGGCGACCGTCAACGCAGCCATCGTGGTTCCGAGGTCGATGGACGATCCCCCCTCAGCCCGTCCAAACGCATGTCCGGCGGCGATATCTTCCACCACTTCGTCGCCAAGTAGCTCGGCTTCTACCGGGAACGCTTCCTGGAGCACGGCGACGATCGGCGCAAGTATGCTGTCAGATGAAGTCATCGTGTGGCATTCTTTCCTGATCCTGCCAGCGCAAGGCCGGCAACACGAACTGAGCGTTTGGGATCGGCATCCTGCGGTCTGGCCCCGCACTCAGGCGCGCAACACCTAGCCAGACCTCAAACGGCGTACGAGACGTTTGGCGATCAGGTCGGCCCGCAGATCGCGCTCACCGGTCGCAGTTAGCGCCATATAGAAGCAGATTTGCTCGGGCAGTTCCTGGTCCTGCATGCGTTGCAGGGCCAGAGTGACGGCCAGATCAAGATCCCGGGTTTCCGCGTATTCCAGTCATTGGCCGACGCGGGTGAGCTCAGAACGAGTCAGCGTGCCAATGTGAAGCATCCCCGTTGCGGTCGCGTCGTTTTGGACGTTCGCCAGGAAGGCCAGGCGTGAATGCCAGGCGTTCCAGACCTCCTCGGGCATCTGCGCCACCTCGCGCGAAAACCCGCTGGTCACTTCTTGCATGTTCAATCCCCGACACTTCTCCACGGCGGCATCGATGACAGCGATTTGCATCGCCGCCTGCCCCACGGCAACGGTGATATCGATGGCCGTTTCAAACACCTTGGACCAATCAATCGGCATGGCAGCCCTCCTGAGAAATCCGGTCGCCAGACGCCGACCCGTCAACAACGAGCGGCCTTCCATGTATGCGGTATCCGCCGGGCCGCTTCACAGCGAGTCGGGCAGCGCGGATGACCGACTCACCCGAAGTCGTGACCCAAGTAGGACAGAACGCGATGGGCGGCCCAGCGTCCCGACTCAGCGGCCCCCTCGGTGAAGGGCATACTCATGTAGTCGCCGGCCAAAAGCAGCCGCTGGTCGGTGGATGCAACCGCGCGATAATGCGCAATGGCACTGGCCCGTCCAACCGGAGATCTCGGTTCGGCTCGCTCCCAGCGATATAGACGATGGAAGTCGACCGCCCCGCTCGCACCAGGCAGCCAGCGGTCAAGTTCCTGCAGGACTTCTTGGAGAACGCGGGTCTCGTCCCAGGCGATCATTTCAGCCCCTGAACGCCCATCCACCATCACGTTGACGAGGTGTCCATCGGGTGTTCGCGCCGAATCCTTGGCTTTTTCGAAGGCAACAGCCGCGATCCGTCTGCGTTCAAGGCGCGGGATCAACAGACCATAGACGTCGTTGAGGGAATCGGGCGGCCGCCAGCCGCCGTCCAGCCCCAAGGCAGGTTCAGCGTGGACGAATAGGTCGTCGAGAGGAGGAGTCGCTCCGCCTCGGACGTTGAGCGTAGGAGTTGCAGGGCCTGGGGTGCCGGAATGGCCAGGATGACTCGTCTGGCCTGAATCCAGCCGTCCTGGGTCTCGATCGCCACGCTGTCGCGTTGAGGCTCAACCGCCAACACCGTTTGATTGAGGCAGACGTCGAGATGCTCTGCCAGCGCGCTCGGCAGGCGTCCGATTCCACCTCGAAGGGTGGAGGTATGAGCGCCCTGGGTGAGGAAACCGGCGATAGCCCTCGGAAGGGCACACGACGTTTCCTCCGGTGACTGAAAGTAAAACCCCTGCAACATCGGCTCGACCAAATACTCGGTCATCCATGGGCCGAATTGCTGGTCGTACCAACTTGCGGCGTCAGTCACATCGACGTCGGACCAACGCCCATAGTCGTTGATGGGCCGCCGCACGGTTGATAGCGCACTCAGACTCTGGCGGGCGAGCGTCCAGATTTCCTGGGGGCGCAGAAGCCCGCTCCAGAGCGACGACAGCGCATCGTCATAGCGGAAGCGGATGACTCGACCATCGCGCACGACGGCCGTCCACGGCGTCGTCCGCACCCACTCGGACGATAGGCCAAGTCGTCGAACCAGGCTTGACAGCATGGGGTAGCCGGTCGACAGGAATTGCGCCCCGCGATCGATCACCCGACCCCCGACGAGATCGGTCGTCATCCGCCCGCCGACCCGCGCGGTCGATTCCAGCACTCTGACAGAGACGCCTCTCTGGTGCAGCACAAAGGCGGCGGTCAGGCCCGCGATCCCGGCGCCAATCACCAGCACCTGTGGGTCCTGCGCGGAATGACCTGTCACCTGTCACACTCCCTGATGGGCGTCGGCGCCGTCGTCGACACAGGACTCAGCCTCCGGAAACAGCGCCGCCCAGGACTCGGGTGAGCCCGCGACAAGCATCAACTCCGTTCGAATAGGGCGAGCACAAGGCCTGGCCCCGTGGCGAAGGGCAACTTCAGAAGCAGCCGGCGAAAAGTAGGCCATCACCTCGCACTGGAGGCGCCCTTCCGAGATATGACGGGAGAAAACGGCCATGCCGGCCGGTCTGCCCGCTGCCTCGAAAACCAGATCAAAGGTGGCCTGAAGCTCGCTGATCGCGAGCGGCGCCCAGAGCCCATCTCCAAGAGAACGGCAAAACCAGTGAAATGAGGACATCAAATGGGCCCAGGCTAAGTCTAGGTTCCCGTCCCCCGAATGACTATGACATTCGTCATATCCAGGATCTTTGGGGTCAAGGGCATTCCATGAGGCCCCGGCCGTGCGGACCCCAACACGGCGGCCGGCATCAACTGCGTGGGCCCCCGGTTGCCGTTCATCCGTCGCAGCTCGTAGATGCCCGGCCACAGCCTATGACTTCAGGCTGTGATCAGCCACCGCTTCCAATTCCGGGTTGACAGCCAAATATATATAGCATACTATATTTCTCGACGTCCATTGTTTCGGCTGCTCGTCGAAACCCGTTCATCCAGAGAAAGACACTATGTCGAATAAGCAGCTTCGCAACGTTGTCCGGCTGGTTCACCTCGCGATTGCCGTGCTCATTGGGGCTTTCGCATACTCACCTTTGCGCCTAAATGACACTTTCGCGGCTATCGTCCAGTTGATCGTGGTGCCCGTGCTCATCGTCAGCGGGATCGTCATGTGGCAACAGCCGCTCGTCATCAAATGGCTCAACCGCGGCCGAAGTCAGGAGCAGCAGAAGACCACGTGATACCCGACAAATCGGCGGCCCTCCATGCCGTCTACGATTGCATGGGCGCGGTCGGTTGGACGTACAATTGCGCTTCGTCGCGCGTTAGGTCTGGAGCCGACGGAAGGCAGGTATGGAACGGAAAGGAAAGCCGATCCAGTCACAGTTCACGCGAGTCAATAGCCTGGGCTACAAGTTCTACAGATTGGCCCACTTGTTCGCGCAAGCTCTGGATGAACGGTTGGCGAGTCACAATGTCACTGTCGGTCAGTTCAGAATGTTGCTCGTTCTCTGGGAAAGGGAAGACGTCACGCAAGCCGAAATTGCCCACCTACTCGATGTTGAGCAGCCCACCGTAGCCAGCACGCTCAGGCGCATGGAGCGAGACGGCCTCATCACAACGACCGGAGACCCATCTGACAGGCGACGTACGCGCATCGTGCTCACGAAGCGCGCGCACGCGCTGAGAGAGTCCCTGACCTGGGAAGCTCAATCCGTCAACGAAGTGGCTGTGATTGGCTTATCCAGTGATGACACCGCTCGGCTTCACAGCTTGTTGGATCACCTAACCCGGGCCCTGGTTGAGAGCAACCGGGCATAGGGTCCTCTCCATGGCTTTGCCGGGCGAACCCTGATGGAGTGCGGTCCCGTCTCTTCGAGCGCATTGTAGATTGAGGGATACCCGCGAAGCGATGAGGGCCGGGCAAAGCGCGGCCTTCATCGCTTCGCGGGTTCCTATCCAACCAGAAGCGTGCTCTACGCAGGCGATACAAGCGCCCGCAACTTGTCGGGGTTGATCACCGAGCGCACCGCATGCACACGGTGCCCATCCGACTCGATCGTCAGGACGGCATAGGGTTGGCCCTCGGGTGAGCGGACGACCAGGGCTTCCCAGCCGTTGATGCGCTCCACCCCGGCGAGGTGGCCGGCCGGCATCGAGCGGCGCAGCCCGGCCAGGAAGCGCGCCACCAACTCAACACCCGCGATGGGCTCTGGCGCGGCGTATGCCTTGCCACCGCCGTCGCCGATCACGATCACGTCTTCGTGCAACAGGGCCAACAATCCGGCCGTGTCACCGGTCGCCATGGCGCCGAGAAACATGTTCAGAATCGCGCGATGTGCCTCCGCCGAGGCCGGCAGACGCGGCCGGTTCGCGCGCACGAAACGCCGCGCCCGGCTGACCACCTTGCGGCAGGCCGGCTCGCTGCGTCCCACAAAGCCCGCGATCTCGGCGTAGTCGTAGCCGAACACATTGCGGAGCAGAAACACGGCCCGCTCGAGGGGCGTCAGCCGCTCCAGCACCGCCAAAAAGGCCAGCGACAGGGTATCGTTCAACTCCGCGCGGCCTTCGACGCCCAGCGCCTCGGGTTCGGCCGCGATAGGCTCCGGCAACCATGGCCCGACGTAGGTCTCGCGTCGGGCTCGGGCCGTGGTCAGCGAATCCAGGCACAGCCTGGTGACGATAGTGGTCAGGTAGGCCGCTGGCTCCCGGGCCGTTTCAGCGACTCCGTTCCAGCGCAGGTAAGCGTCCTGCAGCACGTCTTCGGCGTCGGTCGCCGAACCGAGCATGCGGTAGGCCAACCCGAACAAACGCCGACGGTGGGTCTCAAACTCGGTCAGGGCCGGTGAGTGATTCATGGCCACCGCTATTGTGCCCCAGATCGGGCGTTTCGATCCATCTAGCCAACTGATAGTTGCCGCTCCACCAGCGCTCCGCCTGGATCTGGCCCCAGACGCCCACGGCCGTGATCACCAGGTTCTTCCACCACACGGCCGGCCAGCCGGTCCAGATTCGTTCGCGCGGCTGGTCGTCAGGTCGGACCCAGTCGGTCACCGCCTCGCGCCGGCCTAGACTCACGTTCTTGGAGAGATAACCCAGCCGGAAAGGGGGGCTGCCGCGCCCCGACAGATCTGCGGCTAACGCGTTGGCCGCATAGGCGCCCATGGCCGTTGCTGAGGCGCACGCCGGGCGCACGTGCCGGTGGACGGCGCCGCCGAGCGCGGCCGCATCCCCGACCACGCTGACCTCGGGGTGCGACAGCGAGAGGAGCCGGTCATCGACCAGGATCCGGCCACCCGGGTCGACGGCCAGGCCCGCCTGCCGCGCGATGTGGGGCACCGCGAAAGGCCCGGTCCATAGGCAGAGGTCGAACAGCAGGCGCTCCGTCGCCGTCTGCGCGGTGCCGACCTCCAGCGCCCGGATGCGGGTCTGCTCGCGCACGGACACGTGCAGACGGCTCAGCACCGCTGCGATATGCGCCCGAGCGCGCTGCGACAGCCCCGACCCGATCTGGCTGGCGGTGGCCAGGGTAACCTGCAGCTCCGGATAGGCCTCGGCGATCTCGCTGGCGACCTCGATCCCGCTCAGGCCGCCGCCACAAACCAACACCCGCCCCCGCGTCGCGGCTAGCTCGCGAATCCTGGCCCGCACCTGCGTCGACGTGGCCGGCGCGAGCGTGTGGGCATGTTCGCGGATGCCCGGGATCACGTCACGGTCGGTGAAGCTCCCCAGCGCATAGACCAGCCGGTCGTACCGAAACTGGCGCGGGCCCTCAGCCGTCGCGATCGACACCGTGCGCTGGTCAGGGTCCAGCGCATCGACCCGACCTTGCCAAAAGGTCACACCACTGCCGCGCACGACGTCGACCAGGCGCCGGGACGGCACGTCGCGCACGAGCGTCTCGTGCAAGCGGACCCGATCCGGAGCCACAGCGGCCTGTTCCACCAACGTCACGCTGGCGCCCAGGTGGCGGGTGAGCCGGGCCAGACGGAGAGCCGCCAACAAACCGCCATATCCGGCACCGAGCACGATCACTTTCGCTGTCATCATCTCGATCTCCTTGCGACAGGAGTGGCTTCAATGCCGTTACCTGCCTGCACAAGATTGACGACGCAGCTGCGGGTTTTGTGACGTTGGGCGACGACGTTGGCTGCCTTGGCCGCGAACCTGACCAACGAGTCCTCCGCAGTTCCGGAGGTCTGGACGAAACTGCGGAGGACTCGTTGGTCGCTTGTCCACTGCGGTCAGTCGTTCGGCGCCCATTGGCAGAAAGCGCCCCGTCTAGACCTCGATGGGCATCGCCGCCAGATTGCCCCATTCCGCCCACGAACGGTCGTATTCGCGCACATGAGGATATCCAGGGAGCTGAGTCAGGACAAACCAGGCGTGGGTGGAGAGACCGCCGCGGACGCAATAGGTGATTATCGTCCGTTCTGGCAGGAGACACAGATCCGTACACAGAGCCTGTAAGTCTGCAACTGCCTTGAACGTCCCGTCGGGCCGAACGGTTGGCACGCGCCAGCTTCTGAACGAACCGTCCGAGTGGGTCTCGCGCAACGCCGCAAGGTTGAGCGCACCTGGGATATGCCCGCCTCGAGCGGCGCCCGCGGTGTCCTGGCCGCGATACATCTCCGCCGACCGGGCGTCGACCAGGCTGTGATCTTCGCGCCCGATGACCGAGAGGATGTCGGTCCGGTCGGCACGCACATCCCGGTCGGGCTCCAACGCGCGATAGACTGCCGGAACCACCCCTGGCGCTGTCGTCGTAGTCGGCCGACCTTCGGCCAGCCACAGCGCCTTGCCGCCATCCAGCAGCCGCACGTCGCGGTGTCTGTAGACCTTCAGCAGCCAGAAAGCATAGGTGGCCAGCAGGTTATCCAGCCCGCTATAAACAACGATCGTGGTGGTCGCTGTGATGCCCGAGCTCGACAGCAGTCTCTCGATGCCCGCGGTGCCCACGATATCGCGGCGACCGGGATCCTGGAGGTCGTTTTCGAAATCCCAGGCCACCGCGCCAGGAACGTGCCCACGGTCGTAGGCAGCACGGCCGAAGGCAGCTGAGTCTCCCCAAACGATCTCGACCACAATGGCGTGAGACGTGTCCAACCGGTCGGCAAGCCAGGCCGTGGAGACCAGGCTTTCGGGGTGCGCAATCTGGCATCAGGGCTCCTCAAACAACGAAGACGGGCGGAGGGCATCAGCGCGTGAATGGCGCAAGAGTGCTGCACGTGGCCACCCAAAGCCCTCCCGTCAGCGATGAGACGCCGACTCGCTTTACGACACGCAACCTCGGCTGAGGTTACGTGTCCAGCGCGCGACCTTCCGTTGTCCACGGTCGGGGCCAGTCGCCGGTTGCCAGGTGGCACCTACAAGACACCATGTTTGCATTGTGCCAAAGTCCGGCCAAAAAGATATGACCGTCATCATATCGGCCAGGCCAGTCCGGATCTACACTGGCCTGGCCGATCGATCAGTGGGTCGCACCGATGGACTTATGAAAGTGCACCAGGACCCATCCCGCTTCACGCTGCTCGCAAACCCAGGTGCAACGCAATGGGGCTGCGATCGTCTGGTCGCCCAGGCGGCCCTCAAAGGTCCAGAGCGAAGTGGCCCAGGCGGCCTGTCCGCCGGTCAGAAGGTGGATGTCCACGTCCGTGGCCGTGATCCGGATGTCCTTGACGGCAGCCGCTTGTGCCTCGAGCGCCGCCTGCAAAGCGCTCCAGCCACGAAGACACTCGTTGACGCCGGAGCTGATGAAGAGGGCATCCTCGTCGCCGGCAACCACCTGAGCGATCTGGCCGAAGTCCTCCTGTTCGACGCCTGCGATCCAGGCCTCCAACACCGAACGGACGGCATCGCGGGCCAGGTCGGGTGAAGTAGTGGTCAACATGAGCTCATCTCCTTTCTGGCCGCCATTACAGCACAACCCGCGACGACACGGGTAGCTGTTTTGGATACAAGCGCGGATCCGGCGTCCATCGCGCTCGGGTCGAAACGGCCAGACGAACACACATGGGGCTTCTCCCCGCCCTCGGGCTGGAGGCTGCATGCTTGAGACCGCTTCTTTCGGGTACTGGCTGCGCCGCCGACGCAAGGCCCTTGACCTCACCCAGGAGGCGTTGGCCCGCGGAGTGGGATGCGCGTTCGTCACGATCAAGAAGATCGAAGCAGACGAGCGGCGTCCTTCTCGACGAGTCGCCGAGCGCCTGGCCGAGGTCCTGGCCATCCCAGATGCGGAGCGCGCGCTCTTCCTGGCCTGCGCACGCGGCGAGTCCACGCCGCTGCGCCTCCCTCTGACCACCGTCCCCATCGAGCGCGTCATCGCGCCGCCTCACAACAACCTGCCAGTTCCGGTCGCCGCCTTTGTCGGGCGCGAGCAAGAAGTGGCGTCACTCGCAGGGTTGCTACGCCAACCCGAAATACGTCTGGTGACACTCACAGGGCCGGGCGGGGTTGGCAAGACCCGGCTGGCCCTGGAAGTCGCCCGGACCGTGCTCCCGGGTTTCCGTGATGGCGGCCTGTTCGTCGATCTGGCGCCGATCCGCGAACCTGAGCGCGTCATTGCCGCCATCGCCGAGGCCGCCGGCCTAAAAGATACGCCCGGTCGCCCCGCCAGCGCGGCCGTCAAGGACAACCTCCGCGATCGGCAGCTGCTTCTGATTCTGGATAACCATGAGCACCTGCTCGCGGCCGCGCCCCTGGCGTCCGAGCTGCTGATGACCGCCGCCGGGCTCAAGATCCTGGTCACGAGCCGGGCCGCGCTGCACATCTCCGGTGAGCACGAGCGGGGCGTGTTGCCCCTGGCGGCCCCGGCGGCAGCGGCGCTCTTCGCGGCCAGGGCGCAGGCCGTGAGGGCCGATATCGCTCTGGCCGGCGAGACCGCTCCGTTGCTCGCAGCGGTGTGCCGCCAGCTGGAGGCATTGCCTTTAGCCATCGAGCTCGCGGCGGCGCGTTGCAGGTACTGGTCGGTTGCGGAGCTACTGGCACAATTGGATCATCGGCTGCAGCACCTCACGGGCGGGCCGCGGGACTGGCCAGCGCGGCAGCAGACGCTGCGGCGCACGCTCGATTGGAGTTACGCTCTCCTGGACCAGGCGTCACAGCGGCTATTGACGAGTCTGAGCGTGTTTGTCGGTGGTTGGATGGCGGATGCCGCGGTGTGCGTCGCAGCGGGGCTCGAGGGTGAACCGGCGGTGTTGGAGAGTCTGCTCATCCTGCTGGACCATAGTCTCGTGCAACGGGCCGATCGTTCGGACGGGGCGCGCTATTCGATGCTCGAGACTGTGCGCGAATATGCCGAAGAACGCCTGGTGAGCGAGGGGGCGGCCGACCAGGTTCACCACAGGCACCTGGCGTATTTCCTCGCGCTGGCCGAAGCCCTGGAGGACGGGGTCTACCGAGGTGATATCAGTGAGGCGGCCTTTCTCCAACGTGCGGCGGCGGAGCACGACAACTTCCGCGCTGCCCTGACCTGGGCCTTGGCCGGGCACGACCCTGCGCAAGGCGCACGCCTGGCTGCAGCGCTGACGATGTTCTGGTACGTGCATGGACACCTGCACGAAGGCCGACGGTGGCTCGAGTCAGCCCTACACCTGGTCGACGAACCGGACGAGACTCGAGCCGCGACCCTGAACGGCGCCGGCGTATTGACCTGGCAGCAGGGTGACTACGCACTGGCGCGGATCCAGATCGAAGAGGCTTTGATCGTTTGGCGTCGACCCGGGCTGGGCCAGAGCCGCGGCCTGGCTTTTGCCCTCCACATCCTCGGTCATATCTGTTTTGATCAACAAGACCCGGATACTGCCCGGCGCTTGTTTGCCGAGAGTCTGGGCATTTTCCAGGCGCGCGGGGAAGATCTGGAGATCATGGCGCTCACGGGTGATCTGGGCATGGTGGCCAGTCAACTTGGCGACTACGCCGAGGCGCGCGCCCGGTATGAAGTTGTCCTGGCGCAGGCGCGCGCCCAGGGCAGCCGCGACAGCACGGCCTTGCAGTTGGTGCGGTTGGGAGACCTGGCGCGGCTGGAGGGGGCCAGTGAGCGGGCGACACCCATGTACGAGGAGAGCCTGGTCCTGTGCCGGGAAATCGGCGACGTGCTCGATATTGCCGCCTCGTCGTACAAGCTGGGCCAGGTGATCCGGCGGAAAGGTGACTTTGAGCGCGCACGCGTCTTGCTCAGAGAGAGCCTCGCCCTTCAGAGGGACCAGGGCAATCGGCAGGGCATCGTAGAATGCATCGCGGCCCTAGCCGGCCTGGACCTCCATGTGGGCCGGTCCGTCCGTGCTGGCCTCTTGTTTGGCGCGGCAGAGGCGCTCTTGCAGGAACTGGGCGCTCCCCTCTCACCAGCCGATCAGCGTGATTGGGAGCAGGATGTCGCCGACCTCAGGCTTTGCCTGTCCCCCGCCAACCTTGCTGAAGCCTGGGCCGCCGGCCAGGCGCTGGCCGCGAGGGGCGTCAATCACGTGTTGGAGGCGATTGAGCAGCCCTGACCTCCTGCGGACTGATCACCTGCGTCAGGCCCACCACCGCGACCTGTGAGTGATCGCGACAATCTCAGTCTGGGGAGACGCTCGGGTCAGGCCAAGCGAGTGATCAACCGATTGATCACGGCCGACGTAAGGATGTGTGTCAATGACCCGCGGATGTCGGGTTGCGGTCGCGGTCGCCCGCAGCGCTTGCTTGGCTTGCGAACTCCTTTTTTCTGCCCTACACTGGCAGGCGTTCAACGGATGGAACTCCGTTCTGAAGCTCGGCACTACCAACGGCCACGGGCGAGCGACACGTGGTCCCGCCGTTGATTTCTGCTCACACGAGAAGAACAATGTCCGACTCAACCCCAACCACCCCACTCCGCTCAGCGCGACTGCTGGTCGCCGGCCTCGTGACCACCATTGTGGTTCTCGCCCTGGCGCTTGTCGCGATGGTCATCCCGCGCGGGTCGGCGGTGACCTCCGAAGCGCGCGTCAACGTCCTCGAGAACAGCGAGGACGCGTGCGTGGTCTGTCATCGCAATGCCACCCCCGGGATTGTCGAGCAGTATGGCCACAGCGACATGGCGGCGGCCAAGGTCACGTGCCGCGACTGCCACGAAGTCGCGGCCGATTATCCAGGCGCAGTGGTGCACGAGAAGGCCTACATCCTGGCCCAGCCGACGACGGCCATGTGCCAGAAGTGTCATGAGACCGAGGTCGCCCAGTACAGCCAGAGCCGCCACGGGCTGCCATCCTATGTGGCGGTCGCGGGCAGCCAGGATCTGTCTCAGGAGCTCCTGGCCGCGTATCAGGCGATCCCGGAGGGCCAGTTCGGGCCGGACAAGGCGCGCAACCAGATCGCGGCGATGGAAGGCCCGGAGATCACGCGCTTCGCCTGCGAGAGTTGCCACAACGTCGGCAAGCCGGCGGCGGACGGATCGGTGGGGCAGTGTCAGAAGTGCCATAGCCGCCACGAGTTCAGCCTGGAGCAGGCGCGCAAGCCCGAGACCTGCAACAATTGCCACATCGGCCCCGACCACCCGCAGTGGGAGATCTACTTCGAGTCCAAACACGGCATAAAGTATTCGACCGACGGCCAGAACTGGAACTGGGAGGCCGAGCCGGGCACCCTCACCGTGCAGGACTTCCCGGCGCCGACCTGCGCGACCTGCCACTTCAGCGGCTTTGGCGCGTCAGGCACCACGCACGACGTGGGCGACCGCCTGACCTGGTACCTGTTCTCGTCGATCAGCGAACGCCGCCCGGCCTGG
>JAEURK010000216.1 GCA_016789175.1 Anaerolineales bacterium
GCGCGACCCCGAGATCGTCGACGCGACCCTGACCGCCCTGCAAGTGACTCGGAACGATGGGCGCGTACTGGCGACGCTGTTCAACTACCCGTGCCACCCCGAGGTGCTGTGGGAGCACAACCCGCACATCACGGCCGACTACGTGCACGCGCTGCGCGAGGAGACCAAGCGGCGCACCGATGCGCCGGCCCTGTTCTTTGCCGGCGCTCTCGGCGGCATGCTGACGCCGGACGTAACAGATCACTCTTTCGCGGAGTCGGAGGCCATGGGCGTGGCCCTGGCTGTGGCCGGGCTGTCAGCCCTGGCCCTGATACAAGCCGTTCGCGATCCGCACCTGGCGGTGTCTTCGGCCACGATCACGCCCACGCTCACCAACCCGCTGTACAAATTGGCCTTCTGGCGCAAGCTGTTGCCCGATGGGCGCGACCGACGAGGCCGTGTCGAGACCGAGGTACATCTGATCAAGATCGGCGGGCTTTGGCTGGCGACGGTGCCGGGCGAGCTGTTCCCCAAACTTGGGCTGCGGCTGAAGGTCTGGATGCGCGCTGCGGGCGCGGAGGCGACCGGCGTGATCGGACTGGCCAATGACGAGCTGGGTTACATCCTGCCCGAGGAGGATTTTCGGTTTCCGTGGAACCCGTTTCGGCCCGGCAGCCACTATGAAGAGACGAACTCGATCGGCAAGGACATCGGGCCGCGGGTGATGGAAGGGCTCAAAGGCCTGCTATGACCCGGATCGCGTTGATCGGCGGCGGATCGCCCACCTGGGGGCCGACGTTCGTGCGTGATCTGCTCGCCACGCCCGAGCTCGCCGGGTCGACCATCGTCCTGCACGATCTGGCTCCCGAGCGACTCGACCGCGTCCACGCGCTCGGCACCCGGCTGATCACGGCGTTCGGCCTCGACTTTCGCCTGGAGAAGACGCTTGTGCTGCCCGAAGCCCTGACCGGTGCCGATGTCGTCGTCTTGACCATCACCACCGGGGGGCTCGATGCGATGCGCGCCGATCTGGAGATCCCGGTCCGCTACGACATCCGCCAATCGGTGGGCGACACGACTGGCCCGGGTGGACTCTCGCGGGCGCTGCGCAACATCCCGGTCGTGTCCGAGATCGGGCGGCAGGTGATGGCCTACTGCCCGCGGGCGCTTTTTCTGAACTACACCAATCCGCTGAGCGTATTGACCCGCGTGCTGGCGCTGCAGGGCGTGCGCGTGGTCGGGCTATGTCACGAGTGGCACGGCGTGCGCGCCCATCTGGCCACGCTTTTCGACGTCCCACCGGAGCAGATGCGGGCCCGGATCGCTGGGATCAATCACCTGGTGTGGGTGACGGACCTGTACGCCGGCCGGCGGCGGGTCTGGACGGAGCTGCCCGCGATCGCCGAAGAGATCTTGCATGGCCGGATCGCGGTCGACGCCGACGACGCTTCGGTGTTCGCCGACCATGCCAAGGTGAAAGCCACCTTGTTGCGGACCTACGGCGCGCTGCCGGCGGCCGGCGACCGGCACATCGCCGAGTTCTTCCCGCACTTCATCACGGCCGACGCCGATTGGGGCCAGGCTTACGATTTGCGCCTGACCAGCCTCGAGGATCGGCACCAGCTCGAGCGCGATGCCTGGGCCTCGATCGAGGCGGCCATGCGGGGCGAGACCGACCTGGCTGAGTTCATGCGCGACGTCTCGGGCGAGGCGGCGAGCCAGATCACGCGCGCCTGGGCCGGCGGGGCGCCCTATGCCGGGATCATGAACCTGCCCAACGTCGGCCAGGTTGGCAATCTGCCCCGGGATGCGATCGTCGAGACGCTGGGCGTGGTCGACGTCACCGGCGCGCACGGCCTGGCCTTTGGCGACATCCCGGACGGTGTGCAAAACGTCCTCGAGCACCACGTGCGGCAGCAGGAGCTCACGGTCCGGGCCGCGCTCGCCGGGAGCCGGGCGCTCGCCCTGCAGGTGCTGCTCAACGACCCGCTTTCGAGCCGGCTAACTGTCACACAGGCCGAGCACCTGCTGGAGGAGTTGCTCGAAGCCAACCGGAGTTATCTGCCGCTGTTCTTTGGGCCGTGACCGCGATCCGGCAACATGTTTGGGAAACCATGCATCGATGACACACGTTCCGTCATCATGACACAAGGAGGAAACGACATGTCTGAACTCGCTATCCTGGGTGGGTCCAAAATCCGCACTGAGCCCTATCCGGTCTGGCCGGTCTGGGATCAACGCGACATCGATGCCGTGACCGAGGTCATCAAATCGGGCCGCTGGGGCGGCTACCCCTTCCCGGGTCCGAAGACGGCCGAGCTTGCCCGCAAGTTCGCGGAGATGCAGGGCGGCGGCTACGCGGTACCGATGGTCAACGGCACGATCACGATGGAGGTGGCGCTGCGGGCGGCCAATATCGGGTGGGGCGATGAAGTCATCGTCCCGGCCTACACCTTTCAGGCGACCGCGTCCGCCCCGATGGCCGCCGGTGCGATCCCGGTCATCGTCGACGTCGACCCCAACTCGTATTGCCTGGATCCCAAGGCCGTCGAGCGCGCCATCACACCCAAGACGCGCGCGATCATCCCCGTGCACCTCGGCTCAAACATGGCGGATATGGACGCCTTGATGGCGCTGGCCGAGAAGCACAACCTGATCGTGATCGAAGATTGCGCGCACGCGCACGGCGCGAAGTGGCGCGGGCAGGGGGCCGGGACGATCGGGCACTTCGGGTCGTTCTCGCTCCAGTCGTCGAAGATCCTGACCTCGGGCGAGGGCGGGATCCTGCTGTGCAAGTCGGCCGAGCACGCGGCCCTGGTCGCCTCGATCATCGATTGCGGGCGCCCGCACGCGCTGGGCGGCGGCGGCGACGACCCCAACGGCCTGGCCGCGCAGGGCGGCAACTTTCGGATGAGCGAGTTGCAGGCGGCGCTGGCGCTGGTCGGGATCGCGCGGTTCCCGGAGCAGGCCAGGCAGCGCGAGGCTATGGCGGCCTACATGGACGAGGCCCTGAGCGAGGTGCCCGGCGTGCGGGTTCTGCCGCGCGACAAGCGGCACACCACCCGGTCGTTCTACCGCTACATCTTCGCCGTGGATCCCGAGACGTTCGGCGTCGAGCATGACGTGCTATGCGGCGCGTTGGATGCCGAGGGCATCGAGTGCTGGGTCGGCTACGCGGCCATGCATAACTACGATCTCTTCCAACCCCAGCAAACCAGGCTGGCGGTGCCCAGCGCCTTCCCGCAGTACTTCGACTTCACGTCGATGGATCTGCCCGAGGCGACCCGGGCCTGTGAGCACGAAGCGGTCTGGCTCGACGAGGCTGTGTTTCGCTGCGGCCCGCAGGGCGTCGACGACGCCGTGGCCGCCCTCAAGAAAATCCAGCGCAACGCCGGCGAACTGAAACAGGCGGCGGACGAACTGCGCAAGAAACTGGGCTAGGCGTCGGTCCGGGGGTGTGCAAGCACGAGTTGATGCCGTTGGCGAACCGGATTCGGACGGCTGGCCCAGTACACGGATCACACGGATGTTCACGGATGGCACGGAGCCATTCGGGATGTTTCCGTGTGATCCGTGCTATCCGTGAACATCCGTGTACCGGTCCGGCCTGTTCCGGGGCTCCTGAAAACGTGCGATCGGGTTCGCCAACGGCATCAACTCGTGCTTGCACACCCCCGGACCGACGCCTAGCCCAGTTTCTTGCGCAG
>JAEURK010000251.1 GCA_016789175.1 Anaerolineales bacterium
GCCCAGGAGGCCTCTCATGAAGATTATCAAACCCGGCATAAACAAGCAGGATCCGCAGGCGGTGGCCGCGCAGGCCAAAGTCCGCCAGGTGGTCGATGCCCTCATCGACGAGGTACGCAACGGCGGCGATGCAGCCGTGCGCGCGATCTCGGAGCGGCTCGACAAGTGGTCGCCGCCGAGCTTCAAGCTCTCGCGAGACGAGATCGACGCCATCATCGCCTCGGTGCCGGCCCAAACCGTGGCCGATATCCAATTCGCACAGGCTCAGATTCGACGCTTCGCCGAGGCTCAGCGGGGCGCCCTGCAGGATGTCGAGATCGAAACCATCCCGGGCGTGCGGTTGGGCCACAAGAACATCCCCGTGGCCAGCGCCGGTTGTTACGTGCCGGGGGGACGCTATCCGATGGTCGCCTCGGCGCACATGAGCATCCTGACCGCCAAGGTCGCGGGCGTCAAGCGTGTTATCGGCTGCACGCCGCCGCTGGCAGGTCAGATCCCGGCGGCGACGATCACGGCCATGGCGCTGGCCGGCGCCGACGACATCTACCTGTTGGGCGGCGTTCAGGCCATGGCTGCCATGGCCCTCGGCACCGAGACCATCGCGCCGGTGGATATGCTGATCGGCCCCGGTAACGCGTACGTCGCCGAAGCCAAGCGCGCGCTCTTTGGCCAGGTAGGCATCGACCTGCTCGCCGGGCCGACCGAGGTGCTCGTGATCGCGGACGAGACCGCCGACGCCGAGATGGTCGCCACCGACCTGCTAGGCCAGGCCGAACACGGCCCGACCTCGCCCGCCATCCTGGTGACCACCAGCGAGGACCTGGCGCACGCGACCCTGGTCGAGGTTGAGCGCCAGCTCAAGACCCTGTCGACGGCCGATGTGGCCGGCGTCGCCTGGCGCGACTACGGCCAGGTCATCCTGGTCGACAGCCTCGAGGAGGCCGTGCGTGAAGGCGATCGCATCGCGTCCGAGCACGTCGAGATATTGACCGCCGACCCGCAGTACTTCCTGGATCACATGACCAACTACGGCGCGCTCTTCCTCGGCAAGGAGACCAATGTCGCCTACGGCGACAAGGTCATCGGCACCAACCACACTTTGCCGACCAATCGCGCGGCGCGTTACACCGGCGGCCTGTGGGTTGGCAAGTTCCTGAAGACCGTCACATATCAGAAGGTCACGCCCGAGGCCAGCGTCGTCATCGGCGAGTATTGCTCGCGCCTCTGCGCCATCGAGTACTTCTGGGCGCACAAGGCACAGGCGGATCTGCGCCTCGCGCGCTACGGCGACAAAGCGCCCGTCGCCTGACCGCTCAATCTAGAAACGGCGAAGGCCCGAGGCGCGCGCTGCCCGCCTCGGGCCCAATCGATCTGAGGGAGGACATCCAATGGGAACTGCTGATTCACTGGTCGATCATGTCGTCATCGTGACGGGCGGCGCCGGGGGCATCGGGTCCGTCATCGCGCGCCGGTTCGCCGAGGCCGGCGCCCGGGTCGTCATCCTGGAAAACGTCGAAGCCAAGGCTCAGGCCGGCGTCGCGGCCCTGCCCGGCACGGGACACCTGGCGGTGGTGGCTGCCGTCGATGACAGCCCGACGCTCACGGCCGCCGCGGAGACGATCGCGCTGCACTACGGGCGTCTGGATGTGCTTGTGAACTGCGCCGGCATCACGCGCCCGGTCGCCCACGACGATCTGGACGGCCTCGACGACGACCTGATCGACGCGATCTTCCGGGTCAACTGGCGCGGCCCGTTCGCCTGTGTGCGCGCGTTCAAGACCCTGCTGGCGGCGGATGCGGGCGGCGTGGTCGTCAACATCTCGTCGATCGCGGCCACGACCGGGCTGGGCAGCAATGTGGCCTATTGCGCCTCGAAGGCGGCGCTCAACGCCATGACGATGTCGTTGGCGCGCGTGCTGGCCCCGGCGATCCGAATGGTGTCGGTCGCGCCGGGCTGGGTCGAAGGCGAGTATGCCAAGCGCATGGATCCGGCCATCCTGGACGGGCACCGGTCCAAGACGCCGCTTGGTCGGCTGGCTCAGGGTGAGGATGTGGCCGAGGCCGTGCTGGCCGTGGTGACGTCGCTGCGGTTTTCGACCGGGTGCATCATCCCGGTAGACGGCGGTCGGCCCTTGCTTTGAGAAGGGCTTGCTTGGCTGAGTGACGCAAAACGAAGCCGCCTCCGGGCGGCTTCGTTTTGCGTCACGAGAGAGCGGCGTCGACGGGTTTTACAGCGAGGCCCAGAGCCGCTGCACCGCGGCCAGCCCGTCCGCTGAACCGGGCTGAGCCGGGAAGTACTCAAACCCAACGTAACCGCGATAGCCGCCCTTCTTGATCCGGCGCAGGACCGCGGCCCAGTCGACTTCGCCGGTGCCCGGCTCGTGCCGGCCGGGGACGTCGGCCAGGTGGAAGTGCCCGATGTGCGGCAGATGCTCGGCCACCAGCGCCACGAGGTCGTCGCCCATCACGCGCTGGTGATACAGATCGCACAGCACCTTCAGCCGCGGGTCGCCGACGTCGCGGATCAGACGCGTCGCGGTGCGCATGTCGCTGAGGTAGTAGCCCGGATGGTCGCGGCGCGTGTTGAGCGGCTCGAGGTTGAAGTGGATGTCTTCCGGCGTCTCCTCGAGGACGCGCTTGAGCGCGGCGACGACGTTGGCGTATTTGGCCTCGTCCGAGATGTAGTCATGCGTGTCGACCGGGCGTCCGTCGGGGCCGAGCACATTCGTCAGGAGCAACAACGTCCGGCAATCGAGGCGGCGCGCCACGGGCACCGTCTCGGCCACGCTGGCCAGGAAGTCGGCATGGGTCTGGGCCGCCACCGGGTCGCCGACGCGATGGCCGGTGAAGCTGACGACGCGCACGCCGTGCCGCTCACAGGCTGCGCCCAACGCGTCAAGGTCGCGCCCGCGCCACGACCAGAACTCGACGGCGTCGAAGCCCGCGGCCGCGACGCGCGCGATTTGTTCGGCCGGCTCGAGGCCAGGCAGGACCGCATCGATGCAGATTGCAGCTTTCATCACATACTCCGGTCGGTGATCAGGATGGCTTGGGCCCAGGGCCCATGGTAATCACGTGGGACGCGCGGAAACCTAAGGGGGATCGACCTCGTCCAGCGCCAACTCGTCCAACGGCTGGTTCAGATAGGCCGCCAGGACCTCTATGACCAGGGCGTGGTCCTGACGTTGCGGCAGCCCCGAGACCGTAATCGCGCCGACGCAGCCGGTGCCGCGCAGCTTGATCGGGAAGCATCCGCCGTGCGGCGCATAATCGCGCTCGTCAACGCCGATCAGCGCGGGCAGCGACGTATTCTTCTGGCGCAACTCCAGGCCCACGGCATACGAACTGCGCTGAAAGCGCGCCACCACGTTCTTCTTGCGCCGGATCCAGTCGATGTTGTCGGGTGTGGTGCCGGGCATGGCAAAGAAGAAGAGCGTGGCGCCGCCGTTGAGGGCGATGTCGAACGCGGCCGAGAGCCCGCGCGCCTCGGCTGCAGCTTTCAGACGGCTGCCGATCTCCCAGGCAGCCGTCGCGTCGAAGCGATCGAATTGCAGCCGTTCTTCCTGGAGTGCGATGCGGGCAAGGTCGAGGGTCAGGCTCATGATGGTGACTATTTTAGATCGCACTGGGCGATCTGTGGGGAGCATTTGCCGGGCAATTGCTCAGCCAGGCGACTCAGGCAACCGGCACCGGAAACCACAGACGGACGTAGGTGCCGCCGGCCATGCGTCGGCCGATCGCCAGCCGGCCGTTGAGCTGCTCGGCATCGTCGAACATATCGGCCAGGCCGAAGTGCCCGTTGCGGATCAGCGTGATCGCGTCGGTCTCACCCTCCTTGAGCGGGATGCCGACGCCGTCGTCCTCGACCACCAGCACCAGGTGCAGACCCTCGCGGCGCAGCGTCAGCCAGATGTTCCTGGCCTGGGCATGTTTGCGCGCATTGCTCAACGCGTTGTCGACGATGTTGTGCGCCGGCCACTTTGCGTCGACCGGCAGGTCAAACTCACGCGGGATCTGGATGTCGCTATGAAATTGCGTCGCCGGTGACTCGGTCGCGGCCCGGCGCAGGGCCTGTTCCATCAGGAGCGCCAATGGCGCGCTCAACGACGCCGGCCGGATCGCCGTGACCACCTGGCGGATCGCGTCGTCCACCTTGATCACCTCCTGCTCCTGGCGGCCGAGCATATCGCGCAGCGCCGCATCCTCGGTGCGTTGCGCGGCGACGGCCAGGTAGCCCGGCAGGGGCGCCAGCGACTGCAGCACCTCGGCGTGCAGTCGGCGGGCAATGCGGGTGCGCTCGTCGCGTTGCGCGGCTTCACGTTCGCGATAAGGCCGCAGCGCTGCCCAGCGCAAGGTGATCACCTGCAACGGTGAAGCCAGGGCCTCGGCGACGTAGGCGATCCGGCGCAGATCGGCCTGGCTGTACGGCTGGGCCCGGTGCGGGAGGAGCAGACAGCCCATCGACGGCTGATCCTCGACCCGGATCGGTTGAGCCACCGCAACCCAGGGCGCCGCTAACCAGCCCCGCCGCGCGTGCCCCTCATACGGGATGAGGCAATCGTCTGGAGCGGTCGCGGGCAGCGCGGCCTCGTCGAGCGTGAGCGTGTCGGTCTCGAGCAGGCGGCGCAGCATCCAGCCGGGCCGACCGGGCTGCTCGTGCGCCAGGACAAGCCCCTGGATCGACAGGTTGTCGCACAGGTCGATCAGGGCGTGATCGAGCGCCTCGAGGGTCGGCCGACGGAGCAGGGTGCGCTCCAGGTCGCTGGCGCGTCCGCGCGCGAGCGGAGCCGTCCATTCGCGCAGGCCGATCACCAGCAGGATCATGGCGGCGATGGCCAGGGCGATGTCGATGATCCACGGCGCACCCCAGCCGCGCAGCGCCAGGCTCGAGAGCACATACAGCGCTCCCACCACGCTGACCCACAGCAGGGGCGCGAGACGACGCTCGAGGCGCAACACCCGCCCAGGTGGGCTCCAGAATGCAAAGCCGTACGTCGCCGGCGTCATCAGCGCGATCACGCCGGCTGTGGTCACCCAGCCGGGCGCGGTGCTTAGGATGCTCGGCAGAGCATAGGCCAGGATCACGGCCCCGAGCACCGCCGGCACGAGCGGCAGGGCTGCCCCGCTGGAGAGCAGACCGAGCTGAGTGCGCAGGGCTGATCGATGGGTCGCCAGATAGCGCAGGATGGTCCCGGCGATGAAGACGCCGCCGCCGAGGATCAGGCTGAGCGCGGTGAGCCAGATCGCGACGTTGTGCAGCGGCTCCGGCCCGAGCAGGATCAGGACGTTGACTCCGCCCAGCAACAGCCCAAGATGATTCAGCGCACGCAGCGCCACAGTCAGGTACGGCGGCGCCGGCGCCCCGGTCGCGGGAACCCAACTCAACCGCGGTAGGCGGGTTGCCCCGATCGGCAGTGCAAAGGCCGCCAGCACCTCCATGGGTTGGCCGGCGGCCGCCGCGGCCAGGCCCAGACCGATCAGCGCGAACGTCAGCCCGGAGTCGAGCCCGCCGGTGCGCGCCCGCGGCCAGCCGACCAGCAATAAACAACCCACCAGGCTGTAGACAATCGCGCACAGGCTCAAGGCCACGGTGTACAACTGCCCGGCCCGCGCGGCCAGGGCAATCGCAACCAGGCCGATCACAGCGGCTCCGGTGCCGACCGCGACCACGGTCCGGCCAACCGGATGGGTCAACCAGCCGGGCGGCGCGATCATGGCCTCATCGGTCGTGGGCCGGATGGGCACCGAGCCCACCGGCCGGCGCGCGTAGACCCACCCGGCGATCAGGCCGATCAGGGTCAGCGAGATCCCGCCGATGATCCAATAGGTGGCGATCGGCGCAGCCGGGCCCGTGCCGACCCACGGCGTTAGCCAGGGCTCCAGGAACCCGCCGGGGGCCAGGGCCGGCGTCAGCATGCGCTCGATCACAATCCCGGCCGTCGCGATTCCGATCACGCTGGCCGAGAAACTCACCAGATCGGCGACAGATGCCAGCGTGCGGCGTTGACTGCCGATCACGGCGCTGCGCTCGGCCTGAAAGAGGGGGTAGATCGCGCACAGCGACGCGATCTGAAGCAGGCTGTAGGCGACGGCCCACACACCGACCGGCGCGACCAGGCCGACGACAGACAGGCTGAGCAGCCCGCTCACCACAAAACCGCCGAAGAACACGGCCGGCCGCGCAAGACGCTCGCGATAGATCCGCGACAACCGGATCCCGATCAGCAGGCCCAACACAGCCCCGCCCTGGATCCACAGAAAAACGTCGGGCCGCCCGTTGCCGCGCAACAACGAAAGCGGGAACAGCAGACCCGAGATCACGCCCAGAAAGAAGTTGGCCCCCAGCGCCGAAACATGAAGCGTGGAGAGGCGTTGATGCTGAAACAGCAACAGCAGGCCTTCATTCATGTCGTTCAGAGTCTGGCCGAGCGTCACGCCGGTGCCTTCCGCCTTGAGGCGATCGACCTGTGGCAACCGCCACATCACCAGCAACGCCAGGATCCCGCCCGTGATCGCCATCGTGAGCACACCCGCGCGCCCAAACAGGATCAGGACCAGCCCGGCCACGATCTCGGGCGTCAGGCCTTCAAGCCCGTCGCCGATGAACTGATAGAAGACGCTTTCGGTGGCGGGCGAGGCCTTGACCCGCTCTGCGCTCATCGTGCGATAGATCAGGATCGTGGGGATGACGAGCAGCGGCACACCGACACCGACGACCCAGACGTTGGTCAGGCCGGCTGCCTCCGCGACGCTCAGAGCGGAATAGAGCAGCAGAAGCAGGATCGTCGCCGCCCGTACCAACTGTCGGCCGGAGAACCGCTCGGCGATCGCCATGCTCGGCGGCGCGGACACCGCGAATACGGCGTAGGTGATGGCGTAGGTGAACGTGAACGGCAGGAGGCTGCCGCCGAATGTGTACTGGCTGAGCACCAGGCCAAACACGCTCGCCCGCAGCAAGATTTCTACGCCGCGCGCGATCAGCAGGCTGCGCACCGGCGTCCAGAACCCCGTCGAAGGAGTCGGGGCGGTCATCGTTCAAACGTGGCCGGGTGCGCTCAGCGGTCCGGTGCCGCGCAGACGGATAATGCCCTGCTGCATGAGGATCACCAGTGCGGCGCCGCGGGTCGGGGCGTCGAGTTTCTTCATCACCGCGCTCAGCTGGTTCTTGACCGTCTGTTCGGACTTGAACAGCTTGCCGGCCAGATCGCGCGGCGTGGCCCGCACGTCTTTGCTGAGCGCCAGCATCAGGTCGAGTTCGGCCGGGCTCAGGTCGAGCATGGCGCGCCGCGGGCCGGATTGCAGCGACTCGCTGACTTTGTTGGAGAAGACCAATTGGCCCGACATCGCTTCGTGAATGCGGGCCGGCAGGTCGCGCGTGCGCTGGTCGGATTTCAGGAGATAGCCGCAGACCGTGTCGGACGCGAAGCCGAGGTCCAACACGTCGTAGTGAAACTCGGTCGATAGCAGAAGCACCCGGGTGGGCAGCTCCTTGAGCGACTGTGAGAGCTTTTGGAGCTCCTCCAACGTCGGGAAGGGGTCCTCGACCGCGTAGCCGCCGCGTTTGGTTGGAATCATGACGTCCAGCAACAGCACGTCGGGGCGTGCCTGAAGCATGCCGGCCAGGTCTTCGCCGGCCCAGCCCTCGGCCGTCAGCACGACATCGGTCCGGCCCTGAAGCTGAAAACGGACGTAATCGTGCAGCGGGTAGTCGTCATCAAGGATCGCGACCGTCACCGCGGCGGGCTGCTGCGCATCCATAGGACACCATATTGAACTGAGAGCGAGTTGGTCTGACGATTTTACATCAGCGGGGGCGGCACTTCGCGCCGAACACGCCTGGCGTGCACGGGCGCGTTGTCAGGCCCAAATTCTGGCCGCGGATTGCGCGGATGACGCGGAAAGAAGCGGGACTGTTGCCGGCAGGGCTTCAGTGTACAAATCCGCGGCGATAAGGCTGTTGACAACTTGTGTAGGCACGCCGCTTACCCGGCCCAAGCCCTCAGGATTTGACGAGCAGATCGATCACGTCGCGTGTGAGCCGGACTTCGAGGTCTTTCGGCCCGGTCTCATCCGAGACCAGACCTGGAAGCGAAACAAGCGTCTCGGTCTGTTGCTCGAGGTCGTGCACAGCCGCCTGAGCGGCTTCGGCGATGCGCCGGTGCGCCGAGCGATCTTGCGCGATCGTGCAGCCGGTTTGTTCAAAGGCGAGCGCCGCCAGCCATTCCGCGACGACCTGAACTTCGCGGTTAGCGGCCGGCGCCACCGGCGACTTTCGGGCCTCACGTGGGGTGCCGTCTTCCGGCGTGTCGGCCGTTGTCGTCGCGCGTTGCCGCCGCATGTACTCCGCGTACAGCAGACTGGCGACCAGGGCCAGAAGTGCGACGATGGCGAAAAACACGACTTGTGTCACAGGGCACCGTAAAGGTGACTATTACAGTAGCAAATTCGGGTAAGGCGAGTCAATGGGCCGAGTGCTTGACGGTTGTGAAGATCGGCTCAGATGCGCCAAGAGGGTGACAGCCCTTAGCCGCCGCTCATCCGGACGATCGCGACGCCAGCGCAAGTACCCATTCGCGACGCGCATCCGCATCAGTTTCGTGGGCCAGGCCGGCCTGCAAGGCCGGGATGGGGTTGGCTGAGAGGCGCGCGTACGCCCACGAGGCATGTCCGCGCACGAGCGGGCTTGGGTCGGACAACAAGGGTGCGAGCGACGATGCCAGTTCGGGTCGCGCGCTGTTGCCGGCGGCGATACAGGCGTTGCGCACGAGGCGCTCCCGGCCGACTCGCGCGAGCGGTGTGGCGGCATAGCGCTCTGCATATCCGGCTGCATCGAGCGCCAGCACCTCAGCCAGGGGTGGCGCGGCGCGATCCGGGTGGATGAGCGTCAGCGTGGGCTCCAGCGTCGCAACCCCAAAACGGTTCCAGGGACAGACGGTCTGACACTCATCGCAGCCGAAGATCCAGCGACCCATGCGCGCCCGAAGGTCCGCGTCGATGAAGCCCTTGTGCTCGATCGTCAGGGCGCTGATACAGCGGCGGGCATCGAGCACAAAAGGCTCGGGGAAGGCGTCGGTGGGGCAGGCCTGCAGGCAGCGGCTGCACGAGCCACAGCGCGTCTCGGGCCCGGGTTGATCGTAGCTGTCGAAGTCGGCATCGAGCAGGATCTCGCCCAGGAAGAATCCGCTGCCGCGGCGCGGGTGGATGAGCAACGTGTTCTTGCCGATGAAGCCGAGCCCGGCCTGGTGGGCGTGATCGCGCTCCAGCACGGCCCCGGTATCGACGTAGGCGCGCCAGTGGACGTCGGCTGCCTGGTCGGCGCGCAGCCAGCTCGCCAGAGCTTCGAGGCGCGGCAGCATCAGGTCGTGATAGTCCTGGCCCCAGGCGTATTGGGCGATGCGTGCCCGCGTGGCATCCGTCGCGATCTCCGGCGGCAGCATCGCCTGGTGATAGTCAAGCGCCACCAGGATAAGCGAACGCGCGCCGGGCAGGATCTGGTGGAGATCACGGCGCCGCGCGACGCGGTCGGGGCGCGCCAGATAACCGAGGGTGCCGTGCAGACCCTGCTCGATCCAGCGCAGATAGGCCTCGAGATGCGGGGCCGGACGCGCAGACGTGATCCCGCACAGGTTGAAGCCCAGCGCCAGCGCGCGAGCCTTGACCGCGGCCGCGGATGCGATCGACATGCTGCGATCGTATCAGAGACCGCGGGTCGGCGCCCGGCCTTCACAGCGACACGTGATCAAGGCGCCGGATGCCGAAGCCGTTCAGCCCTGATGGGACGAGATCGCGACCCGCGAGGTGCTCGCCTGGTACTCAGTGTTCTTCTGGCCGGGGCATGCGATCGACTCATGGACCCCGGTTGGCTAACGTTGGCGCAGGTTGGTTAAGGTGGTTGGGCCGGCAGACAGCGCTCGTGTGAAGGCATTGGACTTTGAGTACGAACGTAATCTTGAGTCGGCCGCGCAGGTGTCATATCGTTTCGTCATCACCGGCTGATGAAAACGACGAGGCGTATCGCCGAAGGACCACCCCAGGCGCTGCGACCCAAAGACAAAGTCGGGCATGTGGCGCAACACGTCCGGCGAACGCGATCCGCTACCGATGAGGAAAAGATGAACACCATTACGTGGTCTGACATCGTTTCGTGGTGATGGGCTCGCTCCTCGTGAGCGCTTCATCGCTGAAAGCCTGACACGCGCGAGGGCGCGCCCGGGATCACCTCCCGCCGGCGCGCCCTCGCGCATTGCGGCACTTCGCTGCCTGGGTCGGGCGCTCCACCAGGCGCTGGGCGGCCAACCGGTCGGGTTGGCAAACGTTGGCTTGGGTGGGTCAGAGTTGTTAGGCCGGGAATTCAAGGCGAATTCGTGGATTTGGATTTTTGGTACGAACGTAATCTTGAGTTGGTCCGGAAACCGTCGTATCTTGTCTCTATCACCGGTTGATGCAATCGAATAGGCGCAGCGCCAACGGACCACCCTAAGCCAAGCGCCATCGACGGAAAGTGTCGGGCCCGAGCTCGCGCGACGGGTCAGACGCGCCAACAGCACCAGACTGCCGTGGAGGGCAATCATGAGCACAATCACCTGGACCATCACCTGGTAAGGCAGAACCCGAAACGCTGATCAAGGGGTTTTGTGGGAACCCTGACATCGGCAGATCTGGGACCGCTGAACCACGGAACGGGTTGCGGAGTTTTGTGGGAACTCCAACACCAGTTCCGGGCAACGATCCGAAGCGCGGTGCCCGACGTGAGGTCGGGCACCGCGCTATTTATCGAGCGCAACACTCTTCCTCGACGAGCGATCACATGAACACCCGTCGCCTGCCTTTTTGGTCGATCTTGAGCGCCAACGCGATCTCGCAGCTGGGCAACCAGATGGCGTTGGTCGCGATCCCGTGGTTCGTGCTCCAGACGACCGGCAGCGCCCTGTCGACCTCGCTGGTGCTGGTGTTCACCGCCATCCCCATGATCGTCGCGTTCTTTGTCGGCGGCGCCCTGGTCGATCGGTTTGGCGCAAAGCCGATGAGCGTGTTGGCTGACGGCATGAGCTTCCTGTCGGTGGCGTCCATACCGGTGTTGTACGCGCTGGGCTGGCTATCGCTGCCGGCGCTGCTGACCCTGGTGGCCCTGGGCGCGCTGTTGGATGCGCCGGGCAACACGGCACGGGATGCCCTGATGCCTGACCTGATCGAGCACTCCGGTTACACCCCGCAACGGGCCAACGCCCTGATCGTCGCCGTGCTGCGCGCCGCAACTCTGGCCGGCCCTGTGCTGGGCGGCGTGCTCTGTGCCTTGATCGGCGTGACAACCGTGATCTGGCTCAACGCCGGCACGTTCGTGTTGTCGGCCGTGATCGTGGCGCTGACGGTGCCGGGGACAAAGCCGGCTGAGCAGGGCGCCGGCCTCAACGGCGCGGACCTCACTGCCGGGCTGCGCCACATCTGGCGCGACAACGTCCTGCGCGGCCTGTTCGCCATGCAGATCGCCAACGAATTGCTCGGGGACGCCCTGGTGCTCGTTGCGTTGCCGATCCTGGCCAGCCTGATCTCGGGCCAGGCCACAGACTTCGGGTTGATGTCGGGCGCCTTCGGCTTTGGGGCGCTTTCGGGCGTGACGGCTTATGGGCTGTGGCATAAGCGCTTCGACCCGGCCAGCATCCTGGGCGCCGGATTCCTGCTGGTCGCCGGCGGCGTGGCTGGCCTGGTGTTGACGCTTATCACCGGCGTGGGTGTGTTCGGGGCCCTGATCTCGGCCTATCTCTTCGGATTGGGCATCGGGCCGCTCCGCCCGCTGCTGGCGACGATCTATCAGCAACGCACGCCGGCGGCCCTGCGCGGGCGCGTCTTCGGCACCCGCGGCGCATTGACGACGATGGCCGTCCCGGTCGGCGCGCTCCTGGTTGGCGGTGCGATCGATCAACTCGGCCTGGCGACCACCCTGGGCGTCATGTCGGGCGGCTTTGGCCTGATCGCGCTCCTGGTCGTGCTCACGCCGGCACTGCGCTCGCTGGACGTGCGCGCGCCTGTGGCGGAACCGGCCGGCGACTGACGCACCGGATCGCAATGGCTGGACGCTGCGGTTCTGCTGAGTCGGCGTTTGGCTCCGCGGAACCAAGACACCCTTCCACAGGAATCTGGGCGAAGGACGAGCAGGACACGAGGCCAAGCCCCGGCCCTGTGTTCATTTTGGGGTTCCGTTGAATCAGGCGCTCTTGACTAACGCGCGTTCGAACATGCCGAGCGCGTCTTTGGCCTGGCCTTCGTTGATCACCAGCGGCGGGATCCAGCGGATAATGTTGTCGTAGGTGCCGCAGGTGAGCAGCATCAGGCCCTCGGCCAGGGCCGCCTTGGCCACGGCCTTCGAGCGCTCGGTCCACGGCTCGCCGGCGGGCGTGGTGAACTCGGTGCCGATCATCAGGCCAAGCCCGCGTACGTCGCCGATCTCGGGATGTTCTTCCTGCAACTTGCGCAGCCCGGCCGTCAGTACTTCGCCCTGCCTGGCGGCGTTCTCAACCAGGCCCTCCTCACGCATGGCCGCGATCGTGGCCACGCCGGCCGCGCAGGCCACGGCGTTGCCGCCATACGTGCCGCCGTGCGAGCCGGTCGGCCAGTGGCGCATCAACTCGGCCGAGGCGGCCAGGCTCGACAGCGGCAGGCCCGAGGCGATGCCCTTGGCCATCGTCACGATGTCGGGCTGGATGCCGAAGTGCTCGAAGCCGAACCACTGGCCGGTGCGACCGAAACCCGACTGGACCTCGTCCGCGATCAGCAGGATTCCGTGCTCTTTGCACAGCGCGGCCAGCTCGCGCATGAAGCGCGCCGGCGGCGGCACATAGCCGCCTTCGCCGAGGACGGGCTCGATGATCATGGCCGCGGTCTCGCTTGGCGCGGTCTGGCTCTTAAGCAGCAGCTTCAACTCCTTGAGACAGAAGTCGGTCGTGGCGTCCTCGTCCCAACCGTACTTGTAGGCATAGGGGTAGGGCGCGACGTAAATCCCGGGCACGAGCGGTTGATGGCCGGCGCGGTAGATCGTCTTTGAAGTCGTCATCGCCATCGTCAGGTGCGTGCGGCCGTGAAACGAGCCGCTGAAGACGATGATGTTCTGGCGTTTGGTGGCCTGCTTGGCGAGCTTGACGGCGGCCTCGGTGATCTCGGCCCCGGAGTTGGAGAAGAAGAAGGTGTCGAGTTGGGCCGGCAATACCGAGCGCAGCGACTCGATCAACGCGATCAGCGGCTGGTGGTAGACGATGTTGACCTGCGCGTGCAGGATCTTGGCTGCCTGTTCTTGAACGGCGGCGACGACCCGCGGGTGGGCGTGGCCGGTGTTGGTGACCCCGATCCCGCTGGTGAAGTCGAGCAGCTTACGGCCGTCGACCGTATGTAAATAGGCGCCTTGGCCGTGCGATACGATGAGGCTTTCGGGGATAGCTCGGCCCCAGACGGGCGAGATGTGGGACAGGTCGTAGGGTGCGGAGGCGATGTCGGGCATAGCTGATCCGCGGCCTGAACCGACCGCGAATCGAATTATAGCCCGGGTAACTGGGCAAGCGCGCGAAAAGACGAGGTGGGACGGACAGACGACGGCTCATGAGCGAACGACCTGCATCAGTGGGAGGGTCGGATTGATCGTGGCGCGGCTCAATTCCGCGACGACGACCGGGTCTCCCAGACCACGGCGACGGCGAACACCAGGCTGCCTACGATCATCAAGGTGCTTTGCAGGTCCATGAGCGCCTCCACCGGATGATCCGATTGTGAAACAGATCACGCAGTCAGTGCGATGGCTTTGGGTTGGGCGGGTTGGGGGGTGAGGATCCTCCCCGGCGGACCAGAGTCACCCCCTCCCAGAAACGCGCCACTTGCCTTTGGCCCGAGGGGCCACGGGTGCGCGTTTCCGGGAGGGGGTTGGGGGAGACCTTAGCGCCGACCCCGCCGGAAGAACGTCGAAGCTGCCCCGGCCAGGCCGAAGAGCACGGACATCACACCGTCTTCGCTTTCGGCTTCGATAAAGCGCGGAGCGGCGATGAAGGCGGCATCGATCAGGCTGACGCTGTTGCGATCCATGATCTGGAGCGTGTAGTACAGGAAGTCGCCGGCCAGCACGGCCGCGATCGTGAGCACCGCTGCAACCAGCAGGATCCCGACCCGCAGCAGGGTGTTGGCCTTGCCGAGCGGCCAGAGCATGGCGCCGCCGATGGCAATGCCGGCGAAGATCGCGGCATACAGGTAGATGCTATCGGTCGCGTTCGCCAGCAAGCCCCAGGCGATGGCGACGCCGATCATGGCGATCACACCCAGAAGGAGCGAGAGCGCCAGTTGCCCGGCCAGCGCACCGATCGCGGCTGTCGGCGAGCCCGACTCAGACACCAGGGGCGAGTTTGCGGGAGGCAGGTTCATGCTCGGCCTCCTTTACACCGACGAGCCGCCGCGCCCGACGGCCAGGCGTTTGTAGGCCGCGACGACGGCCACGGTGACGACAGCGCCCAGGATCGCCTCGAATGCCACCTGCGGCAGGACGACCGGGATGACCTCGACCGGCAAGACGCCGAACGAAATCGCAAAGCCGAGCACGAAGGCGGTGTTCGCCAGCGCGCCGGCAGCGCCGGCCGACGCCAGGGCGACGATCTCGTTCAGGCCTTTGAGCGCGCGGTAGACCAGCCACGCCACCACGCCGATCGCCAGACGGGAGACGAAGAGCGTGAGGATCGGGGCGATCGCGTTCGGCCATTGGAAGCCGCCGACGAAGCGCGTATACGAATCAAACGAGAACACCAGGTTCACGATCAGCCCGACCACCGGCCCGCCCAGCACGGCGCCGACGATCGCCGGCACGTGCATGATCGTCGCCTGCTGGGCGACGTTCGGCACCGGGAAATAGCCCAGGCCGGTGAGTGAGAGCACCAGCGCCACGGCCAGCAGAACGCCGGCGAGCACGATGTTGCGCGTGCTGAATGGGCCCTCGTTGGATGATTGCAGTGACATGATCCCTCCTGTGTGTGGCCGCGGCGTCTGAAACCGCTGCGGACCGGTGACGAAGTCGGCCTACGCCGACATCAAAAACGACGCTCCGGGGCCGGTGCAGGCCGGCCTCGCCCCTTGTTCGCAGCGGCTTCAGCCGCCACCCGCGCCGCCCAGGTCACGCAACGCCGGGATCCCGGCCAGCCCCTCCGCCTCGCGCACGCCGCTCAGGATGGCGTCGGTGACGACCTCGGCCGCCAGCGCACCGACCAGGTTGATATCCGAGGGCACGGTGCCGCACGAGAGCGCAAAGACCGTGTCGCCGTCGACCATCAGATGCACGGGGTTGATCGCCCGCGCCAGCCCGTCGTGGCCCATCTGCGCGACTTTCTGGCACTCCGGCTTGCTCAACCGGGCGTTAGTCGCCACCACGACCAGGGTCGTGTTCGACGTCGGGTTTTCGGCCATGCTCGCGATCGAGCGCCGCATCTCGTCCTCGTGCAACGCCAGCCAGTCGACGAAGGCGCCGGTGCGCGGGTGGCGCATGCCCGCCACGACCGTGCCGGTGCGCGGGTCGATGATGTTGCCGACCGCGTTGACGGCGGCCAGCGCTGCCACCAACAGGCCCCCCGGCCCCGCGCGCACGGCCGACCCGATCCCGCTCTTGGTTGCCAGGTTAAACCCCAAACTCTTCCCGACGGTGCACCCGGTTCCAGCCCCGACATTGCCCAGCGGCACCGGCGCGTCGCTGGCGGCTTCGCAGGCCGCGTACCCGTCGGCTGCGGTCGGGCGTATCTTGGCGGTCGCGATGCCCAGGTCGAACAGGATGGCGCTGGGCACCAGCGGCACCCGCGCCAACCCGACATCCAGGCCGATGTCGTGTTCCTCGCACCAGCGCATCACGCCATCGGCCGCGGCCAGGCCGAAGGCGCTGCCGCCGGCGAGGCAGATCGCATGCACGCGCTCGACCAGGGCGGTCGGGCTGAGCAGATGGGTCTCACGCGTCCCGGGCGCCGAGCCGCGCACGTCGACACCGGCCACCGCGCCGCCCTCCGGACACAGCACCACCGTGCAGCCCGTCGCGGCTTCCAGGTTCGTAAAGTGCCCGACCCGCAGCCCCGGGATCGCTGTCAGCGTTGAGTTTGGCATAAGTGCCCCTTTGGCGATTGCTGATTGAGGATTTCTAATTGCCGATTGGCCTTCAATCAGCAATTCCTAAATACCGCATCGCCGCCAGCACATACAGTCGGGCTGCCAGCTTGATCTCCTCCACGCTGACCCACTCGTCGATGTGGTGCGGGATGAAGATGTCGCCGGGCCCGCAGGTGACGATCGGGATGCCCTTGCGCGCGTTGAGGATGGTGCCGTCGGTGCTGCCGGGCACGCCGCCGTAGATCGGGTCAGCGCCGGTCAGCGCCGTGACGCTGCCGGCCAGCGCCTGCACGACCGGCTCGTCCTGAGCGGTGGCGGTCGGCGCGCGCACCTCGATGACCTGACAGGTGTAGCTCAAGCGCTCGTCGACGGCCACGGCTGCCCGCAACAGGGTCTCGACGGCGGCGGCCAGGGCGTCGGCGTCTTGCCCCGGGATCAGGCGGAAGTCGAGCACGCACTCGGCCGCGCCCGGCATGACGTTGTTCTGCGGCTCGCCCGCGCCGCGCGGCGGGAACTGCACGATAGTGGGCGTGATCGAGGGCTGGCCCAGGAACGCGTGCCGGCCGTGCCTGGCGATCTCGCGTTCCTGCAGGGCGAAGACGCCTTGCAGAAAGGTGGCCAGCGGATACATGGCGTTGGCACCGGTCAGCGGCATCGCACCGTGCGCCATCACGCCCGTGATCTCGACCCTGATCCACATCACGCCCTTCTGGGCGATGCACAGGTGGTTCTCCTCGGGTTCGCACACGATCGCGGCTGTCACGCGGTCGGCCCAGCCCTGCTCGACGAAGTGCTTGATGCCCAGCATCCGACCCTCTTCGTCGCACACCGCGCCCAGCACGACGTCGCCGCCCAGCGCCAGACCCGACTCTTTGAGGGCCTTGAGCGCGATCAGCGCGCACACCAGACCGGCCTTCATGTCGTTGGCGCCGCGGCCGAAGATCTTGCCGTCGCGGAGCGTGGCACTGAAGGGCGGGTCGGTCCACAACGCTGGATCGCCTTCGGTGACGACGTCGGTGTGGCCTTCGAACATGAGGGAGCGGGCGCCTTGCAGGCGGGCGCCTTGCAGGCGGGCGCCTTGCAGGCGGGCGCCGCGGAGCCACGCCACGACGTTGGGCCGGCCGGGCACGACCTCTTCGACGTGGGTCTCGAGCCCGATCTCGCGGCAGCGCTCGGCCACCCAGGCTGCCGCGGCCGCTTCGCCTTCGCCGGTCTCGGGCTTCCACACGCTTGGGATGCGCGTGAGGGCCTGGACCCAGGCGATCAATTCGGCATTGTCGATGCGGTCGAGCACGGTTTGTTCGGCAGAGGTGATCATGGCCCGTCCCTGGGAGTGTCAGCTCCCTGTTGCGATGACGCGCGTGTTCGGTTCATCCGCTGATCCGTTACGGTGTGCGGTGGTGGATCGCTTTTGAGCATGCATAGGCGTCGAGAGGACCACCAGGGCGGCCACAAGGGCCGCCCTTACGGGGCCACCCACTGTGCCCACAGCGCCGGCACCGTCGGCCACGGCACGAAGAGCAGCGCCGCGCAGAAGGCCAGCCCGACGACGAGCACCAGCCAGTCGCGCGGCCCGGCATGATACTGCACGTAGCGGTTGCGGCGCGCGCCGCCGACGTAGCCGCGGGCCTCCATGGCGAGCACCAGGTCCTCGCCGCGTCGCAGCGCGGTCAGGAAGAGCGGCACGATCAGGGGCAGACGCGTGCGCGCCGCGCGATCGGGGCGCCAATCGCTGCGCAGCCCGATCTCGCCCAGGCGGCTGGCCTGGGCCTTCATCACCCGCTCGAGCTCCTCGGCCAGGGTCGGCACGAAGCGCAGCGCGATCGTGGCGGTCAGCGCCAGCTCGCGCACCGGCACGCCGACGCGCTGCAACGGCCCGAAGACGCTTTCGATCGCGTGCGTCAGCTCGGTGGTGGTCATCACCATCGTCAGCAGGCTGGTCAGGAAGATGAAGGCCACGATGCGCGCCGTGCCGACCGCGATGGCCATCAGCGCCACGTCATTGATGTTGACGATCCACCACTGGAAGTACACGACGGTGCCCGGTGTGGATTGGCCGCGGAACAGGATCTGCAGGATCACCAGCAGCACCAGTACCGGCAGCGCCGGCTTGAGCCCGCTGAGGACATATCCGGCCGGGATGCGCCCGGCGATGGCGATGGCGAAGATCAGGGCCAGGGCCAGCCCGGTCGGCACCGCCGTGAAGACCAGGCTGAGCGCCGCGAACAGGCCGATGAACACGATCAGTTTGATGCGCGGGTCGAGTCGATGCACCCACGATCCGGTCGGGATGTACTGGCCGACCGTGATGTTGCGTGAGAGCTCGAAGTCCATGGCCGTCATGGGCTCAACCTCGCGACGGCTTCGTCGACGCTGAGCACGGGCGTAGCGCCGGGCCCATCGAGCACCTGAAAGGCGCGCGTGATCTCGGGCACCCCCAGGCGAAGCTCGCGCAGCCTGTCCGGTTGAGCGAAGAGCTCGTGCGGCGTGCCGCTCAGGGCGACCCGGCCGCCGGCGATCACGACCAGTCGATCGGCCGCGGCCGCCAGTTCCTCCATGTTGTGTGAGATTACGACCACGGTCAGGCCGCGGGCGTGCAGGCCGCGGATCAGGCCCCAGATCTGATCACGCCCGGCCGGGTCGAGCCCGGCGGTCGGCTCGTCGAGCACCAGCACCTCCGGCTCGAGCGCCAGCACACCGGCCAGCGCGACGCGCCGCATCTGTCCGCCGCTGAGTGCGAAAGTGATCCGATCCTTGAATTGCTCGAACGGCAGGCCGACCGATTCCATCGCGACCCGCACGCGCTCGCGGACCTGCTCTTTCGGGAGTTTCAGATTGCGCGGGCCGTAGGCGACGTCGTCGCCCACGTACTGCTCGAAGAGCTGGGCCTCGGGCGCCTGGAAGACCAGGCCGACCTTGCGGCGCACGGCCATCACATTCAGGTTCGGCGCGCCCAGGTCGTGTCCGAGCGCGACCACGCGCCCGGTGTGCGGGCGCAGCAGCGCATTGAAATGCTGGACGATCGTGCTCTTGCCCGAGCCCGTCTGCCCGACGATGCCCAGGATCTCGCCCTGACGCACCTCAAGGTTGACGTCGAACAATGCCTGCACCTGCAACGGCGAGCCGCGCAGATAGTAGTGGGCGAGGTTGTGGACTGTGATGACGGCTTCGGACGCAGCAGGAGGGGGGAGGGAAGAGGGAGGAGGGAGGAGCGATTGGCGCGGCAGCGTTCCCTCCTCTCTCCTCCCTCCTCCTGCCACGGCTTGAGCAAGCTCCTCAGCGCTCAGGGTTTCAGGAAAATCGACGCCTCGATTGCGCAACGCATGCGCCACCTGCATTGGGCCGGGCACGTCGAGCCGCAGGGCGCGCAGCTCGTCGACACGGGCGAAGACCTCACGCGGCGGGCCCTGAAACGCGATGCGGCCCTCGGCCATCACGATCACGCGGTCGGCATCGAGGGCTTCTTCCATGTGATGGGTGATCGCCACGACTGTCACGCCCTCGCCGCGGTTGAGTTGGCGCACCACCCCGAGCACCTCGACCCGGCCGAGCGGGTCGAGCATGGCCGTGGCCTCGTCCAGCACCAGCACCTCCGGGCGCATGGCCAGCACACCGGCGATGCAGGCGCGCTGTTTCTGTCCGCCG
>JAEURK010000265.1 GCA_016789175.1 Anaerolineales bacterium
GCGCCCGGGTCGACCGGGTGCCGAAGGGATTGTGGTGCTATCGCATCGATCGCAAGCGGGCCTTGTTGGGCGGGGCCACCAGCGAGGGTGGGAACGTCTACGCCTGGTTGCAGCAACTGCTGCGTCTGGGCGATCCGGCCGAGGTCGAGGCGATTGTGGCGGCCTATCCTCCCGATGGGCATGGCCTGACTGTATTGCCCTTTGTGGCCGGCGAACGGAGCCCGGGCTGGGCCGGTGATGTGCCGGCCACGCTGCACGGCCTGACGTTGGCCACGACGCCGATCGCGATCGTGCGCGCCGGCCTTGAGGCTGTAGCGTTTCGGTTCGCCGCCATTGGGGAGCGGCTGGGCATTGGGGCCGCCCCCGACCAGCGCGTGATCGCCAGCGGGAGCGCGCTCCGCCACTCGCCCGCCTGGGCCCAGATCTTCGCCGATGTGTTGGGGCGACCGGTGGTGCTGTCGGCCGAGCCCGAAGCGACCAGTCGCGGCGCGGCCGTGCTGGCGCTGCAGGCGATGGGTCTCACGCCGGACCCAGCCGCCGACGGCCCCGTGCGCGAGCCGAACGCCGAGTCCCATGCTCGCTATCAAACGGCGATCGCACGCCAACAAGCGTTGTACGATACGGTGATCCCGACGCTGTCTCCCGGAGGAGCCCATGGCTGAGGACCCACGAACCTGGCTGACCGATCTCCCGGTCTGGCGCGCCCTGCAGGCGCAGGCCGCACCCCTGCGCGACGTGCACCTGCGCGAGTTGTTCGCCCAGGATCCGACGCGCGGCGAGCGTCTGACGCTCGAGGCCGAAGGCCTGTACTGCGACTACTCGAAGAACCGTGTCACGGACGAGACCCTACGCCTGTTGGTTCAGTTGGCCGAGGCCGTGCGATTGCCGGATCGTATCGTCGCCATGTTTCGCGGTGACAAGATCAACGCCACCGAGGGCCGTGCGGTGCTGCATGTCGCGTTGCGGGCGCCGCGCGGATCACGACTCCAGGTCGATGGCCGGGATGTGGTGGCCGACGTGCATGCCGTGCTGGATCGCATGAGCGACTTCGCCGAGCGCGTGCGAGGTGGCGCCTGGCTCGGGGCCACCGGAAAACGCATTCGGGCGATCGTCAATATCGGGATCGGCGGCTCGGATCTCGGTCCGGCGATGGCGTACGAGGCACTGCGAGCGTACAGCGATCGCGCATTGACGTTTCGGTTCGTCTCCAACGTCGACGGGGCCGATCTGACCGAAGCGGTGCGCGATCTGGACCCGGCCGAGACTCTATTCATCGTCTCGTCAAAGACCTTCACCACGGTTGAGACCATGACCAACGCCCGCACCGCCCGGGCCTGGCTGGTGCAACATCTGGGCGAGGCGGCGGTCGCCCGACATTTCGTGGCTGTGTCGACCAACGCGGTTGCGGTGCAGGCCTTCGGCATCGACACCCAGAATATGTTCGGCTTCTGGGACTGGGTCGGCGGACGTTATTCGATGAGCTCGGCCATCGGCCTCTCCACGATGATCGCGATTGGACCCGCGGGATACCGCGAGTTGCTGTCCGGTCTGCATGCCATGGACGAGCACTTCCGAACCGCGCCCCTCGATCAGAACCTGCCCGCGCTGCTCGGCCTGCTCACGGTCTGGTACACCAGCTTCTTCGAGGCCGAGACCAATGCGATCCTGCCGTACAGCCAGTACTTGAAACGCTTCCCGGCCTACCTGCAACAGCTGACGATGGAGAGCAACGGCAAGTCGGTGACCCTGGCGGGCCGTCGGGTCGACTACCCGACCAGCCCCATCTACTGGGGCGAGCCGGGCACCAACGGTCAGCACTCGTTCTATCAGCTGATCCATCAGGGGACGCGCCTGATCCCGTGCGATTTCATCGGTTTCGCGCAGCCGCTCGATCCGCTGACCGATCACCATGCCGTGCTATTGGCCAACATGCTGGCCCAGGCCGAAGCCCTGGCCTTCGGCAAGACCGCCGCGGCCGTCGCGGCTGAAGGCGTGCGGCCCGAGCTCGGGCCCCATCGGGTGTTCGAAGGCAATCGCCCCTCGAACACGATCCTGGCCGAGCGGCTGACGCCCGCGATCCTGGGCAAGCTCATCGCGCTTTATGAGCACAGCGTGTTCACCCAAGCCGCGATCTGGGACATCAACGCGTTCGACCAATGGGGCGTGGAGCTGGGTAAGGTCCTGTCGCAACGCATCGCGCCCGAACTGACCGCGGTCGCTGAGCCGGACCTGGCACACGATAGCTCGACCAACGCCCTGATCCGGCGCGTGCGTGAACTTGGGTAGGGCGCGGCCCGTGCCGGCGGGCCCCTTGACAGGGTCGCCGGCGACTCCCTATAATCCAGCAATGCACACGATTGCATTACGGGATTGGTCGCGCGGTATCCGCGCAGAGACAGGCAGCCCATGACCCAGACTTTTAAGTCCCCGCTCCATCAAACGGTCACCACCACCGCCACGGACTACTGGAACGATTCCTGTTCGATCGAAGAGCTGACCTACGCCATCAGCCACGGCGCGGTGGGTGCCACGACCAACCCCACGATCGTGCTGGCGGTACTCAAGAAGGAAGGCCATCTCTGGCGCGACCGGATCCGCCAGATCATCGCCGACCACCCGACCTGGTCTGAGGATCAGGTGGCCTGGCGCCTGATCGAGGAGATGGCGGTCAAGGGCGCGGCGCTGTTGCAGCCGATCTTCGAGCGCGAGGGCGGGCGCAAGGGCCGGCTCTCGATCCAGACCAACCCCACGTTTTATCGCGACGCCGAGGCGATCACGGCCCAGGCCGTGTCCTTCGCCACGCTCGCGCCGAACATGCAGGTCAAGATCCCGGTGACGGCCGCCGGGGTCGCGGCGATCGAAGAAGCGACTTACCAGGGAGTCCATATCAATGCCACGGTGAGCTTCTCGGTGCCGCAGGTGATCGCCGTGGCCGAGGCCGTCGAACGCGGGCTCAAGCGCCGTGAGGCTGAAGGTCTTCCCACGGCCGACCTGACGCCGGTGGCCACGATGATGATCGGCCGGCTCGATGATTGGCTGCATGTGCTCGAGAAGCGCGATCAGATCGTGGTCGCGCCGGGCGTGGTCGACTGGGCCGGTGTGGCCTGCTTCAAACGCGCTTACGCGCACTTCCAGCAGCGTGGTTATCGCACCCGCCTGCTGGCGGCCGCCTATCGCCACCACTTACACTGGTCCGAGTTGATCGGCGGCGACGTGGTGCTGACGATCCCGTATGACTGGCAGGTGCTGTTCAACGGCTCCGATGTCGCTGTCACAGAGCGCATCGCCAACCCCGTTCCGCCGGATGTGCTGACGACGTTGCTGGCGAAGTTCCCGGACTTCAAACGCGCCTATGAGCCGGAGGGCCTGGCCGTTCAAGAATTCGACACCTTCGGCCCGACCGTGCGCACGCTGCGGGCTTTTATCGCGTCGTATCGCGACCTGACGGGCGTGATCCGCGACGCGATGTTGCCTAATCCCGATGTTAAGTAGACAGCGATCGCAAGAAGACGCCGCAAACG
>JAEURK010000273.1 GCA_016789175.1 Anaerolineales bacterium
GGGTGTTTATCGCTTGAGCTAGGGGCCACCCGGTGCGCCGCGTGGGGCGCGACGTCCCATCGGCTTTGGGGACTTCGCGCCCTTCGCGGTTCGTCATCTTCTGACAAGCGGCAGATACAGTGCCCGATCGGTTGGCATCGCGCTGGCGCTGGCCGAGAGGATCGGCGAGCCATCGACCAGGGCCTCGACTGTGAAGGTGTACAGGGCATAGTTGGTCGCACCGGTGAAAGTCTGGCTGCGCGCGCCGTTGGCCAGGCCGGCCACCGGCGAGGGCGGCGCTGCCGCCGGACCGGTGTACGTGATCCGCCAGGTCGCGTTCCCGGGCAGGGCACCGGTCGGCGCCCAGGTGAGCGTGAGGGCCCCGTCGCCGCCGACCGCGCTCGCCGTCAGCCCCGGCGTGAACTCGTGAGCGCCAAGGTCTGGCGCCGCGCCCGCGTAGCCATCATTAATCCCCGGGATCGCCAGGCCCTTGTCGATCATGCCGCTCCCAGCGGCCAGGCTGTAGTCGCCGCCGGCTGCGTCGGTGAAGCCCGCCGGCAGGCTCACGCCATGCGCCTCGAGTCCGGTGCCCGAGCGGAACGCCGCCAGCGTCGCATAGTGCGCGCCGCCCCACCACGCCAGCTCAGGGCCGGAGGTATACAGGTTGTCGTAGTCGAAGTCGAGCGGCTGGCTTGTGTTGGCGTTCTCGATCGCGTAGCCGGTGCCGGCCCAGATGTTGTTGCGCGCGATGATCAACTGCCATGTGCCGGGGGAGCGGATGTCAAAGCCGGGGTTGTCGGGCCGCACCGCATCCACTGTGTTGTGGAAGAGATACATCCGGCCGGATTGGCTGTATCCGCTGTTGAACTTGAACGACATACCGGAGTAGTTGTTGTTCCCGGCGTCGAGGTTGTAGATCACGTTGCGGATCGCGTAGATCGGGCCTTCGTAGATGGGCGCGAACGAGATGCCGACCAGGGCGTTGTGGATGACGTTGCCCCAGATGCGCACATTGCTGCACGCGCCATCGGCCGAGAGCGCGTCGTCGCCGGCGTTGTAGATCTCGTTCTCGTAGAAGTCGGTCTCGTTGGTCGAGGCGCCGTTGTCTTCGGGGCAAGTGGTGGCGCCGTCGAAGTAGTCGTGGAAGACATTGCGTCGGATGACGTTGCCGCGCCCGGTGGTCGGGCTATAGAAGCCAACGCCACCGGTCTCGAGGTCGCTGCCGCCCTTGACCGCGTCCCACGGCCACATGAAGTTGGTGTCGGAGAATTCGTTGTCCTGGATGACGTTGCGCCCCGACTCGCGCTTGAACCCGATGCCCAGATCGTTGTTGAAGAACGTGCTGCCCTGGACGAGGTTGTCTGAGGCTGTGTCGAAGTAGATGGCCTTGGCGTACGACCCCTGGCCGTAGTTTTGGAAGGTCAGATCGACGAAAGCGATGTGCTGGTCGTTGATCGTGAAAGCGGTGTTGAAGCGCGAGACCCGCAGTGTCTGGCCGGTCGGGTTGGCGTCGCCGGCGAGCCGCACATACACCGCGGTGCCGCTGACGTAGAAGCCCGGGATCCCCCATACCAGGTTCTGCAGATCGGCCAGGCTCGCATAGGGATACAGCCGTTGGTTATTGGCCGAGACCAGATGGGTATCGGCAACGTTGACGGTCGCGCGATACACGCCGCCGCCCTGGGCGGTCCAGGTGAAGGTGGCCGGGTCGGCGCCATCGAAGACCGCGCGCTCACCGGCGTAGCTGCGGATGACGATCGGTGCACCGGCGCTGCCCGAGCGGGGCGTGGCCAACCCGCCCTGGGCGTACGTTCCGCCGCGCAGCTCGATCGAAGCACCGGGCTGAGCGGCGTTGAGCGCCGTACTTAACGCGCAGGGTGCAGCCAGGGTGCAGGCCGTGCCCGAGCCGGCTGCGCTGACGATGTAGGTACTGGTCGGGGCCGGGAGCGAGAGCTCGGCCCGGGTCGTTCCGGTGCCGTTGAGTGTCGTGCCGTTCAAGGCGCCGCCATCCGGATCCGAGAAGGTCACGCGCACATCGTAAGCAGTTCCTGGCGTGAGCCAGAACAGGCTGCCGGCGAAGCGGGTGGCGTTGACGCGCGTGAGTGGAAAGGCGGGTTGATACGCGCCGACGCCGCTCAGCCGATACGACAGGCTGGCCGTGGCGTTCTGGTTCGGGTCCTCGCCGCCGGACAGGGTGATGATCACACCCATCGAATGGAAGGTGCCGTACACCTCGAGTGAGGCAGCGGCCAGGGCGCGCGGAGCGGGCAGGGCGATTGTCGACAAGACGCCCAGGCTCAGCGCCAGCCGCACGAAGCTGAGAGACTTCATATGCAATGCTCCCCGCGGGTCAGGATGGATTGGGAATAGCCCATCCATTCTAGCCGCGGGGCTGGGCGCGTGCATCCATACAATGTCGGCCCGGCGCCTCAGCGATTGGTCTACCTCTTTGGGGAGTTGTCCGCGCGCTCACGGAGCTGCATCGGCACTGTAGACAAATATCGCACCCAGCTGCTCTACCCGGGCGAAGTTGCGGATCCGCTCCACGTGCGTGATGGTCAGCAGCGTGTCGCGCGGCATCAACAACGTGCCCTGGGCCGAAAGCAAGTCACGGGCCAGGGTCATGCCGGGCTGCAGGATATGCAGCGCAATCCTGACCGTGCGCGTATCCAGTTGTTCACGGCGCATCAGCTCGAGGTATTCGACGGTCGCCAGGACGACCCGCGGATCAAAGAGGTGCCCGGCCTGGCGGGCCAGCTCGTCGCGGACGCTTGCCGGCGTGCGTTTGATCGTATCGTCATTCCCGAACACCATGCGGTCGAGCGCGTCGGCGGCTGCAATGATCCGCGCACCGAGCGGGATCTCGTCGCCGGCCAGTTTGTCGGGGTAGCCCAGTCCATCAAAGCGCTCGCGGTGATGGTAGATCATCAATCCGACGGACTGCAGGTTGCCAATGCCCATCAGAATCGCCTGGCCCACCACCGGGCAACGCTGCACCATTTCACGCTCGGTCGGCGTGAGTTTCGCTTCGGATTTGGCCAACAGCATATCGGGCAGGCTCAGCTTGCCGATCTCGTGCAGCTGGGCTGCGATCTCGATATCGCGCGCCTCATCCGGCGCCAGATGCAGGTGGTCGGCAACGAAGCGTGCGGCAGTTGCGACGCGTCGCGAATGCCCGGCCTCCCGGCTGTCGCGC
>JAEURK010000282.1 GCA_016789175.1 Anaerolineales bacterium
GCCACGGAGATCCAGGTCGGCTGGCGAGACTTTGACCTATGCAGGACAGCTCGCCGTCGAGGCAAGGACCTCGGTCTTTGGCGAGGACGAGCCCTACGCGACACGGATGATGACGCTGCCTCGCTTGTGCCCGGTCTCAACATAGCGATGGGCCTCGGGTACCTCCTCCAGCGCATAGCGGCGATCGATAACTGGCCGCAACGCCCCAGACTCGGCCAGCTGCTTGAGTAGGATCAGATCCTCGCGGGACACTTTGGGGGATCCATCATCGATTGTGACGTGTCTCCCACCTAGGTTAAGCGCGCGCTCGCACCGAAGTCTGGCTTTTGCCTTTCCAACGGCGTTCAAGATCAAATCAAAGCGCTCGCCTCTGGTCGTGAAATCCTCTTGTGTGTAGTCGATGACGGCATCCGCACCGAGAGACATCACTCGTTCCACATTCCGGGTGCTGCACACACCCGTTACCGTCGCGCCGGAGTGTTTGGCCAGTTGGACCGCGGAGCTCCCGATCGAACCGGAGGCGCCGTAGATCAGAACCCTTTGCCCGCTCTGGATCTGGCCCTTTCTCAGAAACGACAACGCCAGAAGCCCGCCAAAGGGGATCGCGGCGGCATCCTCGTCACTCAGGTTGACCGGCTTCAGCGCCACAAGGCCCGATTCGGATATGCGCTTGTACTCGGCATGGCAGCCAAAACCGAAATTGTCAAACCCAAAGACCCGATCGCCTCTCTTGAAAGCACCGACCTCCCTGCCGACCGACTCGACCTCGCCAGCGAATTCCATCCCAAGGATGGGCTGCCTCGGCGCCGGAAAGCCCACCGCCAACGCCATCGGAAGCCAAAAGGCGACGGGGACCTTGAATCCGCGGACGATGCAATCACTGGCCGTGACGGTGGTCGCCAGGACCTTGATGAGCACGTCATTGGGTCTGGGCGTGGGTCGTTCCACATCAGCCAGCCGCAGCACCTCGGGTGAGCCATACGTTGCGCAGAGGATTGCTTTCATGTGACACTCCTTCGCCGAAAGTTCGTCGGCGAAACTCTCAATGAGCGACCGCGGGGACTGGCCGTAGTTCGGTAGCGCCCACAATCAGGAGCCACAGCGTCAACGACGCCTCCGCCACAAAGCTCACGGCCAAAAACGGAACCGTGAACGCCCCATAGCCCGGCCAGACGACATACTGCATGACATAGATCAACAGGCCCAGGCCATCGGCGATCAGCAGCAGGCCCAGGATCCTGGGCAGGAAACCCGACTTGAGCACCAGGTAGCCCAGTGGCAGGAGCCAGATGCCGAACGGTATCTGCGCGATGGCGGCGCTGTCTCTGCGCAAATTGATGAGGACCAGGGCTTGCGCCTGCAGCTGATCCGGTTGAAAGATCATGAGGTAGTCCGCGCCGCTGAGAAGTTGTAGACCGGCGAAGAGATTGAGCAGGCTCAAACACCAGAGCGAAAACCCGCCCAGGTTCGACAGAAGGAGCAACAGGGCCAGATCCTTGTTCACCGGTTTCAGGAGTCGATACAAGTACCAGGCGGCCAGCAGAAAGAATACGACCGAAGCGAGACTGAGCAGGAGTCCGATACGGAATTGCAGGATATGCGTCAGCATCTGATGGGCCGTGACGGTGGCGTCGACGAAGACAAAGTGACCCAGCTCGTTGGCGGCGATCGTCGTCACAAAATACATGAGGTAATGGAAACCGGCCCAGCGGGCGGTTGTCTTGGTGGAATTCATCAGAGCGTCTCCTTATTGAGAATGCGGGGGCCTTTGGCTACCGCGACAACGCTACGCGCAAACCTGGCTGAGCTCCGAAAGGGCCTGACGCCAGCGACATCGCCCTCGGACCGACCCAGGCGCCTCTGAGCGAAAGCCACGACAATGGCGGTCTTTCGGTTCGGATTTGCACCACACTCGGGCCGCCGAACCCGTCTGTCTGCTCGAAGCCAAGTCGCCCCCGGATGTGGATCTGGTACTGGACGGGGCCGCTTGTTCTGGAAAGGGACCCGGTCAAACCCGGCTGCATGGGCAGACTATGCGGTTAACGGTGTGGGCGACCAGACACTGAAGTGTGGTTACGAAGGGTCATCGTTGTTGCCTGCCTGTGTCGCTGACCGAACCGATGACAAGGCGCGGCTGTGCCTCGCCGGCCCGTGCCCCGGACGGCAGGCGAGTGGGGTCACCGCCCCGCGCCCGGTAGACCGGCTCTCTGTGGGCCTTTGACGGCCGCCAAGAGGCTCCTGGGTGTGGTTCGACGTGTGGGGAGTGTGCGAAAAGCGTAGTGGGAGGGACTAAAGCTCAAATCAGACCCAGCGCGTGGCCCCGAGCGACAGCTTCAGTGCGGCGTTGAACCCTGAGCTTCTCAAAGAGAACCCGATTGTGACCTTTAATCGTATCCAGCGCCAGAAAGAGCCGTTCGGCGATCTCGCGGTTGCTGAGGCCCAGGGCGACGAGCCGGAGGATCTCGAGCTCGCGTGGGCTCAGTGGCTCATAATCGGCATCGGCAGGGTGTTGGGGTGGCTGGCTCCGGCCCGATGCCAACGCCGATCCAGCGAAGACCTGGGCTGCTCCGCCCGTGATCGTCTCAGCGCGGAAGGCCGAGAGTAACCGGCCCACGTAGTCCGGCATTGTCGCCTGAACCGCCGCATCCGCCAGCAGCACAGCCATCGAGGCGCCCTCATCGACGAAAAGGCGGATGAAGCCGCCCGGCCTGGCCATGGTCAAGGCGTGGCTCAGGCGCGACAGCGCCTGGGTTCTTTCGCCCTGGGCCTCGCGCGTCAGGGCCAAGAGCACCAACGCTTTGAGCGTTTCGTCAACCCAACCCATTGCTTCAGCGTGGGCCCGGCGTGGCTCCAACAGCGCCTGCGCGGCGGACGGATTTCCTTGCGCCAGGGACACCCGGGCACGGCTTAGCGGCAGATCGTGGGTCTGGGCGAGCCGATCGGCCTCATCAAGGCACCCCAGCTGCAACAACACCAACACCTGGGCGGCTGCCACGTCCGGCATGCGCTCAGGGAAGTGCTGGTGAACGACTTGGGCGACCTGTTCGAGCCTCTGGCTCGCGTCGGCAGCATGGCCCTGAGCCAGAGCCAGCCGGGCCAGGAAAACTTCGCTGCTCACGGATCGATCTATCCCACGTTCAAATTGTCGTAGCAGGTCGAAGCTCTTTCGCCCATGCCGCTCTGCGGCCTCCAATTCGTTCCATTCATAGTGAATCCGGGCCAGGCCCAGATGCGCTTCGCCAAGCATCGGCAGGTCCCCGGCGATTCGCAGGGCGTGCCGGTAGACCTCCGCGGCAAGATCGAGCCGGTTGTCGCCTTCCTCGAGCATGCCCAGGCTGGTGTTGGCCAGGATGGCGTTGAATGGATCGCCGGCGGCACGACTGATCGACAGGCAGTCCAGGGCGGCCCGCCGGGCAGCGCTGCGGTCGCCTTGAAGCTGATAGGCGAACCCCATCGCCCAGGAAGCCGTTGCCCGGTGCGAGAGGTCGTTGGCGTTCAGGTACTCCAAGGCCCGCCGCGCCTGGACCAGGATCTCGTCAGCCTGATACCGCGTGAGCCCCAGAGTCGCCCGGGCGATGGCGATCTGGCCCAACACGTTGCGGACCGCGTCCGCCTGTTCGGCGTCTGGCTGCGCGCGCAGGCCGTCTTCCGCCGCCTTGAGCTTCTCTTCAACGCCCGTCCTTTGGCCGTTGATCAGCAGCAGCGACGCATAGCGCCACCACAACGTCGGACGGGCATTCAGCGTTGTCGCGGGCAGCGACGCCAGCCAGCTCAGGACTGCGGTCACGGCGCCACGATCATGCAGCGGGAGCCCTGGTTTCTCAACCAGACGCGCGGCGCGTTCATTATCCTCAGCCGCGACGGCATGGAGAAACGCGTCAAGTTCAAGGCCATTGGCCTCATACCAGACGCTGGCGCGTTCGTGAAGCTCGATGACACGTACCGGTTCTGCACCGATCGACCGGGCCGCCTCCTGACCCAGGCGCTGCCGCAGCAACTCGGCAAAGAGATGGTGATAGCGGTACCAGCGGCGCTCGTTATCGAGCGGGACGATGAACAGATTGGCGTGCTCGAGATACTCAAGCGTTTCCTGGCCGGCCATCCCGGAGATGGCCGCAACAGACTCGCACAGCGGACCGCACAGGCGCTCGAGGATGGCGGTGCGCAACAGGAAGGCTTGAATGCGGAGCGGTTGACGCTCCAGGACTTCATCCATGAGGAAGTCGAGCACAAAGCGATGACTACCGGTGAAAGAGTTGATGAATGCGGCTGTGTCGTCCAATCCTTGCATGGAGAGCGCTGCGAGTTGCAGGCCGGCGATCCAGCCTTCGGTCCGGCTTTCGAGCGCAGCCGCCTCGTCGGCCGAGAGGTTGAGGCCCATGACCCGGTTGAGGAATTCGGACGCTTCGGTTGGCGTGAAGCGCAGATCCGCGGCGCGCAGCTCGGTCAGGTGGTCTCGAGCCCGCAGGCGCGCCAGGGGAAGCTGTGGATCTTCGCGCGTGGCGATGACCAGGTGCACCTGGGGCGGTTGATGTTCCAGCCCGAGCTTACGGGCCTCGTCCACCGCTTTGGTGTCGATCCGTTGGTAGTCGTCCAGGACCAGGACGAACGACTCCGAACAGGATCCGAGGTCGTTGAGCACCCTCGTGATGACCATCTCGGCCGAGGGGGGCTGCGGCGATTGGAGCGCAGACAGCAAGGCCTCACCGATGTTCCCGGCGACGCTTTGCAGGGCAGCGACGAGATAGGTCAGAAATCGGGAGGCATCGCCGTCGCCTTCATCCAACGAGAGCCAGGCGACGGAACGTCCACAGGTTGAGACCCAGTCACTCAGGAGCGTGGTCTTGCCGAAGCCGGCGGGGGCGGAGAGGAGGGTCACGCCAGGCGCGCACTGGAGGCTCTGGTTCAATCGCTCGAGCAGGCGGGGGCGTGGGACACGTTGTGGCCGCGCCGGGGGGACGAAGAGCTTGGTGCGGAGCAGGGGCTCAGGCATTCGGTCATTCATTGCACGGCAACCCACTGCGACGATCGGGATGCGGCCATGGTTGAAGGGCACCCCTGGCATCTGCCGATCATCCATCGTCAGCCGAATACGGGCCGGATCGTCTCGAAAACAGCCGACCACGTGAACCCAGTATAGCCTGACGGAAGGCATCCCGTCGAAGCGGAAGCGAACCCTTGGGGAGCCTGTTCGGACGTTGCCTGACTGTCCACCCCGCTGCGAGGGCAGCCGAAATCGGAGCGGGAGTGTGCGCAGCGCGCACCCCGCCTCCCCTTGACAAATGTCTTTCGGTTGGCATATACTGAACCACATGGTTCAGTTACAGCGAGCCCCCTTGGATGCCTCGTTCGCCGCGCTCTCGGACGCCACCCGCCGCGGCATTCTGGAGCGGCTAGGGCAGGCGGACGCGTCGATCACGGACCTGGCCGGGCAGTTCCGTATGACCCTCACGGGCATGAAGAAGCACGTCGGTGTCTTGGAGCAGGCGGGGCTCGTCACCACCGAAAAGGTCGGGCGGGTGCGGACGTGCAAGCTCGGCTTGCGCCGGCTGGAGGAAGAGGCGGCCTGGATCGAGAGGTACCGCCAGCTCTGGGACGCGCGCTTCGACGCGCTGGACCAGATCGTTGAGGAATTGAAACGAGAGAAACGAGTCGATGGAGAAATAAAGGAATGCTGACCTCATGAACAACCCCACGACTGTCGAACGAACATCTGACCTTGAGCTCGTTGTCACGCGCACCTTCAACGGCCCCGCGCACATCGTGTTCGAGGCCTGGTCCAGGCCCGAATTACTCCAGCGGTGGTGGGCGCCGAAGTCGTTTGGAATATCCTTCGTTTCCTGCGAGGCCGATGTCCGTACGGGGGGCACGTACCGTTTCGTTTTCAGCCACCCGGCCGCCGAGCAGCCCGTGGCGTTCTTCGGCAGGTATATCGAGGTGACGCCCCAATCGCGCATCGTCTGGACGAACGAGGAGGGCGCCGATGGCCCCATTTCCACAGTGACCTTCGAGGAAAAGGACGGAAAGACGCTCCTGGTCCTGCGCGAGCTCTATCCGTCCAAGCAAGCCCTCGACGACGCCATCGCCTCCGGCAGCTCGGGCACGAGCGGGGCGGGCGAGCAATTCGAGCTGTTGGACGAGCTTCTCGTGGCTCTGGCTAAGTCATAGGGAAGCCCTGACCTGGGCCAAAAGCTCAACGCGAAACGGACACCAACCTGCTGGTCGCCAGGACCGGCAGGTTGGTGCTGCCCAGGCCGGCGCGGCCCGATCTCGTCCGATCCGGGTCGCGCCGGCTAGGTCCGAATCTGCCTGGCCCGACCGACGAAGGCGATGACGATCAGCGCGATCGACAGCGCGACGAACCATCCGGGACGCCCGGCGCCGGTGGATCCAACGTAATCCAGTTCGGCGATCCGGTTCAGAGGCCCGAGATACCACAGGAGCACATACACGATCTCGAAGAGCTTGCCGGATCCGCTCCAGACGCCGCAGGCCAACGCCAGCGACGGGATGAAGACGGCCCCCGAAGCCATCGCCAGTAACCCTGGCAGGTCGCCGTCCAGCGCAAGACGGAGGACGGCGCCGGTGCTGAACAGCACGGTGACGATCCACCCGGCCAGCCATTGCGCGGGGAGCTGCCTGAGCAGGGGCGACACCGCCGAAAAGGTCATCTGCTGGACGTTGTGTCGGATCTCGCGGTTGCCCATGGCCGACCAGATCAGGACGGGCCAGAACCAGGCGATGGGGAGTGCAACAGCCCGCACGGCTGCCGACGGAACGACCAGGCAGGCGACGTTGATCCCGGCCAGCACGACGTACCACCACCAGCGCTGCCCCTTGATCAGGAGTTTGAGCTCGGCCAGCACGACGGTTGCCACATTGAATCGGCCGCCGGTCGCGCTCAGCGGCGTGAGGTGAACGGCGGTTGGTGCCCGGAACGTCACGACCGGGGCGTCTTCGGGTGGCGTCGTGCCGGGCTTGCGTCGCGCGGGGCGGGTTCGCGAGGGATCGAACCGGTCGAAGAACAGCGCGGCGCCCAGGATCAGCAAGCCGGCCAGCGCGATTAAGGATAGCCGGGCCAGGATGATCGGCGCCGTCCACTGAACGCCGTCCCAGGTGAAGACCCGGTCAGCGGTGACGAAGGTGGCGCCGAGGGTGAAGTCGCCGTCGTAGCTCGGGTCGATCGCGGTGACGGCCCGGCCCAGGTCGCTGGCCAGGATCCCAAGACCGGTCGGCTCGAACGCCGGGTACTGGCGCAGCGTGTCGTTTTCGAGGAAGAGCGGCACCCAACTGATGAAGAGGAAGAAGTAGACGATGTTGCCGAACCCGCCCTGCAAGAGCGGCACGGCCTCGAACAACACGGCGACCGCCGCCACGAGCGCCATGAGCGGCAGGACGATGAAGGCGAACGGCGACAGGAAGGGGATCAGATCGATCTGCGTACTCTCGCCGCGCAGCAACTGAATGACGAGGGCGGCCACGACCCCTTCCGCCGATTTCCTCGAACTCGGGTCAGTTCGCTCCTGGTTTGAGGGCATAGCCTACCCTGAACAAATCCGGCAGCGACGAATGATGGCGATGCAGGAGCCACACGGTCAA
>JAEURK010000314.1 GCA_016789175.1 Anaerolineales bacterium
GTGGCCACCAGGAAGAGCACCGGCCCGGCAACAACGATCACGGCGAGCTGGAGTTTATCTCGTTTGGACATGGTTCAGTGATGGGTTTCAGGCGTGGCCCGCGAGCTCGCGTTCGAGTTGCGCAAAGAAATCGGCCAGGAAAGCGCTGCGCTGCTCGGCCAGGGTCCGCCCCGTTTGCGTGGTGAGGCGGCCCGGGATGCGCGAGAGCTTGATGATGAACTCGTGCTCCGGCGTATGGGCTTCATCGGCGTCGAGTTGGCCGGTGGCGCGAAAGAGTTCGGAGACCGGCCCGGCCAGGGGGTTGTTATGGCGCGCCGCGTAACCACCCGCCCGCAGCGCGCCGATCGCGCCGATGGCGTCGAGCTTGTCGGCATCGAACAGGGCCCGGGCCTCAGGCGTCGTCGGTGCTTCGTCGCCCCGGAAGCGATGGGCGCGGATGCAATGCTGCACGGCCGCGATGCGGTCGGTCGGCCAACCCTCGGCGGCCAGCACGTCGGCGGCGAAATCGGCGGCCCACAGGTGGTGACGGGCGCGCGCCTCGGGCGTCGGAGGCGCCGGCACGTCGTGCAGCAGCGCGGCGGCGCGCACGATCTCGACGTCCGCGCCCTCGGCGGCCGCGATGCGCTCGGCCAGAGTCGTCACCCGCTGGACATGCGACCAATCATGCACCGGATCCGTCCCGGCGTACCAGGCTTGAGCTTGCTCAACGGTCGGCATGCCCGCTTACTTGCTTTCCTCGGGCTTCGAGCCGATCTCGACCAGCTGGATCTGGGCCTGATAGCGCTTGCCGTCGATCTCCATCTTGCCGTTGGCGTAGTAGCCGCGCGAGCCGGTCTTGAAGACCTTGTCGGGCAGCGTGAACGTGCCGAGCAGCTTGCCTTCGGCGGATTTGATTTCGCAGATGACGATCATGATGTCCTCCGTGGGGATTAAGTGATGACCACCACGGCCACGGCGAAGCCCTGGCTGTGGCTCAGGCTGACGGCGATCTCGCGGCCCCCCAACGTGAGCCAACGATCGGCAGCGGCGCCGTGCAAGACCAGCGAGGGCGCGTGCTGTTCGTCGCTGACGACTTCGATCTCGCGCCAGGCGATGTCGCCCAGGCCGGTGCCCAGCGCCTTGGCCGCAGCCTCCTTGGCTGCAAACCGGGCTGCGAGGGAAGCCATCCGCGGCCCGACGGACTCACGCTCGGCCGGTGTGAAGATGCGCGCCAGAAAGCGCTCGCCGTGTTTGGCGATCGCGTCCTCGACGCGCTTGATCTCGATCAGGTCGATGCCGGTGCGTAACATGGGAGGAGGGAGGAGGGAGGAGGGAGGATAGTCTCTCCTCCCTCCTCCCTCCTCGGCATCAAGGTCCGGCCGTCGCCAGGACGTAATTCTCGGCGCTCAGGAACGCCCGCGCCGCCGTCTGGATCTCGTCGCGGGTGATGGCATTGAACATCGCTGGAAATCGCAATAAGTAGTCGAGGCCGAGGTCGAACAGCTCCATCGAGCTGATCGTGCTGGCCACGCCCTCGTTGGTCTCGAGCCCGAGCGGCAGACGGCCGATGAACTGGGCCTTGTTATCCGCGATCTCGTCGGGCGTCACCTTACGTGCCAGGAAGCGCGCGATCTCGCGTTGCATCAGGCTGACGGCCTTCTCGATATTGCCCGGGTTGACGCCCGCATAGGCGTACCACGGGCCAGGGCCGTAGCCGCCGCTGAGGTTGCTGGCGGCGTAGTAGGCCAGGCCGTGCTTCTCACGCACCTGGTGCCCGATCCGCCCGCCCATGCCGAAGACGCCCAGGATGTTGTTGGCCAGGCGCGCGGTCAGGAAGAGCGGGTGGCTGCGGGCCGGGCCGGGCACGCCCAGGACGATGTCGGCCTGGGCCTTGCCAGGCAGGGACACGTGTGTGCGGCGCGGTGCGGTGATGGGCGCGAGGGCCGGGAGCGCCGGCTGATCGGTCTGCGCGGGGTTGGACCAATCACCGAAGTGCCTGGCGACCAGGTCCACGGCTTTGGAGGCCTCCACGGCGCCGACCACGACCACGACCATGCCGCGCGGGCCGAAGTTGGTCTTGTGAAAATCGATCAACTGCTGCCTGGTGAGGGCCTTGACCGTCTCGGGGTAGCCCTCCTCGACGATGCTGTACGGGTGGTCGGGGTAGGCCAGTTCGTAAAAGGCCTCGAGCGCGCGATCGCGGGTGTCGTTGGCCGTGATCTGCAGGCGGGTCAGGATCTCGCCGCGCAGGCGCTCGATCTCGCGCTCGGGGAAGACCGGTCGGCGCAGCGCGTCGGCGGCCAGGCCGAGCATCAGGTCGAGATCTTCCGCCAGGCTCTTGGCGTAGAAGCCCGCGGTGTGCGTGCCCGCCGAGACGCTCAAAGAGGCGCCGACCGATTCGATCTGTTCGTAGATCTCGTTGAAGGCTAGGCGTTCGGTGCCGCGCATCAGGGCGGTGCCGGTGAAATCGGCCAGGCCGGCGACGTCACGGCCGTGCCACAGCGCGCCGGTGCGCAGGTCGGCATCGACGACGATCGACGGGCTGCTGAAGTTCTCGCGGGCCAGCACGACGATGCCGTTGGACAGCTCGCGGCGTGTGATGCTCTCGGGGCCGGGCAGGGAGGGGGTGATTTTCTTGGCCATCTGTGCCTCACCGCTCCTGCTGGGGCGTCGGCTCCGCCGGCACATAGGTCCCGACGACGCGATTGCCCGGGGCCAGATACTTCTGCGCCACGCGCTGGATATCTGCAACAGTGACCGCGCTCAGCCGCGGCAGGTAGTTGTCGAACCAGCGATAGTCGCCCAGGATCTCGGTGAAGCCGAGCCAGAAGCCCTGGTTGGTGACCGATTCGGCGCTGTAGGCAAACATGGCCTTGGCCTGTTTGATCGCCTTCTCGAGCTCGGCCTGGCTGACGGGTTCGTTCCGCACTTTGTCGATCTCGGCATCGATCGCGCGTTCGACGGCCTCGGGCGTCTGCCCGGCGCGCACTGTCGCGTACAGCGTGTACAGATACGGGTCGACCGTGGGAGACAGGCCGCCCCCGATATTGGCGGCCAGCCCGGTTTGAACGATGGCGCGGTACAGGCGCGAGGAGCGATTGCTGGTGCCGCCGCCGCCGAACATGTTGAACGACGAGGCGCCGGCCAGGATGCTGTCGAGCACGGCCATCGGGAAGAAATCGGCGTCGTTGGCGCCCGGCGCGTGGTAGCCGATCTGCAGATAAGCGGTCTCGCCTTCGCCGGTCAGGCGGACGCGGCGTTCGCCACGCTGCTCGGGCTCGGGGCGCGTCAGCGGGGTCGGCAGGGTCGCGGGCTTGTGCTTGCCGAAGAGCGTCTCGATCCGGGCCAGCATCTCGCGGGCGTTGAAGTCGCCGACGGCCACGGCGATGGCGTTATTGGGCGCGTAGAAGTTGCGGTAGTGTCCGTACAGGTCGTCGCGGGTCATGCTGTGCAGGTCGGCCATGTCGCCGATCACCTCGTGGTGATACGGGTGGACGCGAAAGGCCGCGGCCTGCACCTCTTCGCCGAGCCTGAAAGACGGCTCGTTCTCGTTCATCTGCCGCTCGGCGATGATCACGGTGCGTTCGGATTCGACTTCTTTGGGCGGGAACAGCGCCCGGCGCATGCGGTCGGCCTCGAGCCGCAGCGCGAAGTCGATCTTGTCGGCGGGCATGGTCTCGAAGTAGGCGGTCCAATCAATCCAGGTCAGGGCGTTGCGAAACCCGCCGTCGCGCGCGATCAGGCGATCGCCGACGCTGGCCGGGAAGGCGCGCGTGCCCTTAAACATCATGTGCTCGACCCAGTGGCTGATGCCGGTGACGCCCGGGCGCTCGTAACGCGAGCCGACCCGATACCACACCCACCACGAGACCACCGGAGCGATGTGGACTTCCTTGAGCACCACGGTCAGGCCGTTCTTCAAACGGGTTTTGAGGACCTTTGGCTGCTTCATGCGGAGATTATAGTCTATCGAATCGCCTGGCTTGCGCAGAGAAACGAAAACGCCGGGCATTGCCCGGCGTTTTCGTTAGAGCAGACGACGTCTCAGCGACCGTTGTAACCGCGACCCATCCCGCGATAGATGAAGCCGTAGTTCTTCATGACGGCGGGGTCGTACAGGTTGCGGCCGTCGACCATGACCGGGTTCTTCATGACCGACTTGAGGCGGCTCAGGTCGAGTTGCTTGAACTCGTTCCACTCGGTGATGAGCACGAGCGCGTCGGCGCCGGTTGCGACCTCGTAGGCGTCGCTGCCCATCTGCACGCCGGGGGCGTAATGCGCGGCGTGTTCCATGGCGACCGGGTCGTAGGCCTTGACGATGCCGCCCTCGGTCATGATGGCGCGCGCGATCTCGACCGACGGCGCCTCGCGCATGTCGTCGGTGTTGGGCTTGAAGGCCAGACCGAGCAGGCCGACCGTCTTGCCCTTGAGCGAGCCGCCCAACATCTCACGCAGCTTGATCAGGATCTGCTTGCGCTGATACTTGTTGATCTCCATCACGGCCTGGAGCAGCTGCGGGTGTTTGCCCTGCACGGTGGCCATATACGCCAGCGCCTTGACGTCTTTCGGGAAGCACGAGCCGCCGTAGCCGAGGCCGGCATCCAGGAAGCCACGGCCGATGCGCGGGTCGTAGCCCATGCCGGCGGCCACTTCCTTGACGTCGGCGCCGAGCGCCTCACAGATGTTGGCGATCTCGTTGATGAACGAGATCTTGGTCGCCAGAAAGGCGTTTGACGCGTACTTGATCATCTCGGCCGTGCGCAGGTCGGTCACCACGATCGGCGCGCGCAGCGAGAGGTGCAGGTCAGCGACCTTGTGGGCCGCGTCCTTGTCGAGCGAGCCGAGCACGATGCGGGCCGGGTTCATGAAGTCGACGATGGCCGAGCCTTCGCGCAGGAACTCGGGGCACGAGACCACGCTGAACGACACCGGCTTGCTCTGGCTCGAGGTGATGATGTCGGAGACCCAGTCACCGGTGCCGACCGGCACCGTCGACTTGTTGACGATGATGACCGGCTCTTTCATGTGCTGAGCGATCTTCTCGGCCGCCGAGCGCACGTACTTGAGGTCGGCCTCGCCGTCCACGCCCTCGGGGGTGCCGACTGCGATAAACGCGATTTCGGCGCCTTCGAGCGCCTCGTCGTAATCGGTGGTGAAGCTCAACCGGCCGGCCGACACGTTCCGCTTGACCATCTCCTCCAGGCCGGGCTCATAGATCGGCAGGATGCCCTTCCTCAGGTTGGCGATGCGCTCTTCATTGATATCCAGCGCGGTCACCCGGTTGCCCAGATCCGAAAAGCAGGTTCCGGTCACCAGGCCGACATAACCGACGCCAATCACGCAAATTTTCCGCATGTTTTCCCTCTTGGTAATCGTCAACCGGCGGCTTCGCCTGCCGGCGCGCTGAACAGTGCCGGGGTTTATTCTGGCCGGTTTCGGAAATTATGCCATAGCGCTTGGGTAGGGGCCTTGATGGGGCAAGTTCGGACGCCGCAGATTAGGTTAACCAAAACCGCGTTCCCAGAGCTCGTCCTCGTCGAGGCCGAAGAAATGGCCCAGCTCGTGGACGAGCGTGATCCAGATCTCCTCGCGGAGCTCGTCGCGGTCGGCGCACATCTCGACCAGGGGGCGGTAGAACAGCGTGATCCGATCCGGCAGCATCCCGACGTCGCCGTCCGCGCCGCGTTCGACCAGCGGAACACCCTCATACAACCCGAGCAGGTCGCTTTCGCCGGGCGTGCCCTCGGGGTCTTGCTCGGGTCTGGCGGCCAGGGCGGTGTGGACGACCACGCCCGCCGCCAGCGTGCTCAGCTCGGGCGCGAGCCGGCGCAGAACCTCGACCCAGGCCTCATCGACCATGACATCGAATTGGTTGCGTGAAACCAGCATGGGATAATTGTACCGATCCTATATCTTTGCTTCCGGAGGGGCGATATGAGTGAGGCTCCACGCTACGGCGACTCCATCCGAGTGCGCCGCAACCGATCCGTGTCTTTTACTGGCTGGCAGATCACGGCTGTGAGCGTTGTTGGCGCGCTGCTGGTCTCGAGCTGCGGGCCGACGCCGGATCAGATCGCGGCTGCAACCGCCACGGCTGCGACGGCCACGGCCGCGTCCTGGACGGCGACGCCCACGCTGACCCCCACAGCGACAGCGACGGCGACAGCCACGGCCACGTCGACGGAGACGTCGACACCGACCGATACGGCGACCCCGAAGGCCACAGCCACACCGTCAGCAACAGCCACCTTGACGCCGACGCGCACCCTGCCACCGCCGACGGCGACCCACACCCTCACGCCCAGTCCGGTGCCGCAGGCGCCTACGTTTCCGAGTACCCCCATCGTGGCGTGGAGCGTTGCAGACATCCGCAGCCAGGTGTACGAGGCGCGGTTGAATGTCGAGCGTTTTCTGGTCTATCACCGCGACTATGTGGTGGGTTCAGGCCGGATCGGGGACTGCGCTTCGCCGCTCAACGCGAACAAGGAACTGACCCAGGTGCGAACCGGATATGGGGCGGATGTGCCGGTAGATTGGTATGGCCTGTACTACCAGTATCGAACGCTGGTCCATGAAGCCGTCGCCATCACTGCCCCCGTGATTGCGATTTGTCGAAACGGCGGCGGATCCATCACGGATGCGGAAGATCAGCAGATCATCTCCGGTTTGGAGAGCGTCTGGAATCGACTCGTCAACCTCGAGGCGACCGTCAACGCAAAATCCTAAACCACATGGGGTGAACCGGCCATCCTCCCTATAATGGGGCCATGGCGTATACCAGTTTCCGAAAGATGCGACAGCGTCGGCGCCGGGCCGGTCAGTTCGGCTGCGGCCTACTGGCGTTGGTGGTCGGCCTGGTGGTGACCGCGGGCGGCTGGGCCCTCTGGCAGAATACGGCGATCCAGGATCGGCTGGCGCCCCGCCTGGCCGCGCTCGACGAGGCCTGGCGCGGGCTCCAGTACGGCCCGCAGCCCGAGGCGCTGCCGACAGCCGCGGTGGCCCTGGCCGCGCCGCCGACCTTTGCGCCGGCCGGGGCCACCACTCTCCCGGCGACGCCGATCGCCGAGCAGCCGACACTGGCCGTGACCCTGACGCCGACTCTCACGCCGGCGCCGACCGCCACGCTGCCGCCGATCCCCGCGACATTGACGCTCAAGGGCGCGCGCTACGAGCCGCAGTTGTTCAACAACTGCGGCCCGGCGACGCTGACGGCCGCGCTGGTGTTCTGGGGCTGGCGCGGTTCCGAAGCCGATTCGCTCAACTGGTACGGCAACGGCGTGGACGTGCGCTGGCAGCGCGACGTGGCCGCCATCGTCAAGCCCGGCGCGCGCGACAAGAATGTCTCGCCCGAGGAGTTGACGGCTTTCGTGACCCAACGGGCCGGGCTCGGGGCCGCGTTGCGCTTCGGCGGGGACCTCGAGCGTCTCAAGCGCCTGATCGCGGCCGGCTTCCCGGTCATCATCGAGCGTGGCTTCCTCGAGGATGAACATGGCCAGGAAGGCAAGGGCTGGGAAGGCCACTACGGCCTGCTCACCGGCTACGATGATGTCAGCGCGGAGTTCATCACCCAAGACTCGTACATCGGCGCCAACTACCGCCGCGCTTACGATTTGATCGAGCGCGATTGGCGGGCCTTCAACAACCTGTATATCGTGCTGTATCCGCCCAACCGTGAGGCAGAGCTGCTGGCACTGCTCGGCGCCGACGCCGACGTCGCGGCCAACCTGGATTTCGCCCTGGCTCAGGCCCAGGCCGACGCCGCGGCATTGCGCGATCCCGAGCAAGAGGCCCTGGCCTGGCATAACGTCGGGGCCGTGTTGTTTCGGCAGGGCCGCGCCGACGAGGCGATCGTGGCCTTCGATCAGGCCCGCAGCTTCGACACGTTGCCCCGGCGATTGTTGTGGTATCGCCATGACATGTACGCTGCCTATTTCGAGGCCGGTCGGTATCAGGATGTGATCGACCTGGCCGATCTGATGCTGCAATCACCGGGGCTCGAGGAGAGCTTCTACTGGCGCGCGCGCGCCCAGGATGCCCTCGGCGCGCGCGCCACCGCGGTCGAGGACTTGCGCGCCGCGCTCGGCGAGCACCCGGGCTGGGATCCGGCGCTCGATCAGTTGACGGCCTGGGGCGCCACGCCCTGACCGGCGCCATCCAAAAGGTTGCTTCAAGATGAGCCCTTCACCCAAACGCCTGCTGCTCGGTCTGATCCCGATCGTGTCACTGGCCTGCGCCACGTTCTCGCCGGTGGTGCCCGAGCTCGTCTGGGATCGTTCGGCGGACGTCGAGGTGATCTCCTACGCGTGCTACGGCGGGTTGGTGCCCAACGAAGTGTGGATGAACGACATCCCCACGTTCCGACTGTGGGGCGATGGCCGCGCGCTGTGGGTGGAGGATCAGATCGATGGCAGCCGCCGGGTGTACACCGCCCAGTTCACGGATGACGAGATCACGGCGATGCTGACCGAGATGGCGCAGCGGCGTTTCTTCACGATGGCCGATTCCTACGAGCCGGACTACGAGATCATGGACGGCGGCGCCTGCCAGATGCGGGTCGTGCTGGCCGATACCTACAAATCGGTCTCGGCGCTGACGGGCGGCGAGCCGCCCGCCGATTACGACGCGCTGGCCGGTTTCCTGGTGCGCGCCGGCGGGCATGCGGGGACCGACTTCGTCCCGGAACGCGGCTTCCTCTTTGCGATGCCCTCGGGCGACCCCGTCTCGGCGGCGACGGCCAGCTGGCCCGCCGATGGGATCGACGGCATCCGGCTGGCGGATTCCCCGGGTGGGGTCCCGATCGAGGGTGAGGCGTTGCGCGCCGCCTGGGCGATCGTCAACACCAGCATCTTCACGGTCGTCGAATCCGGAGGCCAAACCTTCCGGATCGCCGTTCAGGTGGAAGGCGTCACCAGCACCTGGCCGCAACAGCCCTGAGCATGACCGGGCGGCCGGGATCGAATCTGCGCTCACAAACGTCTCTAGCGCCATGCGTATTCATCTCATCCTCTTGACCTGTCTGAGCGGCGCGGCCCTGGCCTGTTCCACGCTGATCTCGCCCGTGCCGGCGCTCGAGTGGGATACGTCGACACACCACCGCCTGATCGAGTACGCCTGCTACGGCGGTCTGGTGCCCACCGGCTACTACGACAACAACATCCCGCCGGTGCGCATCCGCGGTGACGGCAGCGTGCTCTGGCTCGTTTACGAAGGCGCCGAGCGCCGCGTCATGGAAGGCGCCTTCACGCAAGACGAGCTGCGGGCCGTCGTCACCCGCATGGCGGATGCCGGGTTCTTCGGGTGGAAGGACTCGTACGAGTCGACCGAGATCATCTACGACGGTAGCGATTGCCGGCTGAGCGTCGCGCTGGCTTCGGGCGAGAAGACCGTCTGGGTGCGCACCGCCGCTGAGCCCCCGGCCGGCTATGCCGAGTTGTTGACGTGGCTGCGGACCGGGGCGGGCGCCGTGGGCCACGACTTCGTGCCCACGCACGGCTGGTTGAGGGCCATCCCGGTCGACGCGACCGACACGCCGCCGGCCCTGGTGTGGCCCGACGAGGGCATCGAGGGTATTCGTCTCAGCGATGCGGGCGAGGCGCTGCCGGTGAGCGGCGAGGCGCTGGCCACCGCCTGGCGCATCGTGAACAGCGACCGTTACGCGCAGGTCGAGCAGGCTGGTCGGCGCTATACCCTGGTCGTACAGATCGAAGAAGTCACGGATCTTTGGCCGACCTCACCCTGATCGATCGCTCAACCGAGAGGTGTCATGCGAAGGCAGATCCTCCAGGCGGTCCTGGCCGTCATTTTGTTCGTGACCCTGGGCGTGCCGTTCCTGATCCCGCTGGACGACACCGGCCTGCAACCGGCAACGGACCTGGCCGACCCCGCTGGACGCTTCATCGCGGTCGCCGGTTTGCAGGCCTACGTGCTGGAGCGCGGCCCGGTTGACGGCACGCCGGTGGTGTTCGTGCACGGCCTGTTCGGCTCGACCTTCAGCTGGCGTTACAACCTCGACGCCGTGGCCGAGGCCGGTTACCGCGCGATCGCGTACGATCGGCCCGGCGCCGGGCTGACCGAGCCACGCGCCGACTTCGACTATAGCGTGGCCAGCCAGGCCGACTTCCTGGCGGCGCTTCTCGATCGACTGGGCATCGGGCAAGCACGCTTCGTGGCGCACAGCGCCGGCGCCGTCGTGCTGGCTGAATTCGCACTGCGATATCCGGAGCGGATCGAGCGCCAGGTGATCGTCGATGGCGCGATCCTGGCGGGTGCGCCGCCAGTCGATATCGGTCCGCTGGTGGCGTTCGCGCCGATCAACCGCTGGGGGCGGCTGGCGCTACGGACCTTCGTCACGCCGGCGGCCGTGGCCTCGGTCGCGCGCGGGTTGCAGGCCGACCCGGGGTTCTGGACCGAAGCCGACGACGCGGGTTACGGCAACGCGATGCGGATGCGGGATTGGGATGTCGGCTTCCTCGGCCTGGTGCGCGATCGTGGGCGCACGCCGCAACCCACCGAAGCGCAGCTGCGCACGATCACGGCGCCGACCTTGCTGCTCTGGGGTGAGGTCGACACGGCCACGCCGCTCGCGCAGGGCGAACAGTTGGCCGCGTGGCTGCCGAACGCGCAACTGATCGTCTACCCCGGGGTCGGCCACCAGCCCTTCGAAGAAGCCGCAGTCGACTTCAACCGGGACGTGCTGGCGTTCATGCGTGATTGAGCAGGGCGCTGCCGGGTGACCCATCCCTCGGCGTTGGTCGCTCGCCAGTCCAGACTGTATTGACAAAGCCACTCAGGTGTGGGATATCCTCCCCATTCTGCTGCGCCCCGTGGAGACGACCATGCCCCTCAATCCGCAACGCACGATCGACGAGCTCAAAGAGCTACGTGTCCTGACCGGTGACGAAAACGGCGCGCAACGCGTCGCCTGGACCGAGACCTGGGCCCGTGGACGGGCCTGGCTGCGAAGCAAACTCGACGAACTGCCGGTTGAGGTGCATAACGACGCCGCCGGCAACACCTGGGCCACGCTGCGGGGCGCTTCTGAGAAGGCCTTGCTCATCGGCGGGCATATGGATTCCGTCCCCAACGGCGGCTGGCTTGACGGTTGTTTGAACGTGCTGGCCGGGCTCGAGGTGTTGCGACGGATTGCGGCGGAAGGCACGCCGCCGGTGACGGTGCGCCTGGTCGATTGGGCCGATGAGGAAGGCGCGCGTTTTGGGCGGAGCCTGTTTGGGTCGAGCGCCTGCTCGGGCTACTTCAATCCCGACGACCTGCGCGTGCTAAAAGATCGTGACGGTGTGACTCTGGCGGATGCCGTTCGCGCCTTTGGGGTGGATCTTGACACGGCCCGCGCCGCCGGCGACGAGCTCAAGCACGCCGCCGCCTACCTTGAATTGCACATCGAACAGGGCCCGGTGCTCGAGGATCTCGGGTTGCCGCTCGGTGTCGTGCTCGGCACGTACGGCGTCGAACGTCATCGCTTTACGTTCACGGGGCAGACCGCGCACGCCGGCTCAACGCCGATGCACAAGCGCCGTGACGCCCTGGCCGCGGCGGCGAAGCTGGCGCTCGAGATTCGGCCGATTGCGATCCGCAACGGCGGGGTGTGCACCCTGGGCGGCGTCACCACCCGTCCGGGCATCGTGACCGCCGTGGTCGGCGAGTGCGAAGCCCTGTTGGATCAACGTCACATGGATGCCGATGGTCTGGCACGCCAGTGGGCCGAAGCCATGGATGCGGCTCAACGCTTCGCGGCTGAGGAGCAGACGGAGGTGCGCTGGGAGAAGATCTGGTCTATCGAGCCGATCCCGTTTCATCCCCACCTGATCGAGCTCTGCGACGCCGCGATCCGCGAGACCGCCGGCACGGCGCCGCGCCTGCCCAGCGGCCCCTTGCATGACGCGGCCGAGGTTGCCCGAGCCGGTGTGCCGACCATCATGCTGTTCGTTCAAAGCCTGCGCGGCATCTCGCACAACAAGATCGAGGACACGCGCGAGGATCATCTGCGGTTGTCGGTCGAGGCGCTGGATCGATTGGCCGATAGGGCGCTGGAGTGGGTCGCCGGCGCCTGACGGCGCGCGGCGCGCACACCTGTCGAAAATCCGCCTTTTCAGGGCCGGGCCCAGACCGAACCGGGTGTGGAACCCGGCCCTGGATCCATCCGTCAACATGGATATATGCTTAGTGTAGGAGCCTGTATCCATGGACACCTATCGGCACCCGCTGCGATGGTTGGGAATGGGCCTGGCAGCCCTGGTCAGCCTGAGCGCCTGCCTCTCGGCGCCGATCCCGGCCACACAGGTCCCGACGCAGACCGCCGGGCTCCCAACCGCGACCGCCCCGTTGGAAGGGCAGGCTTTGCGCATTGGTCTGACCGGCGCCGCGATCCGAGATCTGGTCGACACCGAATGGCGGCTGGCCGACCTCCCAGGCGCTGAACTGCCTGCGCCAAACCCCACGACCTTGGAGATCCAGTCCGACCGAATTGGGGGCTATGCCGGGTGCAACTGGTATGGCAGCGCATATCTTCCAACGACCGCCGGTTTAACCTGGGCCCAGCCGGCGATCACCACCCGGGCGTGTGCGCCGGCGTGGATGGCGCTGGAAGCGACCTTCTTCGAACGACTTTCCCGGGTGACGCACTGGCGGCGTGAGGGCAACCGGCTCGAGTGGCGCGATCTTACCGGCGCAGTGGTCGTGGCCTTCGACCAGCGGATTCCGGCCGACGTCTCGGCTGACGATCTGATCGGCCGGTGGGTCTGGGTCGATGCTGGCCTGGGACCCTCGCCTGCCTGGATCGCGTTCGATGGCGCGCGCTTTACCGGCAACACCGGTTGCCGCAACTTCGAAGGCGACTACCGCGTCGCGGGTGATCACCTTTTCCTGGGCGCCTGGGGGATGTCGTCCGCCGCGTGCACCGTGCCCGAAGCCGATCTCGGGGTCGAGGCCCCGATCATCGCGGCGCTGGACTCCGTGACCTACTTTGCGCGGGACGGCGACCACCTGGTGCTGGAGACCACAACGCTTACGCGCTCGGTGTGGGTGTCGGCCGAAGCGACCGAGGGTGCGCCATCTACGGCAGTGCCTGCGACCATGTCGGCGACCATGTCGGCGACTGTGACGGCGACGCCTACCCCTCCGCCCGCTGCGCCGACGGCGGCGGTTGTGGCACCAGGTCCGACGTCGACCCCGGTCGAGGTGATCACGCCCACCATCACGTCGTTCACGGTGTCGCCGGTCGCGGCCCAGCGTGGAGAGGCGCTTACGCTGGCCTGGGCGTCGACCGGTGGCCTGACCGCCACGCTCCAGCATCGCGACCCGAACAGCTGGTGGGGGGTTGAGATACCGGGCAGCTTTCCGTTGAGCGGCACCGTCGTGATCTCCGACACTACCAGGGATGAAGGCGTCACGGCCTTCATCCTGACGGTCTATGGACCGGGTGGCGGTTGGGCGCAGCAGGAGGTGTCGGTCAGGTTCCCGTGTTTGAACGCGTACTTCTTCACAAACCAGGAACTGGGCTCCTGTCCGCTCGGCGCGGCGCGCTCGAGCACGATCGTGATGCAGCGCTTCGAACGCGGCTGGATGGTCTGGTTCCCGCACGAGAGCGGCGGCACCGTGACTGTGCTGTACGACGGCGGCCGGATCGCGACCTATGCGGATGTCTGGACCGAAGGTCAACCGGCCACGGACCCGACTTTGACGCCGCCGCCCGACCTGTATCAGCCCGTGCGCGGTTTCGGTCTGGTCTGGCGAACGCAGCCCGGCGTCCGCGACGGATTGGGCTGGGCGGTCGTGCCTGAGGGGCCCTACGCCACTCAGATCCAAAGCCGCTCAACCGGCGGCGATTGGAAGGCGATCGATTATTACTTCCGGATCTGGGACGGCCGGATAGTGCGTGTCACGGGCCGGACCATGCCTGGCCAGTGGCAGTTCGTCACGCCCTGATGAAAAAAGAAACGCCGGCCCAGGGGCCGGCGTTTCTTTTTTACGGAAGCCGTCACCGGCTCAGAACAGGTTCCAGAGATACTGGTTGTAGACCTCGTGGTGGTACTGCACTTCCTGCGGCTTGACGAAGGTGCCCAGCAGACGCGGGCAGCGATCGGCTGAAGCCTTCTTCAGTTCGACGAACCGGCCCTTGACGTCGGCGCCAAGCAGATCGGTCGTCCACTCCGCGCCCTCGAAGTTCGTGATCGCGTCGTAGATGTTATCGGGCAGGTAGCGGGCCGCCTGACGCAGGTTCTTGTCGCGGCTGATGCTGCCCTGCAGACCGGTCTTGAAGACCGAGAGCATGACCATGTACGGGTTCGCATCCGGCCCGACCGAGCGGACCTCGACGCGCATGCTCTTCTCATTGCCGATCGGGATGCGTACCATCGAGCCGCGATCGGTGGCCGAGGCCTTGATCTGATTCGGGGCCTCGAAGTGCGGGTCGAGCCGGCGGTAGGCGTTGACGCTGGCGTTGAGCATCAGGCAGATGTCATTGCCGTGGGTCAGGATGCGATCGACGAAGCTCCAGCCGAACTTGCTCAGGCTCTCGACGCCCTTGGCGTCCCACATCAGGTTCTTGCCGTTCTTGCTGACCGAGACGTTGGTGTGCATGCCGTTGCCGTTGATGCCGACGACGGGCTTGGGCAGGAAGCTGGCGGTCATGCCGAGCTTGGTCGCGACCTGGCGGCAGATCAGCTTGTACAGCTGGATGGTGTCGGCCGCGGCCACGGCTTCGCTGTAGCTGTAGTTGATCTCGAACTGCGAGGGCGAGACCTCGGGATGGTCCTTCTCGTTCTGGAAGCCCATCGCGCGCTGGACTTCGGCGGCCGTGTCGATGAAGGTGCGCAGCGAATCGCCGGGCAGCGAATGGTAGTAGCCGCCGGTGTTGACGAAGTCGAACTTGCTGGTCTCGTGATAGCGGCGCTCGGCGTCGGTGCCCTTGAACAGGAAGCCCTCGATCTCGTTGGCGGCGTTGAGGGTATAGCCGTCCTTCTCGTAGACGTCCCTGGCGAAGTTCTTCAGCACGCTGCGGATGTCGGCCGCGTAGGGCGAGCCGTCTTTGTCGATGACCTGACCGAAGACCAGCACCTTGCCCGGCCCGAAGATGTCGGCCGGCGCCCAGTAGAACGACGACCAATCCAGGTACAGGCGCAGGTCGCTCTCGCGCTGGGCTGTGAAACCGCGGATCGAGGAGCCGTCGAAGGTCAGGTTGTCGTGGCTCTTGAGCAGGAACTTCTTGTCATAGTCGAGCATGTGCAGCCGACCCTCGAGGTCGCTGAACAGCACGGTGACGGCCTTGATGCGCTTCTCGTCGGTCAGATAGCGCAGGCGCTCCTCCGCGATCTGATCGGCGGGCACACGGGCCAGACGCTGGGCTTTCGCCGCAAGGTTGAGCTCTTCCAACTCATCGTAGGGTAGCTCAAGGAAGGTGCGAAGTGACTCGGACATAGCTCTCCTCGACATTAACAAAAAAAGACGCGAATAGCCCTTGGCGGGGGCCATCACGTCCGGGTGATGTGGCGACTGCCGACGATCATTATAGGGCTCGCCCAGGAGTCGTCAAGGTTCTACACCGGGTCAGGCTGCACAGAAAATGCCTCCCCCAGTTTGGTGACTCGGCTGTAATCGGTTGAGATGAAAGCGTATGGGGATATTGGCCCATGAGGAGGGAAGAGGGGGGAGGACGACTCTCCTCCCTCTTCCCTCCTCCCTGTCGCCGTTTGACGCCGTACCTTCACCCCGGTACACTGGCCGCGCTGCCATGCACATCCAGCAACTATCGTTGACCAACTTCAGATTGTATGCGCGCCTCGAGGTCGATCTGCCCGCGGGGGCTTTGATCCTTGTCGGCGCAAATGCGCAGGGCAAGACGGCCCTGTTAGAGGCACTGTACTTCCTGGCTACGGGCCAATCCCACCACGCTGCTTCCGAGCGTCAGCTCATTAACTTCCTGGCGCTGCACGAGCCGCAGCCCTTTGCCCGGGTCGTGGCCGAGGCCCGCACAACCCGCGAGCGCCTGCGGGTCGAGCTGCGCGTGATCGCCGACGCGGGCGGCGAGGGCCGCCTGCGCAAAGACGTGTTGATCAACGGCGCCAAGAAGCGCGTCTCCGATCTGGCCGGCCGGATCACGGCCGTGATGTTCCTGCCACAGGACATGGCCATCGTCGAGGGCTCGCCGGGCGAACGGCGGCGCTATCTGGACCTCGCGCTCAGCCAGGTTGATTCGCTCTATCAGCACAACCTGAGCGAGTACGGCAAGGTGCTGTCGCAGCGCAACGCCCTGCTCAAGCAGATCCAGGAGAGCGGCGTCGCGCCCGATCTATTGGAGTTTTGGGATGGCAAGTTGTGTGAATTGGCCGGCGCGTTGCAGGCCGCGCGCACGCACGCTGTGGCCGAGCTCGAGGCGCTGGCTTCGCCGATCCACCGCGAGTTGACGGCCGGGCGCGAGGGGCTGCGCCTCGCCTATCACCCGTCGTTCGACCCGGCGGCCGCCGTCGCGCCGGATGGCCAGTTGGGTCTGCCGCTGGCGACGCCCGCACATCCGATCGGCGTGAGCGCGGCCGAGATCGAAAGCCTGCTGCGCGAACGCCTGAAGTCGGTGCGCGGCGACGAAATCGCACGCGGCCAGACGTTGTATGGGCCGCATCGCGACGAGCTGCGGTTTGTCGCGAACGGCCTCGACGTGGGTGTGTACGGCTCACGCGGCCAGGTGCGCACCGCAGTGCTGGCGCTCAAGCTGGCCGAGACCGAGTGGATGCGCGCGCGCACCGGCGAGTGGCCGATCCTGCTGCTCGACGAGGTGCTCTCCGAGCTCGACGGCCAGCGGCGGTCCGACTTGCTGAGGCGATTGAGCGCGGCCGATCAATTCGTCATCACCACCACCGACCTGGCCCCGTTTCCCTCGGAGTTTCTGGCGCGGGCCGCAGTCTGGCGGGTCCAGACGGGCACGCTTACACCCCAATGAGGGCGCCCTGGAGGCGAGCATGACGGCATATCTCATCGCCGAAGTAGACGTCCACGATCCGGTCGTATACGAGGATTACAAGGCGCTGGCGGCGACCGCCGTCGCCCTATACGGCGGCGAATATATCGCACGCGGGGGCGCAGCCGAACTGCTGGAAGGTTGGCCGCGGCCACAGCGGGTGGTGATAATCCGTTTCGCCGATCTGGCCACAATCCGGGCCTGGCATGCCAGCCCAGAATATGCCAAAGCCCGGGCAGTCCGCGAGCGTGCGGCGACCAGCCGCTTTCAGATCGTCGACGGCCTATGATCGCCGGAGACAACAAAAAGCCCCGAGGCCAGCGCCCCGGGGCTTTTTGCTTAGCGCTCAGTTGAGTGGCCGTTCACCCAGCGTGATCGTCAGATCGACGCGCTCGGTCCTGCGCAGCACCGTCAGGACCACGGTGTCGCCCGGGCGCTTGTTGTAGTTGATGTAGCTGATCAGGTCCTCGAAGATATTCACGGGCTGTCCGTCGATGGCCACGATCAGATCGCCGTCGCCCTGATAACTCGTGTCGCGGTCGGTGGCGCTGTCGCCGCGCAGGCCGCCCTGCTCGGCCGGGCCACCAGGCACGACGCCGACCACATACACACCCGAAGCCTGAGAAAGCCCAAGCTCTTCGGCCGCCTGCAGCGAGATCTCGGGCCCGCTGCTCATGCCAAAGTACGGGTACGTGAAGCGCCCCTCGGTGATCAAATACGGCACGATCTGGCGGACCGTGTTCGACGGGATCGCATACCCGACCCCCGAGCCGGCGCCGGTCTCGGTCGCGATCGCGCGGTTGATGCCGATGACCTCGCCGCTCATGTTCAGCAACGGGCCGCCCGAGTTGCCGGGGTTAATCGGCGCGTCGGTCTGGATGATGTCGGGCGACGTGAAGCGCGACGCGGTCTGACCGGTGCGGTTGTCGCTCAGCGAGCGACCTTTGCCCGAGACGATGCCGAGCGTCATCGAGCCCGACTCGCCGAAGGGGTTGCCGATCGCGATGGCGCGCTGCCCGACCTGAACGGCATCGCTGTCGGCCAGCGGCAACGGGGTGATGCCTTCGGGCACCTGTTCGACCTTGATCACGGCCAGGTCGGCATCGGTGTCGACGCCCACGACCTTGCCCTCGGTTTTGAGGCCGCTTGGGAAGTCGACTTCGATGAACTGCGCGCCCTCGACCACGTGCTGGTTGGTGACGATGTGGCCCTCGGTGTCGTAAAGAAAACCCGAGCCCTGCGAACCCTCCAGGCCATAGCTGACCTGGATCGAGACCACGGCCGGGTTGACCTGGTCGTACAGGCTGATCAGGGCCTGCTCCTCACTGCTGGTGAGGATGTTGGTAGTGACGTTGGTCGCGGGCGCCGTGGTCGTGTCGGTCGTGGTCGTGACCGGCGCCGAGACAGGCGCCGCGGTGGGCGTGCGCTGCTGCGTGAGGGGGTTGGGGAGGGCGCAGGCCAGCGCGCCGGCCAGCAGCGCCGTCGTGGGAAGAAGGAGCCTTGGGTTCATCGCGGAGTACCTTTTCTACAGATTGACAACACCGTCACTGTAGGGCGCCAGAGTAAGTCGACGCTGAGAGCGACGTGAGGCGAATCCAAATGTCTGGTTCAAGTCAACGGTTCGGCCAGCAGGGAATAGATCGAAAACCGGGCGCCGGCGGCGATCTGAGAATCAAGGTCGATCCTGGCCGGCTTTGCGCAGTTGGGCCAGTTCGCGAAAGAGCTGGCGTTCTTGCTCGCTGAGGTGCGTCGGGACTCGCACGACGATCCGCGCCAGCAGGTCGCCGTGGGTCTCGGGGTCGCGCAGTTTGGGCATGCCGCGCCCAGCCAGCCGGAAGGTCTTTCCAGCCTGGGTCTCGGGCGGGATCGTGAGCACCACGTCGCCGGAGAGCGTCGCGACCCGGGCATCGCCGCCCAGGACGGCCGTGTACAGGTCGACCGGCACATCCACCCGCAGATCGTCGCCATCGCGCGTAAAGCGTTCATCGGGCTGGACGGACACCACCAGGAACAGGTCTCCCGGCGGCTGGCCCTGGCCGCCTTCGCCCTTGATACGCACCTTGGTCCCGGTGCGTGCCCCGCGCGGGATCCGGCCAGTCAGGCGGCGTCCGCCCTTGGTCAGTGTGCGCGTGGCGCCGGCGTAGGCTTCGGCCAGCGTGATCTCGATTGGCTGATCGACGTCTTCGCCGCGGGCCAGCCCCTGGCCGCCGAAGCCGCGCGCCCCGCCGAACATCATGTTGAAAAAATCCGAGAACCCGCCACGGCCGAGTATGTCGTTCAGGTCTTGATATTCGACCCGTGTCCCGCCCTGGCCACCGGCGTATTGCGACCACTGCCCCCAGTCGAAGCCGCCCCCGGGTTTGCCCGAGCGCTCCCACTGCGAGTAGCTCGACCCGAGCTGGTCATAGCGTGCGCGCTTCTGGGTGTCGCCGAGGACCTCGTAGGCCTCGTTGATCTCCTTGAACTTGTCCTCGGCGGCCTTGTCGCCCGGGTTTTTGTCAGGGTGATACTTTTGAGCCAGCTTGCGGAAGGCGCTTTTGATCTCCTTCTCGTCGGCCGACTTGCTGACACCCAGGATCTTGTAGTAGTCACGATAGTCCATAACGGTTTGCCGCCTCAACTCATCAGCCTAGCACGCTATTGTAGATGCATTGTTAACGGGCCGTGGCAGTCTATAATCGCCCCATGGTGCTCGACGTGGCCTGGATGGCCGTGCCGCTGGCCGATATGCCCGCTCTGGCGCAGGCCGCCGAGTCGATCGGCTTTGCCGGCGCCTGGACCAGCGAGACGCAGCACGATCCCTTCCTGCCGTTAGCCCTCGCTGCCGAGCATACGCAACGTCTGAGCCTGGGCACAGCCGTGGCCATCGCTTTCGCGCGCAGCCCATTGACGCTCGCGCATACCGCCTGGGACCTGGCCGCGCACTCGCGCGGCCGTTTCATTTTGGGGTTGGGCACCCAGATCAAGGCTCACATCGAGCGCCGGTTCGGTCTGCCCTGGCCCGAGTCTCCGGTTGCGCAGCTACGCGAGCAGGTGCTGGCGATCCGCGCGATCTGGCGGGCCTGGCAATCGGGTGAGCGCCTGAACTTCCGCGGCGAGCGCTATAAGCTGACGCTGATGACGCCTTTCTTTGATCCTGGGCCGATCGCGGATCCAGCGATCCCGATCTATCTCTCGGGTGTCAATCTCGGCCTGGCACGCCTGGCGGGCGAGGTCGCCGACGGCTTTCATGTGCATCCCTTTCATACGGCAGCCTACCTGCGCGAGATCGTGCGGCCGGCCCTACTGACGGGCCGAGCCGGAACCGCCTTTTCGGCGCCGCCCTCGGTGTCCGCAACCGTCTTCACCATCACAGCGCCGGCCGAGCGCGACAGCGTACGCCAGCAGATCGCGTTCTATGGCTCGACCCCGTCGTATCGGTCCGTGTTGGCGCATCATGGCTGGGCCGAGCTCGGGGAGCGCCTCTCGGCTTTGGCAGCCCGTGGGCGCTGGGCCGAGATGCCGGCCATGATCGGCGACGACCAGTTGAGCGTCTTCGCGCTCGAAGCACCTCTGGCCGAGCTCGGCCCGGCCTTGCGTGAGCGCTATGGCGGCTTACTGGATCGTGTCACACTCTATCGACCGTTTCGTCCCGGCGAGACCGACGCGGCCTGGGGACGGCTTATCCAGGATCTGTGATTGGCGAATTGAGTTCCGGGTGTCGTGATCGAAGGCAAGTCCGTCAATCCAATGGATCCAGCCAGAGTTGTCTCACACTCACCCATCAGAAATCATCAATCGGCAATGAAAAAGCGCCTGACCGTTTGGACCAAGCTTGCCTTCGGGGCCGGAGATCTCGGCCCGGCCGTTTTGACGGCCATCAACGGGTTCTTCCTCCTGGAGTTCCTGGTGAACGTCGCCGGTCTGCGACCCGGGCCGGCCGGCACGATCTTCCTGGTGACCAAGATCTGGGACGCGGTCAACGATCCGTTGATGGGGTGGTTGACCGATCGGACCGTCAGCCGCTGGGGGCGGCGTCGCCCGTGGCTGCTATTCGGCGCGGTGCCCTTTGGCCTGGCCTTCTGGCTGCACTGGATCGTGCCGCCGCTGGATGCTACCGGCCTGTTCTGGTATTACCTGGTTGTCGCGATCCTGGTCGATACAGCCCTGACGGTCGTGGGCGTGCCGTACACGGCGCTCACCCCCGAGTTGACCGGCGATTACGACGAGCGCACCAGCCTCAACACCTACCGCTTCGGTTTCTCGATCCTGGGCGGCGTGCTGGCCGCGTTCTTCCACAATCAAATCGTGGCCGCCTACGCACCCGATCGCGCGTTCGGTGCGGCGGTGAGCGTCGGGATCTGGGCTGTGCTGAGCGTCCTTGGCCTGTGGTGGACGTTTGCGGGGACACGCGGTTATGCTGAGAACACCCCGTCCAAGAGCGACCAGCCTGAGGTCGGTTTCTTCGAAGGGATGCGCCAGGCCTTTGCCAATCGGGCGTTCCGGCTGGTGACGTTGACCTATCTCGGCGCCTGGCTGACGATCCAGTTGGTGCAGGGCAACCTCTTCATCTACGCCCGTGACTGGTTAGGCATGCCCGACCAGGACTTCGGCTTCGTGCTGTTGGCCCTGCAGTTTACGGCCTTCCTGGCCATGCTGGTGTGGGCGCGGGTGAGCGCGCGGATCGGCAAGCGCAAGGTCTATCTCATCGGCGCGAGCCTGTTCGCGGTAACGCTGATCGGGTTAGGGTTGCTGCCGCGCGGGGCGACGACGGCCCTTTACGCGCTGGCCGTGTTGGGCGGGGTCGGCGTGGCGGTCGGGTATCTGGTGCCGTGGAGCATGCTCCCCGACGTGATCGATCAAGACGAGCTGGAGCATGGCCATCGCCGGGAGGGGTTGTTCTACGCGTTCTTCGTGTTTCTGCAGAAGATCGGGCTCTCGCTGGGTCTGTTCGCCTCGGGGTGGCTGCTCGACCTGGCCGGTTACCTGCGCGTGACACCCGGAGAGGCCGTACCGACCCAGCCCGAGAGCGTGCTGCTGGTGCTGAAAATCCTGGTCGGCCCGGCCGGCGCCGTGATCCTGCTGCTGAGCCTGTGGGCGGTCTGGCGCTATCCCATCACGCGTGAGAAGCATGCCGAGATCCGGGCCGCGCTGGCGAAGCGGGCGCATGGCGAAGAGCAAGGAGCGAGCAGCGAGGCGTGACGGTCGAACAGCCGTTCAAGCGTCGCTCTTCGCCCTGCGGTCTTATAATCCTCCCCTATGTCTTCTTTGATCGTGGATGCCCACCAGGATCTGGCCTGGAACGCGGCCGCTTTCGGCCGCGACTACACCCAGAGCGCGTTGACGCGGCGTGCACAAGAAGCCGCGACCGATAGCCTTGCCCGCAAGATCCTTGGGCAGACGATGCTCGGCCTGCCTGAGTACCTGCGCGGCCGAATCGCCGTGATCTTCGGGACGCTTTTCGCCTCGCCCAAACGCAAGCAAAGCGGCGAATGGGAGGAGCGCGTGTGCTATCGCGACGCCCAAGAAGCGCATCGGATCTACCAGCAGCAGCTCGACTACTACCATCGTCTCGCCGACGAATGCCCGCGCTTCCGCCTGATCGGCGATCAGCACGATCTCGAGGCTGTTCTGGCGACGTGGGAAGAGCCTGAGGCGCCGCGGGATCCCGTTCCGCCGGATGCCCATCCGGCGGATCCTGATCCGCACGCACCCAAACCCTTGCCCGGCCCCGCCCATGCTCAGGTCGGGCTGGTGCCGTTGATGGAAGGCGCTGATGGCATCCGCGAGCCGCGCGAGGCCGAAGCCTGGATGGAGCGCGGCCTGCGCATCGTCGGTCTGGCCTGGACGGGCACACGCTACGCCGGCGGCACGCGCGAGCCCGGGCCGCTCACGCCCGAGGGTCGGCGCCTGGTGAAGACGATGAGCGATCTGGGCCTGATGCTCGACCTGGCGCACAGCTCGGACGAGTCGTGGTTCGAGGCGCTCGACTTGTTCGAAGGCGTGGTGATGTGCACGCACGCTAACCCGCGCGCGCTGTTGCGCAACCCGGCCGTTCCCGAACGCCATCCGACCGATTCTATGATCCGGCGCCTCGCCGAGCGGGGCGGTGTGGTCGGCGTCGTGCCCTACAATCGTTTCCTCAAGGCCGACTGGCGCGACGGCGATAATCGCGCCGATGTGCCGTTGACCCGCGTCGCCGACGCCATCGACTATATCTGCCAGTTGACCGGTAGCGCCGCGCACGTCGGGCTGGGCACGGATTTCGACGGCGGCTTCGGCGCCGAGACGGCGCCCGAGGGGCTTGATACGGTTGCCGACCTGCCCAAGATCGGCGACTTGTTGCGCGAGCGCGGTTTCTCGGCGATCGACGTACAGGCCGTGCTGGCCGAGAACTGGTTGGGCGTGCTGCGTCGCGGATTGCCCTGACCGACTATGACATCAAAGGATCCGAACCATCGCCCGGGTTGGCTGGCACGCGGCGGCATCACGCTGGTGGCGTTCAGCTTTCTGCTGTTCCTGCTCGGGCTGTGGCCTGAGCTGTTTGGGATGGATTTCACGCCGGACATCGGCGTGCTCCAGATCTTCGCTTTTCTGCTCGGCCTGACCGGCATGACGTTGGGCGCTTACGTGTATCTGTATGCGACCCGCCATCGCGCCCTGCCGCGCAAGCTGCGCGAAGATATCGGGGTGCGGCTCATGGCCACCGGACTGGTCGTGGCGGCCACAAACGGCCTGGCCGATGTGATCGGCATCGGCTCGAACTTTGGCGAGCAACGCCCGCTGTTTGGCCCGGTGCAGGCCTGGGGCGTTTCGCTCGGCGTGCTGATCATCGTGGTCGGCGTCGCCCTGTACGCGCAGCGACCGAAATAGCCCGACATGGCGCGCTTCCAGGCGGGGCTCAGGCGCTTGGGGCCGGCGGCGCTCGTGATGGCCGCGATCTTCGCGTTCTCGGCAACCCCGTCACAAGGCCTGCCGCACTTCGGTGGGTGGGATTTCTGGGCCAAGAAGGGCGCGCACGCTTTCGGCTACGCCTTGCTGGGCGCAGCTTACGCGCACGCGCTCGCGCCGCGGAGCCGCGCCACGCCGGTTCAATGCCTGCTGGCTGTCGGTCTGGCGGCGCTCTACGCGGTCAGCGACGAGTGGCATCAATCGTTTACGCCGGGTCGCCATCCGGGGGCTCAGGACGTCTTGATCGACACGGCCGGTGCGCTGTTCGGGGTGGCCGCCCTGTGGCGCTGGCGGCGCTGAGGGCGGCCATGCGACTGAAATAAAACGGGCCGGGAGTTCGTCTCCCGGCCCGTTGTCGTTCAGGTGAGCGGCGCTAGAGCAGCGGCTCGGTCGGCGTGAGTGTGGTCAACGGCACCAGACCGGTGCGGATGGCATACAGGGCTGCCTGGGTGCGTGAGTTCAGGCCGAGCTTGCTGAGGATATTGGAGACGTGCGAGTGCACGGTCTTGTCGCCGATCTGAAGCTCGAGCGCGATTTCCTTGTTCGACTTTCCCTGGGCGACCAGCTTGAGCACTTCGGTTTCGCGCTGGGTCAGTGCCTGGGGATTGTCGGGAGTGCGCACGTCGCGCATCAGCCGCGCGGCGGCTTGCGGGGAGAGGTGCACCTGGCCGTCGGCCGCCGCCTTGACGGCCTTGACCAGCTCGTCGCTCGAGGCGTCCTTGAGCACGTAGCCGATCGCTCCAGCGCGCACGACCTCGGTGACGATGTTGTCTTCAAGCAGGCTGGTCAGCGCGACGATCTCGGTCTCGGGCAACTCGCGCCGGATGACTGTGATGGCCGAGAGCCCGTCCATCACGGGCATCATCAGATCCATCAGCACGACATCGGGTTTGAGCTCATGAGCGAGCTTGATGGCGTCAACGCCATTGCTGGCCTCGGCCACAACCTCGAGCGTGGGGTCGAGGTTGAGCAACACTTTGACGCCCTGGCGCAAAACGGTATGGTCATCGACCAGCAAAATGCGAACTGTCATGCGCGCAAGTATACAACGGGGCAGCCGCGCGGCAACTCGCACTTCAGCCGCGGTGTGCACGGGCGCGTTGCCAGGCACCGATTCTGGCCGCGAATTTCGCAATATGGTACCAGCACATCCCTCGTGTTTGACGCTTCAGAATTCGTAACTGGTCAGTCCTGTTTCTCGCTCACCTTCCTGCTGACTGACCAGTTACCGGAATTCGCGAAATGTGGGCAATGCGCGGCGAGAACCCGCTGACAACTCGTGCTTAAACACACAGCCGCGCATGCGCGCCGGGCCCGGGAAGGCGATCCTTTGCCGCAGATTCCGGGGGTGTCGCCGACGGGTGCCCGCAGCCCAGGCCGAGTGTATCCAAAGCCGTGACGGGTGCGATCCACGCCAGCGCGCACGCAGCGCAAAGAGTCGCGATCGCTCAGCGCGTGACGCGCGCGACCATGCGGGCCCGTGCCTGCTTGCCCTGCGCCATGGCGCGCCGACGGACGAGCAACCAGCCGGCACTCAAGGCGACGGCTGCGATCCCGACCAGGCTGCTGCTCGCCAGCAGCGGGTTGTCACGGGCCCAGGCCCGGGCCGGCAGCACGACCGGACGCGCGATGCACTTGGCGCTCACCCACTGCGCTTGCCCCCAACCAAGTATCTGACCGCCGAGGCCCGGCGACTGGGTGCGAAACTCGGTTACCTCCGAGATCGCGATGGCGTTATCGGGGCCAAGCCCGATCGCCTGTACGTAGTAATCGGTGTCGGGCGCGAGATCGCTCAACTCGAAGCGATGGGTGGCTGTGACGTCGGGGCTCGGGAGGTGGGGATCGTGCACGTGGTCCGACGTGGGGCCGAGGTAGATCTGGCCGCGCGTGGGCGGGTCGGTCTCCCAGGTGATGACGGCGCCGGTCTCGGAAGGGACCACCGTCAGGTTGCGGATGCTCGGTCGGATCGGCGCCGGCGCGGCCGCGATCGGCATGATCTGCGCGCCGGACTGGCCATCCAGGATCAGGGCCGCGTCCGGCGTGGCCGGTTGGAGTCCCATATCCGCAAGGACGTTGTAGGTCACCTGACGGATGACCGTGTTGGGCTCGCGACCTTCGAGGCCCCAGCCCCATTGGATCGTGCCGGCGTTGAACACCAGCGCACCGCTGGGCGCCGTGTAGCGGCTCGCGTGAGCGATCGCCTCGCCCAACTGCGTGTGGCGCTCGTCCCCGGCGTCGGTGAGCAGCGAGCCGGCCACCGGCGATTCGGCCAGGATCGTGAGCCCCAGTGGGTTGAGCGGGCTGGCCACCACCGAGCTCCATTCCCACCCGACCAGTTCCTGGCCGATAGAGGCAAACGTGCCCGCCGGCAGGCTCTGCAGCCCGGTGTTGCGATACACCCGGTCGCGGGCCATCTCGGCCGTGACGCGGAGCGGGAAGTGCAGGCTGTCGTTATCGCCGGTGTAGTACCCGCCGAGCAACTGGTTCTCAGGCAGCCCGTAGTGCGCGGGATCGCGCCAGGTGCTGGTTGGAAGCCCGGAGGGGTCCGGCCGACCGCCCTCGATGGTCTTGTACGTCACCAGCACGCGATCGGGGACGCCGCTCTGCGAAGGCTCAAAGCGGACCCGCCAATACGCAGTGTTGGCCGAGAAGAACCCGAGGTGTACACCGTGATCGCGCGCGGACACGATCGCATTCCACATCTCCTGTGACCAATACTCGTCGTGGCCGATCGACAGGAAGCCGCGCTGCTTGAGTAGCCCGTTCGTCGCGCCTGGTTTTCCCCAGCCATGCACATCGAGGTTGGTGATATAGGCGACGTCGTAACCCTGTCGTTCGAGCCAGTGCACCCAGAGGTAATCGTTGCGCAGGAAATTGTTCGGGTCGTCAAACGTGTTGGCGTACGGACGATCGAAGCTGACGGCCACAGCGCGCGGGTTCCCCGACTCGGGCACGGTGCAATCGCCGCTGGTGCTGTCGTAGGTCGATTTGCCGCCGTAGTTGTTGTAAGCCTGATAGGTCGTCACCGGGATCTGGACCGCCACCTCGGCAACGCGGGCATCGTCTCGGACGACGAAGGTAGTGAAGTTGAACGCATCCCCGACTTCGAAGCGCGCCATGTAGACGCCGCCGGGCCACTCCACCGGGACAGTCAACGAGACGGACGGCCGCCAGCTCTCACAACTGACCTGCCCGGTTGTGAAGTCTTCGGGGCAGGTGGGCTGGGCACCGCCCGGAGTGTCGACGAAGGCGGCTACCTCGCGTGCCCCGAGCCCGCCGTAATAGCCGGCGCGGTACACCCGTAGCGTAAAGACGGGAGCCTCGGTGTCGACGAAAAACGTCAGCGGATCACCGGCCGCCACGCTTGTGGTTGAGGCATAGCCCTGGATTGCTTCCGAATAGCCGTTGGGGCGCCAGCCAACCGTACCCGGACGGCAGTTCTCGGCGACGATAGGATTGGCAGGCGCCGCGCAGGGATCGAGCGGGCCCTGCGCCGTCGCGATCTCCGGTCTCGAGAGCCCAATCGACAGCATCGCCAGGGCCGTCGCCAGCACTCGCCCCGCAACCGGTCTTGGGCCGAACGGGCGCCATCGATCGGTTGACAGCACCTTGTCTGGCCGCGCATGTGTAAAAAGGTATCGCATGACGTTTCCGAGCATTATCGATCTGGTGAGTTCATCGCGATCACACCCGTGCCGCTCGACCGATCCGAGTGGAAGCCGGTTGTGTCCTAAGCCCAATCCTGCGATCCAGGTGAGACGTGCTGCCCCGCAACTCGGTAATTGTACTGAAAGACGTCGTTGGGGTTTAAGGGATGCGCAAGCGCTAACCAATCGCTAAGATGATAACGAGATTGGTAGATGGTTAGTGTGGCCATGGATGCGGCCAACGATCGCGGCGGCTCGGAGCGCGATCGGTGAGAGAGGAACCCCAGGCATGACGCTCCCGCGACGATGGTTTCAAACGGCCCTGGCCGGCTTGCTCGCGCTGCAGACAGTAGCCGCGTTCATCCCGGTCCCGACGGCCCGAGCGCAGGATGAGCCCCCGGCAGCAACCGAGGCGCCGGTCGTCGACACCGCCCAGGCCGCGGCCGGTGACTGGCCGCAACTCGGGCAGAACGCGCAGCGCACGAACGCCAGCAGTCAACAAGTCAACGGGCCATATTGCTACGCCTGGAAGTGGTACGGGATCCCGTTCGCGTCGCGCGCCCAGCCGGTCGTGGCAGCGGGGCGTCTTTTCCTGGGCGGCATGGATGGCGTGCTTTACGCGCGCGATGCCTCGACCGGCGGCGCGCTCTGGCAATACCAGACGGGTGGGCCGATCCGGCATTCGGCCGGAGTGGCCGCGGGCATCGTGGTCGTCGGCTCGCACGACGGTTCAACCTACGGCATCGATGCAACCAACGGGGGCCTGGTCTGGCGCACGACCACCGGCGCAAGCGCGACAGCGCCTCTCATCGACGAAGCCCGTGGCTGGGCCTATGTCGGCTCGACCGACGGCACCCTGACCGCCCTGAACGCCTCTACCGGCGCGGTGCAATGGGCCTACCCGACCGGCGCCGCGATCCTCACCTCGCCGGCCCTGAGCGCCGATGGCAATCTCGTGTACGTCGGCAACGAAAACATACAGGCCATCGCGGTCAACGCCCAGAGCGGCACACAGGCCTGGCGCACCACGTTGCGCGGGCAAAGCCTGACCGACCGCTACCCGGTGGTGCTGGGCGACACGGTCGTCTTCCGCAGCCAGCCCGTCTACAATTTCCACAAACTGCTCCTCGACGGCGACGGCGTGATGGATCGCGCCGGCGGCGTGCGCAGCAGCATCGAGGCGGATTGGGCTGTGGTTCGGCCGCAGATCGTCAGCTATCTGAACGCCGAGCCGGACACGCAGACCTTCTTCGCCCTGAACGCGGCCTCCGGCGCATCGCGCGGCACCGCACCGGTGCTGTATACCTATGGCAACAACGACACGCCGGCCCCGCCGGTGCAGGGCCCTGACGGCGTCTACACGGTCTATCGCCCGCGCCGCGGCATGCAGACCGACGGCGGATCGACCCACGTGCGCACCAAATACGATGCCGAGATCGGCCGCATCAACCTGAGTTCGCTCGACATCACGGGTGTGCGTCAGACCGGTTACCCGACCTTTGGCCGCCAACTCCGAGCCACCTCCGACGAGCCCGCCGTGCTCACCTTCAGCGGCAACATCATGCTGGTGGATAACTGGGAACGGCTGGGCGGCCTGAACGTCTCGACCGGGCAGCTGCTCTACGCCAGCAACGTGTCGAACGAATGGCCTGAATGTTACGACCCGACCGGCGTGTGCGGGCCGTACGGCACCAACACCTTCTTCCCGATGAGCGGTTCTGGCGCGGCGTATCCGGTCCCGTCGCCGCGGGTAACCGAGGGCAACCAGCGGCCGGGCGCCGTGGTGGCCAACAACATGATCTACTGGCGCGTGATCGAGGGCGGCCTGGGCGCGCTCAAGACCGGGCCGTGCGGTGCCGCCGCCGTGTACACCTCCGAGGCCTCAACCGTGCTCGATGACCCGGCGACGGCCGAAGCGGCCGGCTACTCGGTCGCCGTGACCGAGCCGGAGCCGGTGCAGGCGATCGGTGATCACATGGTGTATCTGCCGGCCCTCAGCCTCTCGCACATCACAGCCACCCAGTACTTCGTCGCGGACCTGACCCTGCCGGATCCGACCCCGCCGATGGATCTGGTGCTGCGCGTGCGCGCCGAGGTGTCGGCCATGCTGACCCGCGCCAACGGCCAGCACCTGATGCCGTATTACCTCGAGCGCGGATTCAGCAACCCGAACGCCTGGCCGCACAACGCCCGCAACTGTCCACAGGGCCAGCACTGCCTGCCCGTGATCTCGTTCGTCGACTCGGGCCTGTACGGCAACGTGTTCTGGCAGGATCCGGGCGAGCTGCTCTACACCATGGCGATGGCCTACCCGTATCTGGGCAACGATCTGCAGGCCCAGGCGCGCGCCTACATGGCGGCCGAGATGGCACGGTTCTCGCCCCTCAGCGATCTGCCCTACGGCGGCACCGGCGCCCAGGATTGGTTGAAGGTCGGCGTGGCCCGCGAGAATTACGCAGTGCCGTTCCGCTCGCGGCTGAACAACTGGCCGCCGGTGGCCGCCAACTTCTCGGCTCTGTACGGCCTGTGGCTGTGGTCACGCAACACGGCCGACTACAACTATGCCTGCACGCGCTGGAGCTCGGCTCGCTCGTTGTATAACGCCCGCCGCACCAATCTGATGTATTACGCCGACCTGGCCGGCGCGGTCGGCTATGCCCGTCTGGCGCAAGATTTGCGGACGCGCGGGTGCGCGGCGGTCACGGCCGGCGATGTCAGCGACAGCGAGAACACGGCCATCACACTCATGCAGAGCCTGGTCGGCAGCTCGACCTTCAACACCTTCCGGGCCCGCGCCGACTCGGAGTACCTCGACCCGCGCAACATCGCTACCGGTTGGTCGGCCCCGGTCTTCTTCGGCCTGACCCCCGAGGTCGGCGCGCTTCTGCGCGATCAGACCAGCGGCGCCGCGCGCGACTATCTGCTCGCCCAACAAAGCGGCAACGGCATGCGCTGGTGGTACCTGACCCGCGCCGGCGTGCAGTCTGAGGAGGGCGAGACGTCCTTCATCCTCCCGAGCGCCAGCTGGTCCTTCTTCATGGCGCGCGCGTATGTCCTCAGCGACAACGAGACTGCGCTGCGCCGCTACCTCGACCGGCCCCTGGCGGTCGGCGATCTGTACTCGATTCAACGCCTGGTCGCGACGATCCAGGCCCCGGACTAGGAAGTAGGTAAGGTATGTTTCAGCACGTCCATCGTATCCTTCGCTTGAGCCTTGGGCTGGCCGTGATCATTGCCGGCACGCCGGGGGTGGCTCGCGCCGACGATCCGACTCCGGAGGCTCCCGCCGCCGGTGAGAACCAGGTGTTTCTGCCGTTCGTGAACAACCGCTCGTGGACCGGCACGACCACCAACTATCCGCCGTTGGCGCGGGCCGTCAACGTGCCGTACATCGCCGACCTGCTCGATGGCGGGGGCAGCATTCAGCGACTGCCGTCGATGGCGATCTTCTGGTACGGCCAGGTGCTCAACACCCAGAACTACACCGATGTGCG
>JAEURK010000317.1 GCA_016789175.1 Anaerolineales bacterium
GAAGTGCGCGAGGACACGGCCATCGGCATCATGTTCACGGGCATGTTCGCGCTCGGCATCCTGATGATGAGCACGGTCCAGTCGTTCCGCGACTTCACCCATATCCTGTTCGGCAACATCCTGGGCGTCACAGGCAGCGACCTGGCCATGATCGCGGGTGTGTGCGCGCTGATCCTGGCGGCGCTGTGGCTGTTCAACAAGGAGCTTGAGCTGACCTCGTACGATCCGGTCCACAGCGAAGTGATCGGCCTGCGCACCGATTGGGTGCGCTATGGGCTGCTGATCCTGCTGGCATTGACCGTGATCACGGGCATCCAGGTCGTGGGCGTGGTGATGACCAGCGCCTTGCTGATTACGCCGGCGGCGGCCGCCGCCCTGCTGACCAATCGGCTGTCGCGCATGGTGCCGATCGCGGCCGCGATCGCGGTCGGCTCCGGGGTCGCGGGTCTGTACATCTCGTATTACTTCTCGGTCTCGTCCGGCGCCGCGATCGTGCTGCTGTGCACGCTGAGCTTTGCGGCTGCCTGGGTCGTTCACCAGCTCCGTCGGCCGCGCGGCGCTGAGGAGGCGCAGTGAGCCCATCTCCGATCCCCGTCACCTTGCTCACCGGGTTCCTCGGCTCGGGCAAGACCACGCTGCTCAATCGGATCCTCAGCGCCGAACACGGCCTGCGGATCGCCGTGCTGGTGAACGATTTCGGCGCGATCAACATCGACACGCAGCTGGTGGTCGGCGTTGAGGGCGAAACCATCAGCCTGGCCAACGGCTGCATCTGCTGCACGATCCGCGACGACCTGTTACAGGCGGTGCTGCAGGTCATCGCGCGGCCCGAGCGGCCGGAGTACATCGTGATCGAGACCAGCGGGGTCTCGGACCCCGAATCGGTGGCGATGACGTTCATGCTCCCGGAGCTGCGCCGGCACCTGTTCGTCGACAGCATCCTGACCGTGGTCGACGCCGAGCAGGCGCCGGGCTACACGGGGCCGAACGCGCTGCTTGCGCAAGATCAGGTCGCCACAGCCGATATCGTCGTGCTCAACAAGCTCGACCTGTGCACGGCCACGGCGCGCGCGACGGCCGAGGACTGGGTGCGCGATATCTCGCCGCGGGCGCGGATCCTGCCGGCCACACAGGCTGACGTCCCGCTGGCGCTGGTGCTCGGCGTCGGTCTGTTCACGCCCGAGCGCCTGGGCGCGCGCGCGGCCCGCGACGTCCACGTCCACGAGCAATCCGAGTCGTCGGCCGAGGCAAGCCACGACCATGGACACACCGATCACGGCCTTGTTTTTGACACCTGGAATTTCGTCGACGAACGCCCGCTCGACTTCAAGACCTTCCGCGACGCCGTGAAGGGTCTGCCGACCGACATCTTCCGGGCCAAGGGCGTGCTGTATTTCCGCGACGCGCCGCAACGCCGTGGGCTGCTCCATGTGGTCGGCAAACGCGTCCGATTGACGGTCGGCGAGGAATGGGGGGAGCAGGCGCCGCGCTCGCAGCTGGTGGTGATCGGCGCGGCCGGTTCGGTCGACGCGCCGGCCTTGCAAGCGCGCTTTGAGGCCTGCCTGGCCGACAACGTCCCTGCCCCGCAGCCGATGCCGCTCAACAAGGCGCTCGACTGGGTGCGGCAGACGTTTGGTGGAAAGTAGCGGGGGCGTGGGGCGAGTCCGATGGGAGATCCTGCGGGCCCGTACCCTTGTCGCCAGGACCTGTGTGCTGCGGGCCCTCTGGATGACACGGACGATACGGGGCGCGCGCTGCCGCAGGCGCTGACACGGACGAGGAGCGACGAGCCCTTCGCGCTCAGAGTGTCATCCAGAGCGCCCCAGGCGCCCTGTGGGTCGGGCACAGTAAGGGCGCGAAGGATCTCCGTTCAGGCGCTTTGGCCGCGGAGCCTCTGGCGTGGCGGCGTGCGAGTCCGATGGGAGATCCTTCGGGCCCGTACCCTTGTCGCCAGGACCTGTGTGCTGCGGGCCCCCTGGATGACATGGACGATACGGGGCGCGCGCTGCCGCAGGCGCTGGCACGGACGAGGAGGGACCGGGCACGCTCCTCACGGCACGCTTCCGTTCGCCGAATCCCCCCTTCCAACTCAGACCGTCTTCTGGTATAATTTTCCTTCGCGCCCATTGAACGGCGCCAGAAAACCGACACCGAAGCAATGGGAGTACGTCCATGTCCCGCGTTTGTGACCTGACCGGCAAAAAAGTACGCACTGGCAAGAACGTTTCGTTCTCGAAGCGCCACACGGCCCGCACCTTCGAGCCCAACCTTCAACAGAAGAAGGTCTGGGTGCCCGAGCTCGGCAAGTTCGTCAAGCTCAAGCTCTCGGCGCGTGCGATCCGCACCATCGACCGCAAGGGTCTGGCGGCTGCGTTGAAGTCCGAAGGCAAGAGCCTCAAAGAAGTGATGTAAGGCGACGAGCGACCGTGTCCGCCGAAAAGCCCGCACCGGCGGGCTTTTTTGATTCCCCGGTTTTCGCCCACAGGCCACCTCAACTACAATACGGGCCATGTCCGATGCGTTGAGCGGCAAACGAATCGCCTACACCCATGCCGGGCCTCAGGCCGAGGAACTGGCCCAACAGCTCGCCCTATTCGGGGCGGTGCCGCTGGCCTTGCCGGTGCCCAACCCGCCGTTGCTCGACGAGCCCGCTTTGCGTCTGGGGCTCGAGCACCGCGACGAGTACGCGGCCCTGATTTTCGACGGCGCCACGGTCGTCCAGGAGGCGCGGGCAGCCGCCCTCAAGCTCGGTCTGACCTCGCGGGATTTCCATGGCGTCCTGTCGGTGGCCCGGAATCGACGCACCCATCTGGCGCTCGAGGCCTGGGGCCTGGACGCCCGCACGGTCGGCGCCCTGCCCTCGCGAGCACGGGTGCTCGTGCTCGGCGGCGGGCGCAAGGACCCGTTCGACGATCTCAGTGCGGCGCACATCGACCAGGTGCCCGACATCCACCCGCCGCTGTTCAGCGCAGCCACGGTGGCGGCCCTCACCCAGGGCATCGACGCGCTGGCGTTGATCGGCCGACACGCTCCGCACGGCTTGAGCGCTCTGCTCGATCGAATGCCGCCCGAGGCCGCGACCGCCCTGGCCGCCCCCGGCGTGGTTTGCATGGGCATCGACACCGCCGGCGCCGCCGAAACCTACGGCTTCGAACTGGCCGAACTGGCCAGCCCGCCCACCTTGCCCGGCTTGATCCAGGCATTGGCGCGTCTGGTCACAGGATAAGCAAGGCAACCTGCACCCCGGGGTTGGGCGGAGCCCGGTCTTCAGACGTTCCGCTATTGGCCTTACGAGGGCGGCCCTCTCAAGGCATAATGGCCCCGTGTCCCCCATCCTCGAAACTCACCAACTCAGCGTCGGATATCGCGCCAGCAAGGACGCGCCCATCCCGGTCCTCGAACACCTGGATCTGGCCCTGCAGCCGGGCGAGTTTGCGTGCCTGCTCGGCCCGAACGGCGCCGGCAAGTCGACGTTGCTCCGAACGCTCAGCCGCACGCAGCCGGCCCTCGGCGGTGCGGTCGTGCTCGATGGCGCCGCCCTGGAGACCTACTCGGCGCGCGAGCTCGCCCAGCGCCTGAGCGTCGTGTTGACCGAAGCGATCACACCCGGTCTGCTGACCGTGGCGGAACTGGTCGCCCTGGGGCGCCATCCGCACACCGATTGGAGCGGACGCCTGAGCGACGCCGACCATGCCATCGTGGCCTGGGCGCTCGACGTGACCGGCTCGACGGATTTGGCCGGGCGGCAGGTCACGGCCCTCAGCGACGGCGAGCGACAGCGTGTGATGATCGCGCGCGCGTTGGCCCAACAGCCGCGCTTGATGTTGCTCGACGAGCCCACGGCCTTTCTCGATGTCCAACGGCGGGTCGAGATCACGGGCCTCTTGCGACGGCTCGCGCGTGAGACGGGCCTGGCCGTCCTGCTCTCGACCCACGACCTCGAGCTCGCGCTGCGGACCGCCGACACCGTCTGGCTGGTCACGGATGATCGTAAACTGCGCGCCGGCGCGCCCGAAGACCTGGCCCTGGCCGGAGCGTTCGATACCGTCTTCCGCAGCCCTGAGGTCCGCTTTGACCCTGAGCTCGGCGCCTTCCGCCTGCGCAGCACGGGCGGGCCGAACGCCTACGTCCACGGGCAGGGCCTGATTGCGCTGTGGGCAACCCGGGCGCTCGAACGCGCCGGCTGCAGCCTGACCGCCCGGCCGGAACAGGCCGAGATCGTGGTCACGGCCTATTCCGGCGCCTCACCCACCTGG
>JAEURK010000387.1 GCA_016789175.1 Anaerolineales bacterium
CCGTTCCCGGCCAGCAGCATTACACACGGAGCACGAACGAGTTGCTCGTCTCAGGCCGGTGCTTCCCGGCGAGCGTGCACGTCATCTCCCCGACGTACGAGTACCTGGGCTATCGCCGCACCGCGAGCGGCGCCGTAGAACGCATCGTGGACGACATGTATGTCGACACGCGCACCGGAAAAATCACCCGCGCACCGGCGCTCTTCGAGCCCCTCATCCATCAGGCGTATCTGGCCGCCGGGATCACGGCCGCCCTGACTGCCAGCGGCATCGCCTTCACCGTGCAGACCGCCGTGTCCGGCGACATCGAGATCTTGCCCGAACTCCCGTCGCTGGCCATCGGCGCCGTGTCGACGGGTATCTGACCCAACCTCTTCAGGAGACCACACCATGCAACCCAAAATCACGATCCAGCGCGATGGCAAAGTCACGATTGAAATGCTGAACGGCCCGGCTTCGGCCGCCTGCAGCCTGGAGGTCCAGCGGCTCCTCCGTCGGCTTCAAGCGGCCGGGTTAGCGCTGATGGTCGAACAGGAAGAAACACGACCGCCGGATCCTTTCGCCGGCGCGACGCCGTTCGGTGACGCCGACGCCTCCGCCTCGGCGACCGCGCTCTGAGCGACCTGCGGCCGGGTGTTCCGCGAGGACACTCGGCCGCTTTCATCATGCGCACGCCCTTCACACCGGAGCCGCGCCGGACGTGGCGCTTCCGCCGTTCCGGGATCTTGCCGGAGCCGATCCCGAACGCCCATGACGGCGGCGACCACGTCTGCGTGGCGCTCACGCCCACCGACTTCTATCTGGTGCTGGTGGCCAGCGGCAAGGCCGCCGAACTCGGGCTGACGCTGCCCGCGATCCGCGCCTGGTATGCGGACGGCCTCCCCGATGCGCCGCGCCGCGCCCGCCGCGACCTGTGTGCCGGATGCCCGTTCGCCGCAGGGGTGACGTCCGAGCCGACACCCGAGACGAACGTCGTCGCCGCGAAGTCCTCGGCCCTCGCCGCGAAGGCTGAAGCCATCGCCGTGCCGAACTGGCCCACCCGTCACACCCCCATCGATCGCCCCAAAGGAGAAAGCTCATGAATATCAACGTCGGCCAGCGCGACCTGCAGGATCGTCTGGCCTTTCTCGCCAGAGGCATTTCCAAAACCCGGCCGGCCGTGCTCGTCGAGGCGCACGCGGATGGCCGCGTCGAACTCACGGCCGATCACGGCGATCTGTTCGCGCGTGCCGCGATCGAGGCCGCGGTCGTGGAGCCAGGCCGCTGCCTGCTGCCCGCCGCCACCGCGCTCGACATCGTCGCCACGTTTCCGAAGGACACGTTGGCGCTACGCTACACGGAAGAGAAAGCCAAGATCGAGCTGCGCTGCGGACGCATCCGCTCGACCCTGACGCCCCCCGCCCTCGCCGAGGACTTCCCCGAGATCGGGCTGGCAACCGAGGCGCCGTCATACACGGTTCCGTCCGAGGCGCTGCAGCGCCTGATTGCGGCCGCCGGGTATGCCACAGCCCATGACGACAAGCGCGTGGAGCTCACCGGCGCACAGCTCAAGCTGGCGGGGTCCGCGATCGGACTGGTGACGACGGACAGCCTGCGCCTGGCTGTGGCACAGGTCACTTGCCGCGGACTGAAGGCTGCCCGCTCCGCCTCCATCGTGCCCGGGGCCTTCATCCGTGACCTGGCCACGGTGCTCGGTGAGGACAAGCAGGTGTCGCTCTGGATCACGGCCAACCGCGTCATTGCGCGCTGCGGCGACCTGACGCTCGTGGCCCTGCCCCTATCCGGGACGTATCCCGTCTACGACGCGATCGTGCCGCGCCCGACCGAGCAGACCCCGGCGCTGGTCTGCGACCGTGTGACGCTCACGGACGCGCTGCGGGCCGTGGCCGTCATCGCCCGCGAGAACGAGCAAACCGTGGCGGTGCGGTGGGCGGATGGGGAGGTCCAACTCGCCGCGAAGGCGGCCGAGACCGGACACGCGAACGGCGGCCTCAAGGGCCAGACCGTGGGCGAGATCGACGCCCTGGTGAACGCGCGCTTCTTCGCGGACGCCGTGGAGGCCACCCACGGCGAGCGGGTGCGGATCTCGATCCTCGACCCGAAGCGCCCCATCCGCGTCGAGCCGGACCCGGCCCCCAAAGACTGGCAACAAGTCGCGGTGATCATGCCCATCCTCCCGAAATAGGGCTGAGGTGTCAGACGATACCAGGCCAGAGGAAAGGAGCATTTTTTGGGAAGAAATTCGTCGCCGGCAGAGTGCGCCACATGAAAGTTGGTGTAGGTGGGAAGAAATCGGCCCGTCAGCCTGACGGTTGTTTCCCGTATTTCGACACTTTCATCTGGCGTGGTTTTCCAACCGACCGTGAATCCGCACCGCCCTGGCCCACCCGCCAGGGCGGTGCGTTTTTGGAGGCCCATATGCCCAAGCCACTCCCGCGAAGTCCGCGTCGGCTGCGCGCGACCCTTCGCAGCATGGATTTCCTGGTGGCGCACTACACCTCGCGTCTGCGCGGGGCGGCGCCGCGCGAACGCGCCCGCCTGCTCGTCTGGCGGCGCGAAGCCCGCTTCGAACGCCGGCGCCTGCGGCTGGCGTTGATGCGGCTGGAGACCGTATGATCCCGCGCCGCCGCCGGGCCCGGGCGCCCAGCGGGCCGCGCCTGGCCGATCCCGCCCTCGTGTTGGCCGAGGAGCGTTCCGCCCGTCCACTGCCGCTCTTCGACGCTGCCACGCTCGTGGCCATCGCATCCGCTGCCCGGCAGACGTGCGCGACCTGCGACGCCAATCCCTTCGAGCGGTGTCATCCACAACGCTCCAACCCCGCCCTCGCGCTACTGGCCAACCGCGCCCAGCGTGTTCTGACCCCGGACACACCACCCGACATGGCCCTGCGCTGGTCCGCGTTGCGCGAGGCTGCCCGCGACACCTGCGCGGAGTGCCCGCTCGAGCGCGTGCGCGAGACGTGCGGCGCCTGTCCGCTGGTGGCCTTCCTCAGCACGCTGGCCACCGACGGCTAACGACGCTACCGCCCCCACCCGTTTTCCGGAGCCCGACCGTCTGCCGTTCGCCCGACCGTATGCCGTTCGCGCGAACGCCGTACGTTCGGGCTCCGAACAAGGAGCCAACATGTTCGATTTCTTGCCATCCGCGGAACCCGACGAAAGCGATCCCATCGCAGACGAACCCACCGTTGAACCCATCGAGGCCTCGGCATCGACGATCCCGGCCGCAGAGCCCACGGCGGTCATAAGCGACGTCACCGAAGGGACCCAAACCGAAACAGAGTCACCCGATGACTTTGCATCGGAGGAGAGCGAGGCCTCAACCGACACCGTTGAGGCCGATCGACCCAATGCAACGCCCGAGGAAGAGAAGCCCGTGGCCGCCTCGAAGGCCGCGACAGGTGAGGAGAGTCTGGTTGATCTGCCGGACTTCTCGCACGAGCCGACCGAGCCGGGCCAGTACACGCTGCGCATCGTCTTCACCTTTCGCCCGGGCGATCAGTCCGTGCTCCTATCCACCCAAAGCCATGACGTCCTGGCGATCGTTGGTGAGCTCGATCCAGAGGGCGCCCGTGCCCTGCTCGCGCCGTTCATCGCCGCGCACGACGCGCGGCTGAGCGAGATCAAGCAGGCACTCACCAAGTCACCAGCCAAGGCCCCGGTGCGAAGTAACGCGGCCAAGAAGACGCCACCCGCCTCATCCACCTCATCCACATCCACCAAGACCCCGGCCGCCAAGAAGGACAAGCCGACCAAGGTCGTCAAGCCAACATCGCCTGCGGCGCTGCCACAGACCAACCTCTTCAACGATTGAAAGGACACACTATGACCACGACACCCGCTGCCCCGATCGATCCCAAAGCCAAGGTTCTGGTGCGCATCGCCGGCCACAAGAGTCTGCCGCTCGAGTACGCCATCGCGGCGGACAAGACCAAGCTCGCGCTCGCGTTGACCACCTTCGTAGACGGTATGGACGGCGCCGAGATCTCGGATGTCGAGACCGGCCCGGACGGCCAACTCTCAGTGACCGTCGTGCCGCAGGTCGGGCGCAAAGGCCTCGCCGACATTCGCGCGTCCCTCGACGCGGCGCCTCCCTATGTCACGGCTGCGGCTGCCATGCTCGAACGGCTTGAGCAGGTGCGCGCCGAGGATGAGGCGCTCGTTGTCTTGCTCGCTCCCGAGATCGATCGGGCCATCGAGGCCGCCGGCGCCGAGTTGCAGGCGGTGGAGGCGCTCGTCCACGCCATCGAGGCCGCCGCGGCCGAACCTCTGGCCGCCGTGCCGGTGGGGCTATGACCCCGTTTGCATTCGCCTGGCCCCCCACCCTGCGCGAGGCCGTGGCGCAGCTGCAGGCCTGGCGCCGCCGCACCGCCAAAGGCGCACTCGCGCGACTCAAGGAGTTCCGTGAGTCGCTGACGCTGCTCGATCTCTATCGACAGCGCTGGCCGGGTGCATTCGCGGCCTCTACCGCCCCACTCTTTGGACCCAGTGAGGAGCATGCGCTCTACTCGCCGCGCGAAATGGAGTTCCTGCAC
>JAEURK010000403.1 GCA_016789175.1 Anaerolineales bacterium
CCTTCAACCAGCTCGTTCGTTATTGAAGACTATGACCCTGCGCGCTGCTCCCCCCGTCACTGGCCGTTTCCGCTGGCTTTCGCTGGCGGCCGCGGTCGTCGCGTTTTTGATGCTGCTGCTCAGCGGGGTCGCGGCGTCGCCGAGCTCGGCTTCGCTGAGCGGGTCGGTTTGTGTTGGGCAATGGCCGTTGTGCAACGGCGCCTGGGCGTTCACGGCCCCGACCATGGGCTGGGCCGATATCGCGGCCCGCGGCGCGGCGTTGGCGCTGTGGCCCCTGGTCTTCGGCCTGGCGGCTGCCGCATATCAAGGCTACCGTCGGGTGCGCTGGGTGTATTGGCCGGTGACCGTCGCGCTGGCGCTGCTGGCGCTGCGCATGTTGATCGGCGGTGTCGATCCTTCTGGGCTGGCGCCCTCCGGGGTCGGGCGGGTCGCGTTGGTGGCGACGCTGGCGGCTCTGCACGGCGCGGCCGGGCTTGGTTTGTTGGCAGCGCTCATCACGGCCGGGATCGTGGCGGTCGGCCTCGAGCGCAACCCGCGGCTGGGCGATTCGCTCCTGCACTTCGACCTGGTCAGTCAACTGGCCGGCCAGGCTTTGCTGGCGCTGTTCGTGTTGTTGATCGCGGGCGCGGTGGTCACAGCCACCGACGCGCGCACGGCGTGTGTGCAGTGGCCGATGTGCGGCCCCGAGGCCCCCGATCAGCTGATCGGTTGGTTGGCCTTCGGGCACCGCCTCGCAGCGATCACGGCCGGCGTGATGTTGGCCGGCGCGATCCTGGTCGCCTGGCGGATGCGGTCGACGCATGTGCCGCTGCTGATCGCGGCCGGGCTCGCCGGCTCGTTCTTCGTTGGGCAGGCTTTCATCGGAGCCGCGAACGTGTTGACCGGTTTCCCGCTGCAGTTGGCCTCGCTCCACTCGGCTACGGCCACGATCTCCTGGGCGGCGACGGTCGCCTTCACGGTCTTCAGCCTGCAAGCGGTGCGGTTGACCCCCCTGGCCGCGCCGTTCCCGGCGCTGCGGCGCGAGACGCTCCAGGCCGTCCCGGTGGCGGTCCGCGTGGCCCTGGGCGCCTACCTTCAGTTGACCAAACCGATCGTCATGCTGCTGCTGCTGGTCACGACCGCAGCAGCGATGGTCATGGCTGTCAATTACGCGCCGCCGTTTTCCTCGGCGCCGCTCTACACGATCAGTCAGTGGCCGACCTTCGAGCTCTTCGCCTGGACCATGTTCGGCGGCGCGCTGGCCTCGGGCGGTGCGAGCGCGCTCAACCAGGTGATCGACATCGACCGTGACAGAGCCATGTCGCGCACCAGCCGGCGCCCGCTGGCCAGGGGGACGGTGACTGTGGCGCAGGCGCTGGCCTTCGGCCTGATCCTCAACGTGCTGTCCTTCTACACGTTGACGGTCTTCGTTAACTCCACGGCCGCGATCTGGGCCATGGTCGGCTCGATCTACTACGTCGGGTTCTACTCGATCGGCCTCAAGATGAACACGCCGCAGAACATCGTCATCGGCGGCGGCGCCGGCGCGATCCCGCCGTTGGTGGGCTGGGCGGCCGTCACCGGCGGGCTCGAGGCGCCGGCCTGGTTCCTGTTTGCCATCATCTTCTTCTGGACGCCACCGCACTTCTGGGCGCTGGCGCTGCTCAAGAAGAACGACTATGCCCGCGCCGGCGTGCCGATGTTGCCGGTTGTGGCCGGCGAGGCCGAGACCCGGCGCCAGATCGTGCTCTTCACGGTGTTGCTGGTGGCGCTCTCGCTGCTGCTGACCCCCGCACGGGCGGCCGGTCTGGTGTACTTCGTCAGCGCGGCGGTGCTCGGGTTGGGCTTCCTGGCACTGGCGCTCCGGTTGTACCGCACGCCAAGCAACAAGCTCGCCCACCAACTCTACAAGTACTCAAGCTACTACCTGCTTCTGGTCTTCGCGGCCCTGGTCGCCGACTCGCTGTACAGGATCATGATTTGAACCCGCAGCCGCGGCGGAGGTGTCTGTGAACAAACGCGCTGCCCTGCGTAACATGGCGTTCGGCGTGCTGGCGGTGGTGTTGACGCTGCTTTTTACGTTCATGGCGTATCACTACATCACCGAGATCATGGCGCGGCCGCGCTGAGGACGCACCGATGAGCGCCCATCCTCCGATCTCGATCGAAGAACCCCCGACCGACACGCCGACCGGCGCCGGGCCGGGCGACGACGAGCACGGGTTCGAGCCGCTGCCCGTTAAACGAAACAGCATCTTCCCGCTGATGGTCGACGTCGGCGCCGTTCTGTTGCTCTTCGGCCTGATCATCGGCTCGCCGCTGTGGGGATCGTTTGTAGGCGGGGCGATGATGACAGTCGGCGGCCTGATCGCCGTGACCGGACTGGTGGGTTGGCTGGTCGAGGCACGCTCGGACTTTCGGCGGATGCCCGACTAAGGGTTGTTCTGATGAGGCGCGCGGCGTGGTGAAGGCGTTGCGAACCCAGGTCCCGTGGTTGTTGGGCCTGGCCATCCTGGCCCTGCTGTACAATCGATTGCCATTGGCCTCGCAACCGACGGCGGCCGAGACTACCTGGCAGGGTCTGCTGGGTGATCAGCCGGTCGAGGCGACCGTGTGGCGCGAGCCGGAGGGCGAGCGGCTGACGGTGGCGGGCGAGTCGCTAACGTCGCTGATGGCGACCTGGATCCCGGTCGACGCGGGGGGCGTGATCCTCGAACGTGATCTGCGCCTGGAAGACGGCAACTGGCGTTCCGGGCCGTTGATCCTCGCGGCGGAGCGGTGGCAGTTGCTCCTGTCTGGCGAGGCACCGGACGGTTCGCGCCACCTGGTCACGAGTGACTGGGTGCGTCACGCTGACGGTGCGCTGCGGCCGGTCGGCGTCGAGCCTGAGCCGATCGGACGGGTCATTGGCTGGGCCAATCGTTGGGGCCCGCCGACGTTGAGCGTGGGGTTGGTGGTGTTGAGCGCGGGTTGGCTGCTGCAGCTCACGCGTGGGATTTTCAGAAAACAGCCGATGGCTGGTTAGCACGGAGGAGTGAGCGTTGCGTCGTTTTATCCCTACCCTGGTCTTGTTGTTCGTGCTTCTGGTGGCGGGCGGAGCCCTGATTTTCACGCAGGGCACCGGCGGTTCCGGTGCGGCTTCGGGTAGCTCGGTGGCGCCCACGATCCTGGGCTCCCTGGCCGCGCTGGCCGGCCTGATCGCCGTGGGCTATCTGGTCGCCCAGGTCTTCAGCCTGGTCGGCCGGCTGTTCGGCCGCGCGCCGGATGTGCAGCTCGAGGCGCCCAAGGCTGCGGCCAAACCCGTGAGCGTGTTTCTGTATGACCGCCAATCGCTCACCGTTTTCTCCGTGGCGACGGTCGTGCTCGTGCTCGGATTCCTGATCACCCGGGCCCTGAGCGCCAACGTGCCGGCCGGGTATCCGCTGGACCGCATGCCCGACTTCTCGGGGGTGCTGTTCTCGGTTCCCATGGGCACCGACTCGATCGAGATCCTGCAGTGGCAGGCGCTGGCGGCCCTGGTGGCTGTCTCCGTTCTGGGCGTCGTGGTCGTGGCGATCGTGCTGGCGACCCTGGCGCAGGGCGGCGAGGCCGCGACCCGCAAACTCGAGGCCGCTGCTGCGGCGGCCGCCGGTGGGGCGGCCAAGCCCGTGGCCGGAGCCAAGCCGGCCCCGGCCGCCAAGGCCGATCTGCCCGTGCCCTTCCTGTACGACAACCGCCAGCGCATCTTCTTCTATGTGATCGTGGGCATTGTCGTGCTGGCCTTCCTGCTGGTGCGCTGGCAGGCCACGGGCACGCCGCTGGCTTACCCTTTTGACGGCACAGTCAAACTCGACACCGAAGTGCTGGTCCTGCCCGGCATCGATCTCGAGGGTTGGCCGGAAGGCGTGCCCGGCCCCGGGCAGCCTTTGTTGGTCTGGCAGGGCCTGGTTGCGCTGGCCGGCTCGATCGTCGGCGTCCTCGTCGTCGGCTTCTTGCTGGCGCGCGGGATCACGGCGCTCGATGGCGGCATCCGGGCCGCCGAGAAGGCGACCGGCCAGTGGCCGGCGCCGCAGGTCGCCAAACTCGAAGCCTCCCTCCAGGCCGGAGCAGGCAAGCCGCGTCGGCTGGACGGGCTCGATCAGGTCATCATCGTCCTGTTGGGCGCGATCGCCGTGCTGGCGTTGATCTGGATCGTGCCCACGATCGGCAACATGTTCGCGGTCGATGCCAGCGTCGAGCAGACCCGGGTGGCGTCTTTCTGGACGCCCACGCCGCCTCCCGGCCCGACCGCGACCCCCGGCCCTTCGCCCGATGAGGCGATCGCGCAACTGCCCGCCGGCGACGCCGCCAACGGCGAGGCCCTGGTTGCGGCGCAGGGCTGCATCGCCTGCCACATCGCGAACCCCGACACGCCCGACGCCGTGTTGGCCGGCCCCTCGTGGCAGGCCGCGGGCTCGAAGGACGGGAAGGGCATCGCCGCGCATGCCGCCGAGCGCTTCTCGAGTGGCGAGTACACGGGCACGTCCACCAGCGCCGAGGCTTACCTGTACGAGAGCATCGTCAACCCCGGCGCCTTCGTAGTGCCGACCTATGTTGCGGGCGTCATGCCGGGCACGTACGGTGGGACGCTGTCGCAGCAAGACCTGGCGGACATCATCGCGTACTTGAAGACGGTCCAGTGACAGCGACCTCGCACAGACCGGGATAACCGATTTCCCGCGCCGGACAGGCACCTGGGCCGTCGCCTCTTGAGTGGAACAGCGCGAACTTTGCGACGTATGTCGCGGATTTAGGTAATTGATAGGCCCAGTTGGGAGAAGACTGGCGAACGGCGAGGGGGTGGGGGGGGGGGGGGGGGGGCCCCC
>JAEURK010000416.1 GCA_016789175.1 Anaerolineales bacterium
GTCGCATGGTGGCTTCCACGAGGCGCCACCGCTTGTCATCGGTTGGCGGCGCCACGCGTGCGCTCGGTGTCGGCATAGGACCTCCTGGCCAATCAAGGATCTGTGGGGCACAGTACCCCCGGTCACGTATCCTACGGATAAGCTTCACGCCCTAACACTGCCAACCATCCCGTACAGTCACGTCAAATGACACAGAAAAAGCCGCCAGATGGCCCGAGTCGGCCACCAAGTCGACCAATGCGTTCCGGTTTGGCGGGCCCGTTTGGACCACTCCCTGGCCGCTTTTTGCACCCCGCGCTATTCGAATCCGGAAGCCTACCATCGTTGCATGCGTGAGATTCGTCACTGGCTCGCTGGTGGGCAGACCCTTAACGTGGGGCGCAGACCAGAGTCCGGGCACAGGGGATATCCGAGTGTGATCACCTCGCGAGTCTTGATCGTCGGCGAGCATAGCCTTGTGAACCTCGGTCTGACCACGCTGTTGAGCGGCCAAGCCACGTTTAAGGTCCTGGCGGAGCTCACACCGGACCAGGCTGTTGCCACGACGTCGGCCCGCCGCCCCGACCTCGTCATCCTCGACATCGACTCGAGCAAGGTGGACGGCCTGCAGGTATGCGCCGACCTTTGCCTCTTGCCTTGCCAGCCCGCGGTCGTCATCCTGACCGGGACCCCTGATGAAACCCTGGTGACACGCGCGGCCCAGGCCGGGGCTGCGGGATTCGTCCTCAAGCAGGCCCACGCCAGCGAACTGCTCGAGCACCTCCGCCTGGTTCAGGACGGGCATTGGCTGCGCGACACCGCCCAACACCAGGCCGTCATCGAAACCGTGCGCCGGGCAGCACGGGCGGCGGACCCGACCGCTTTCGCGACCCTCACGCCGCAGGAGCGTCACATCCTGCTGCTCGTCTCCGAAGGACGCACCAACCACGAGATCGCGCAAGCACTGCAATTAGGCGAAGGCACGGTCCGCAACTACATCAGCCACATCCTCGAGAAGCTGGGCTGTGCCAACCGGACCGAGGCGGCGGCTTTCGCCGTAGCTCACCGCCTGAGCGACATCTGGCCCGAGTCCTGACCGGATCTCAACAAAAAAGGCGGGCGCACAGTGCGCCCGCCTTTTCATTTCAGGTAACGTCAGTCAACTTTGACCAGCCCCTCGCGCTGCATGACCTCGACCATCTGGTGCGAGCGCGCGATGATCGCGGCGGCGCGGTTGTACTCCTCATCGTACGTCGTCGTCACGCGGGCCACGCCCTGCTCGACGGCCTTCATCGCGACGGCTGCGGCCTCGCGCGGGTAAAGCTCCCATTCCACCATCGACGGGATGATGAACTCGGGGGTCAGACCCTTTTCCTCGGCCATGCCGGCCAGGGCGCGGGACGCCGCGATGCACATCTCGTCGGTGATGGTCTTGGCCCGAACATCAAGCGCGCCGCGGAAGATGCCCGGGAAGCCCAGGCTGTTGTTGACCTGGTTCGGGAAGTCGGAGCGGCCCGTCGCGACCACGGCCGCGCCGGCGGCCTTGGCCTCCCACGGCCAGATCTCGGGCGTCGGGTTGGCACACGCGAACACGATCGGGTCCTTGGCCATCGTGCTGACCCACTCAGGGAGGACGATGCCGGGCCCAGGGGTGGCCAGCGCGATCACCACGTCGGCGCCCTTCATGGCCTCGGCGATGCCCCCCTGCCGACCCTCAGCGTTCGTGATCTGGCACAGCTTCCACTTGTTGGCGAACTCGTCCTTCTTGGCCTCGATGTCCTTGCGGAACTTGCCAAGGATGCCCTTGCTGTCGACCATGCGGCAGTTGGCCGGGTTGGCCCCAGAGGCAAAGACCAGGCGCGCGCCAGCGACATTGGAGGCGCCGCTGCCGACGAACGTGATGCTCACGTCTTCGATCTTCTTGCCGACCACCTTGAGGGCATTGATCAAACCGGCCAGGGTCACCATAGCCGTGCCCTGCTGGTCGTCATGCCAGACCGGGATGCTGGCGCGCTCGCGCAACTCGTCGAGGATGCGGAAGCACTTGGGCTGCGCGATGTCCTCGAGGTTGATGCCGCCGAAGCCGGGCTGCAGCAGAAGCACCGTCTCGATGAACTTGTCCGGGTCCTTGGTGTCGAGCATGATCGGCCAGGCATCGACGCCACCCAGGTACTTGTACAGCAGGGCCTTGCCCTCCATGACGGGCAGGCCGGCCCGAGGGCCGATGTCGCCGAGGCCCAATACCCGCGTGCCGTCCGAGATCACGGCCACGGTGTTGCCGGCATGGGTCAACTCATAGACAAGATCAGGATTCTTGTTGATCGCCAGGCATGGCTCAGCGACGCCAGGGGTGTACCAGATCGAAAAGTCCTTGAGGCTGGTAACGCGGCAGCGCAGGGACGTTTCCACCTTGCCGTGATATCGCCGGTGGAGTTCAATGGCTTGCTGCTCGGCCTCATGCGCATGGGCCAGAAGCTCATTGGTCTCGGCCGCGCTGATCGGGTTGGTCATGACTACCTCCAAAGAAAGGCACAATTGGTTCACCCTACTCACATATGTGCAGTCAGGCTAGTAAGATTGGTAACGTGATGATGATGAAGAATGGCGCTTCACACACCTTCGGACATGACAAACCGGTAGCACTCACAAGGGGACGAACCTCATCAGCTTTGTCGCCGGATTTGGGCGACATCGCGGAAAAATACACTACTCAGGCGTGGCCGACGACCGTAAACTTGACGAACGAGTGTTGAGGTCGGCATGGTCACCCAGACGTTTCTTTGTACCGGCTGCCAGTTACACTGTCGACTCGAGGTCACGCACGAGGGCGATGCGGTTCACGCTGTGCAGGGGAATCGATGTAAACGCGGGCTTGACCTGGCGCACGGTCGCATTATTGCCAAAGCGGCCGACTTCACGCTCGCACTGCGCGTCACCGGCGGCTCCGTCGCGCGCGTTGAGGCGCAGGCCACGGAGCCCGTAACCCCGGACGTCGCGCGCGCTGTGGCTGTCGCTGTTCGCCGTCTGAGCGTTCAGGCCCCCATCCACTTTGGAGATGTGTTGGTTCGGGATGCGGCCGGGCTCGGGGTCGATCTGGTTGCGACGGGCGCGGTAGGTGCGCGGCCCGAGGGCGCGCCTCGGTCGGCGGCAGCGCGCCGCGCGGATTCAGCGCGCCGGCGCTGATCGATCCAACGCGTCGCACTGCGCCCAATAGGTCAACATGCGCTCGATCTGGGCCGTGATCCCAGGCACTGCCGCGGCGACCAGGTCGGTCAGGCGCTCACCAACGTCAAGGTCTAACCCACCCGTTCCCGACAACCAGGCAGCCGACGGCGCCGTGCCGAAGTACAGACGCGTGAAGCCCAGGAGCTCGGCCGGGCCCAACTGGTGCCCAATCGCGCCGGGCCGAGACTCGACGGGGCGAACGAACACGAAGCGGCTCACGCCAGGCGCGAGCCGCTGATCGATATCGACGAAGAGCACGCGGCGGGCCTGACGAACCAAATCGGTGTGCTCCGGCACGAGCTGAATGCAGGTAACGGCCTCAACGCCCGGCCTGGCCGCCAGGCGGTCGACGACCTGCCAGCCCAGACCGTCGTCACCGCGCAAGGGATTGCCAATTCCAAAAACGACTGCGGAAAGCATAGCGCTAGAGGCCGGTCAAGGCCTCCTCGGCCTCCTGTTCCCAGATCCGCACAATCATGCGGAAAATATCCGACTCGGTGACCACACCGACGACTTCTCCGGCGTCGCCCAGGACGACCAGGCCGCCGATCTTCTTCTGGAGCATCAGCCGCGCCGCGTCGAAGACCGTCTCATCCGGTCGGATGGTCGCGACGGGCTTGGTCATGATCCGATCCAGCGTCAGTTTGCTGAGCAGATAGTTTAGCTCAAAGATGCTCAGGCTGGTGGCCTCCGACGGTTCGGCGCCGCGAACATCTCCCAGCGTGACGATGCCCAGCAGCTTGCCGTCGCTGACGACCGGGAGCCGGCGGATGCGATAGCGCGTCATGAGCGCGTGCGCCTCAGGGACGGTGGTCGTCGGTTCGACCACCACGGGATCCTTCGTCATCCAGTCTTTGACCAGTTGCGTCTTCATGGCTGCCTCCGGAGCCGATCGGCGTCGGCCCTTCCTTATCACCCAAAATACCCCTGCTTCCACCCCGCTGATACTGTCGGCACTCCCACTCCATCGGGTTGAATGTCACCAAAACAACCCACAAGGGCCGCAAGCACGAGGTCGACACGCTCCTGTGCGAATCTCGGATCACGATAAAAGCCCTCGTCTTGGCGATGGAATGATGTTTGACACTAACGGTCGTGGTTGCCCGCACCTAGTCTTGGGGGTATTATTGTCCCCTGGAATGAGGCGCACAACTAAACCGTCCGGTGTCACCGGGCGTCTCATCGTTAACTGTCTGGAGGAAAGACATGGCCAAGACTGCCGTAAAGTCACGCGCGAGTGCCGCCAAGAAGAGCCCGGCCAAGCGCCCCGTCGCCAAGAAGGCCGCGCCGAAGGCGGCCAAGTTCGTATACCTGTTTGGCGAAGTTGAAGCCGCTCAGCGGTATGCCAAGACCTGGGACGGCGTTCGTTCCTTGCTGGGTGGCAAGGGCGCCAACCTGGCCGACATGACCCGCGCCGGCCTGCCCGTACCGCCCGGCTTCACCGTGACGACGGAGGCCTGCAACGCCTTCCTCGCGGCCGGTGAGAAGTTCCCGCCCGGCATGTGGGAGCAGGAAGTCGCCGCGCTGCGCGCGGTCGAGAAACTGGCCGGCAAGAAATTCGGTGACGCCAAGAACCCGCTGCTGGTCTCGTGCCGCTCGGGCGCCAAGTTCTCGATGCCGGGCATGATGGACACCGTGCTCAACATCGGCCTCAACAACGAAGTGGCCGAGGGCATGATCAAGCTGACCGGCAACGAGCGCTTTGTCTACGACGCCTATCGCCGCCTGGTGCAGATGTACGGCACGGTCGTGCTCAACGTCGCCGACGAGCCCTTCGAAGAAGTGCTCGAGCACCATCGCGAGAAGCACGGTGTGGCTAACGACGCCGACCTGCCGGCCGAGGATCTCAAAGCGATCACCGAAGAGTTCAAGGCGATCGTGCTCAAATACGCGGGCATCCCCTTCCCCGAGGATCCGCTCAAGCAGCTCGAGCTCGCCACGACCGCGGTCTTCAAGTCATGGAACGGCAAGCGCGCCTTCGACTACCGCAAGGCCGCGGGCATCCCGCACGACCTCGGCACCGGCGTCAACATCGTGACCATGGTCTTCGGCAATATGGGCAACAGTTCGGGCACGGGCGTGGCCACGACCCGCAACGTCTCGGACGGCTCGAAGGAGCTCGAGGGCGACTTCTTGATCAATGCTCAGGGCGAAGACGTGGTCGCCGGCATCCGCCAGACCCTGCCGATCGCGGAAATGAAGAACGCGATGCCCAAGGTCTACGCGCAGTTCGCCAAGATCGCCAAGCAGCTCGAGAAGCACTACCGCGACGTCCAGGACGTCGAGTTCACGATCGAGCGCGGCAAGCTGTGGATGCTCCAGACCCGCGACGCCAAGCGCACGGCTCAGGCTGCGATTCGCATCGCGGTCGACCTGGCCGATGAGAAGCTGATCACCCGGACCGAGGCCGTCAAGCGCGTCTCGCCCGATCACATCGACTACTTCCTGCACCCGCAATTCCTGGCCTCGGCCAAGAAGGCCGGCCAGCAAATCGCCACGGGCCTGAACGTCTCCCCAGGCGCCGCCGTCGGCCAGCTGGCCTTCGATGCGGATACTGCCGAGCGCCTGGCGCACAAAGAGAAGAAGGCCGTGATCATGGTCCGGCCCGAGACCAAGCCCGATGACGTGCACGGCATGCTCGCGGCCAAGGGCATCCTCACCAGCCGCGGCGGCCGCACCAGCCACGCCGCCCTGGTCGCCCGCCAGTTCGGCAAGCCGGCCGTGGTCGGCGTGCTGACGATGGACGTCGACGTCGAAAACCGCAAGCTCACGACCAAGGAAGGCGTCGTCCTGACCGAAGGCGATTGGGTCTCGATCGACGGCACGACCGGCCAGGTCTTCGCCGGCCAGATCGAAGCCGTGGTTCCCGACTTCAACGACCCGTATCTGATCAAGCTGCTCAAGTGGGCCGACGGCATCCGCAAGCTCGAGGTGTGGGCCAACGCGGATTACCCGCGCGACGCCGAGCGCGCCCGCATGTACGGCGCGCAGGGCATCGGCCTGTGCCGCACCGAGCACATGTTCTTTGAGACCGAGCGCCTGCCTTACGTCCAGGCCATGATCCTGGCCAAGACGCCTGAGGATCGCGCCGCGCCGCTGGCCAAGCTGCTCCCGTTCCAGCGCGACGACTTCGCCGGGCTGTTCAAGGCGATGGACGGCCTGCCGGTCACCATCCGCCTGATCGACCCGCCGCTGCATGAGTTCCTGCCCAGCCACACCGACCTGTTGCGCACCGTGGTCGAGGCCGAGACCCTGATCGCGGCCCGCGAGCGCGAGCACAAGGCGCTGACGAACATGCTCTCGAAGCGCCAGAAGATGTTCGACGCCGTCGAGGCCGTGCGCCAGGCCGCGTACGAGAACGCAGCCCCGGTCTCGCCCGACCTGCCCAAGCGCGAGGAGCAGGAGGCCGACTTCAAGGCCATCGAGGCCCGCATCGCCGAGATCGAGAAGGTCAACGCGGCCGCGGTCAAGAAGCTCGAAGGCGACAAGCACATGCTGGCCGCCGTCGAGGGCATGCACGAGCAGAACCCGATGCTCGGCCTGCGCGGCGTCCGCCTGGGCATTCACATGCCTGAGCTCACCCGCATGCAGGTGCGCGCAATCTTCGAAGCCGCCTGCGACTGCGCCAAGGCCGGCGTCGACGTGCATCCCAAGATCATGATCCCGCTCACCGCCCACAGCAACGAGCTCAAGGTCCAGCAGGGCGTGCTCGAAGAAGAGGCCAAGCTGGTGATGGCCGAGAAGAAGATCAAGATCGACTACATGTTCGGCACCATGATCGAGATCCCGCGCGCCGCGCTGGTCGCCGACAAGATCGCCGAGTATGCCCAGTTCTTCTCGTTCGGCACCAACGACCTGACCCAGACGACCTTCGGCATCTCGCGCGACGACGCCGAGACCGGCTTCCTGATGGAATATCTGGACAAGGCGATCCTGGCCGAGAACCCGTTCGCGTCGATCGACCAGGTCGGTGTCGGCAAGCTCATGAAGATGGGCGTCGACCTGGGCCGCCAGACACGACCGTCGCTGGACGTCGGCATCTGCGGCGAGCACGGTGGCGATCCCAAGACCATCGGCTTCTGCCACAAGATCGGCCTGAACTACGTCAGCTGCTCGCCGTTCCGCGTGCCGATCGCGCGCCTGGCCGCCGCGCATGCGGCGCTCGGCGATGCGGCCGACCATCGTTGATTGTTGATTGCCGGAAACGAAACAGGCCGGGGCGACGCCCCGGCCTGTTTCGTTTCCGGCAATCAGCGTGCGCGCACGAAACGGGAGGCAGCGAGCCCGGCAAAGAGCAAGACCGCGATCACATTGAAGGTGCCGCCCCACTGCCGCAGGACCAGGTCGGGCAGCAGGTCGCCGACCAGGCGGACCGCCAGCGCCAGGTGCAAGACGGCCAATGGCGCGTAGAGCGCGGGCGTGTACAGCGACACGGCGCGGCCCGTGAGCGCCGGCAGGATGATCGGCGCATGGCCGAAGATCATGGAGAAGATGAAGCCCAACAGTACGCTGTGCACCACGGCGTCGTAGATTCCGCCGCCGCCCGAGGCCGGCAAGACCGCCCACAGCAATCCGCCCAGGAGCAACCAGGCGTGGCCGATCAGCAGACAGGCCGCCACGTAGCGGGTCAGGCCCCTGGCACGGATGGTCAGGCGGGCCAGATCGAAACGCAGCAGCCAGGCGCCGATCAGGGCCAGGCCCAGCCCCGCGAGCCGCACCCCGCCGTCAAGCCAGAACAGCGTCAGGATGAGGCCCAGACCGAAAACGCCGACCGCCCCGATGAACAGGCGCTTGACCGACGCGGCATGGCGCAACACCCGACCGAGCTCGAGCCGCTCGGCCGCCACGGTCAGCACCAGGAAACCCACCCACCAGGTCGACGCGGCCCGGATCGAGCCGCCCACAAGCCACACGCCGTTGCCGATGGCCCAACTCGCGGCCGCCACAGCCAACAGCTGCGTGTGCGGCTCGGGCTGCATGCGCGCCATGCGCCAGCACACGGCCGTGAGGGCCAGGGCCGCAGCGACAAGCAACCCACGACCCAACTCAGGCGAGAAGCCGAGCAGGATCACCAGGGCACCCAAGCCCGAGAGCATGGGCGCCGCATACGGCCAGCGCATTGGCGTCAACGCACCCAATGCCACAGCGCGCTCGAGTGCGATCAAGGTCCCGAGGAAACCCGAGACCATCAGCGGCCCGTGCTGCCCCGCGCCGGTCGGCAGGATCGCGGGCAAAACCAGGCCCAGCCGCAAGAGCCCGGCCCACAGGCCCGCCAGCAAGCCCACCACGGCCCCGGCAAAAGCGAGCTGACCCCAGCGGTTCAAGGGGCACTCCCCTGTGCCGTGGCGCGGCCCGCGGCCCACACACGCCCGAGCCCATACACGATGCGCCAGCCAAGGATGAACAGGGTGCCGAATCCCAGCGTCGCCGAGATAAACAAGGTCGGGACCACGGCACGATCGATCCACAAGGCGCGCAACCAGATCCCGAGCGGCAACGCGATCAACAGGGCCTGCACGGTCGCCAGCCACCAACGCCAGAGAGTCGGCCGACTGACCGGCGCGAGGGCGTTGCACCATAACGCGGCCACGAGCCACGGAACGCCAAACACGATCATGGCCCGCAATACGGTCCAGACGATATTGGGATCGTCCAGGAATCCGTGATCCTGTTCGCCAATCAGGATGAAAGCCAGGAGCATCACGACATCGCCGACGACCTGCCAGCGATCGACGTTTTTCAGCATGGGTCAACAACCTCCTTCACCGCCCGGCGGCATCCGGTCATGGCACGCGTGTGCCCAGAAACACCAGCCGGGTCTCGGCCTCGATCCCGCGGACCACGCCGTCCTCGGCCACGATCGTGGCGCCGGGCCCGATCGGCTCGCGCAC
>JAEURK010000451.1 GCA_016789175.1 Anaerolineales bacterium
ATGGCATCCCGTACGCTGGATTGCAGGTGGCCGACGTGGACAATGATGGGCGCCGCGACTGGGTCGGCCTGTTTGGGACTGGCTGGGACGGCCGGCTCGACCTCTGGGTGCTGCTCAACAGCGCGTCCGGCATCGAAGCTCAATGGGTGGCGGCCACGGAGAACGAGCCGGGCAGCGTGCCGAGCGCCGTGGCCGCTTTCACGCCGGATCCATCCGTCGGCCCGTTGACGGTCTACCAGTGGACGGGCGGCGCCGCCGTACTGCAGGCCGTGCCCCTGGTGACCGGGTCTCGGATCCTCGATCGGCTCGAGACCTCCCATCTCATCGGGCCGGGGATGCAGCAACAAAGCTTCGCGATAACGCCGAACGCCGGGCCAGACGGGGCTTCGACACTGACGGTGCGCCAGAACCCGGCTAACAACTGGATCCCGCCGTGGGTCACGGTTGGCTGGGACGCGCGCGCGCAAACCCTGGTGGAGATCGATCGCGCGGGCGCCGCAGAGCGCGTCCGGCTCAAGGAAGTCGAACGACTGTTGTTCGAGGCCCACGACCCTGAGGCCGCTTCGGCCGTGATCGGCGCCTTGATCGCAGACTGGTGGGAACTGCCCCGCATGCTGCGCTATGGCGGACATGGCCCTGAGACGTTCAGGCCTTACCTGCGCTACTTGCAGGGCCTGGCGGCCGAGGAGACGGGCGATGAGGCGGCCGCCGTGGCGGCGTACTGGACGCTCTGGAACGACTACCCGCTTCATCCGCTCGCCTACGTTGCCGCGCAGCGCCTGGAGCTGCGCGCCCCGTGAGCGGACGCCTGGCGACGGGCCGTCGCGCGTAGGCAAGGGCCGTTGGGCCTGGCTTCACCAGCCTCGCAGGGTGGCTCGGTGAAGCCGATCCGGGCCGATCGCCGGCCCCGTGGTGTTGTGCCAACACGGGTTGATGCCGTTGGCACACCGGCGGTTCCTCAGGCCAAAGCGTTCATCGTGTTCGTCATCCCGGCGAAAGCCGGGAGCCAGCGGCCACGCGATGGCGGCACAGTGATGCACCCGAGCTGACCCTGGGCCTCTACCTGGCGTTCCCGTTCACGCCTGACACGCCCGGCCGTTGATCACAACCGGAGGATCGGCGCGGCCGCTCAGGCCTGCCGGAACGCCGGCACCACGTCGCGCCCGAGCAGGTCGATGCCTTCGAGATCGCGCACCGAGAACCACTCGACGATCACTTCCTCTGCGCCGTTCGCAAAGTAAGCGCCCAGTGCGTCGACGACCTGTTGGGGCGTGCCCTTGGCGCCGCCCAGCACCGTGAGCAACCAGTGCTTGACCTCCGCGTGGCTCTGGTCGCGCCACGGGGCTGCGTGCTCCCGGAAGAGTGCCACGTGCCGATCCAGATCGGCTTCGTGGCGCCAGCACACGACCGGCACGATCACCGTCCGTTTCACGTCTTTGGGGTCACGCCCGGCGGCGGCGATCAGACCGTCAAGCCGTTGATTGACTTCCTTGAACTCCGTGGCGCTGACCAGTTGCGCGTTCCAGACGTCCGCGTAGCGCGCGACCAGCGGCAAGGTGCGGGTGGGGCCGTTGCCGCCGATGAGGATAGGCACGCGTGAGTGTGGCTGCAGCTCGGCGTCATTCAAGTGGAAGTGCCTGCCGGCGAAATTCGCCGGCCCTGGGCCGTGGATCAGGGCGTGCATCACCTGGACGCCCTCCTCGAACCGGTCCAGACGCGTTCGGGTGTCGCCCAGGGTGAAGCCGAACATCGTGTGTTCCGGTTCGTGCCAGCCGGCGCCGACGCCCAGGATCATGCGCCCGGAGCTCAGGTCGTTGATGGTCATCGCCTGGCGGGTCAGCACGCCCGGGTTGTGTACCGACAACGGCGCGACGAGCGATCCGAAGTGCAGCCGCCGGCTGTGGTCGGCCAGATACGTCAACGACGTGATGAGCTCCAACGAGTCGGAGCCGGTCTTGCCCACCATGAAGTGGTCCGAGCGATACAGGCCCGCGTAGCCAAGCGACTCCACAAGCGCGACCGTGCGCTGCCAGACGTCCCAGTTCAACCCGAACTGGCCTTCGATCGTGATTGAGATCTCCATGAGTGTCCTCCCGGCGGATCAGTGAGTGTGTTGCGTTGAAATCGGCGACCGATCCGGGCGCCAGGGACGGCACCCGGCTATCGCCCGCACCCGGTCATGCCGATCTACCATAGCTCGCCTTTGCGCCACTCGGCGCTCAGCGTCGCGTTCAGGTCCAGGTCGGGCGTAGAACCCGGCTTCAGACGGAGAGAGCGCTGCGAGCTCGTAGTGCTGCATGTGTCTGACCGCCTCGCGCAGGAAATGATCTCGTCTCGCTCGGCCTGCGACAGGTCTTCCACTTTGACAGCAGCGATCGTCAATGGTTCCATACCGCTCACGTTGTCTGCCCGGGAGGTTCATCCCGCTGGCAGGCTCTTTTGCGTCAGGTCTGCCCGTCATCCCGGCGACGCGTTCAACGCGCGACCGGGCATCCCACTCAGTCGGAAAACACCCTTCACGTGCCTTGCGGCGCCGGCTCACACCGTGTGGCGCTGGCCCCAGCTGCTCGGGAACGACACCCGATCGCCATAGACGGACCGGATCAGCTGGCCATGATGCTGGATCTCGTGCTCGCACAGGTCGAACGCGAGCGCGCGCCGTCGGGACGGGTCGCTAGCGCGTCGGCTTCTTGGGCCGCATCTTTGTGGGCGGCTTCTCGTCGGGGCAGTCAACGCCCGCGCTGCCACTGGCCACGGTCGTTGTCTTTTTCGTGGTGACCTTATACACGTTGCCCTGCTCGTCGTAGGTCGTCCAGGCGCCAACCGGTTCGCCTTTAGCGAAGTAGCCCGATCGTTTCAGCGTGCCATCCGGCCGGTACCACTCCCAATACCCTTCGGTCTGGCCGTCGACGATCTTGCCCTTGGACCAGCGGGTCTGGCCGTTGGCGTGGTACTTGATCGTGTAGCCGTCGATGATCTCGGTTCGCTTCACCGGCACCGGTTTCCTGACCATGGTCGTGGACCTCTCATCGCCTTGGATTGATTGACTACGGACGGCTTCGACTTCGGTCGATTCTATCATTCGGGTCTGGTCGCGAACCGAAACCACTGATTCGTCGGCAGAACCCTTCGCCAACGCGGGCCTGCACACGAGAGCGCTTCGCGACCCCGGCCCTGTTCGCGTGCGCAAGCCCGGGTTGATGCTGTTGGCCAAACCGGTCGCACGTTGTCAGGAGCCCCGGAACAGGCCGGACCGGTACACGGATGTTCACGGATAGCACGGATCACACGGAAACATCCCGAATGGCTCCGTGCCATCCGTGAACATCCGTGTGATCCGTGTACTGGGCCAGCCGTCTGAATCCGGTTCGCCAACAGCATCAACTCGCCCGTGCACACCCTGTTCGCGGTCGTCAACAATACGGCGCAGGGTTGTTTTACAATCCAGGCTCGCACGAGTGGGGGTAGCCACAGGATGACAAGACCGGAGTCGATCGAGAACCGCTGGGATATCCTGTATCGGGATTACCCGGAGGTCTACGCGGCCTTTTCGAGCACGCCGTATCAGCCGACGATCTACGAGCAACTGCCCGCCATCGTCGACCTGCGCGGCCAGGTGATCGCCGATATCGGGGCCGGGACGGGCGAGTCGAGCCGGTCACTGGCCCAGTACGCCATGCGGGTCATCGGCGTTGAGCGCGAGATGGCCATGCTGCAACAGGCGACGGCGTCTCCGGAGCGTGGCCCGGCAGAGCCGACCGGCTACCTGGCGGGAGACGCGCTGGCGTTGCCCCTGGCCGACGACTCGGTCGACATCGTCACGGGCCTCACGCTGGCGCTCTATCCGCCTGACCGGTATCGGGCCTTCATCCGCGAGGGGTTGCGCGTCGCGCGCGGGCTTGTGGTGTATGTGGGCATACCGCCCGGCTGGTACGGCGGAGAGCTCTATGACGTGATCGAAGGTTTCGAGCGGGTCGATGACGTGGTGGATCGGATCTTCATCGAGGAGTTCGGGTTCTCGCATCAGGATATCGAGTCGGTCCAGGAATATGGGTCTGTGGACCACATCGTCAGCACGTACGGGTTCATCTTCGGACGACGCGTGATCGATCATCTGCGAAAGGTAGGCAAGACCTCCATTCGGTGGCGGTTTCGGGTGTATTGGAGAGCCTAGTTGATCGTGATGGGTCCCGGATCGTTCTTAATAGTGCCCAACCGATGCACCCGGGTCCACAGCGGGTTGGGGGCCACGCCGCCGCGGGGCAGGGGCAGACCGACCGCTCGCTTCACCGACTTACAGAGGCGCTGACCAGCGGCGGGGACACGGATAGCCACCCGGTATCGGCGTTGGCTCGACGGGCCCGAGTCGGGAACTGCGTCGGCGCCGAGACCTCGCGTAACACCCAGGCGGAGCAGGCGAACAACCTCTGACCTGGCTTTGGACCGCGGTGTTGGCTGCAAGCTCTCACCGAGCAAGCGGGAGGCGGCGCGCTCCCGCTCGCGATGGGCTGTGGGCTACCTTCCGTGATGGGGCGCATCCGACAGAGTCGGCCTTTCGTCCCGGTGCACCGGGGCCTGGTCGGCCTGTGCCCATAACCTCCACAAAGCCCGGCCAGCTTCTCCACGTTTTTCTCACAATGGTTTCCTATCGTGGGTCGGTGCCACGCGAAAGCCGCACACACATGAACCGATCCGCGACGTCGCTTCTGCCCGTTCCCGTTGTGCCGGATCCGTGTTTCGCCTCGACGAAAGGTAAGGAATTTATGAACCGCGAAGCCGTGTTGATCGAGCCCCATGAATTGCTGGAAAAGCTGGGTCAAAGCAACCTGCGCGTCTTCGACGCTTCACTTACCGACGAGGCGTATCGGCAAGGCCATATCCCCGGCGCCGCGTACTTCGATCACCAGCTCTTCTCCGAACTGGACAGCCCCTACGAGAGCGCGATCCTGCCACCTGGCCCGTTGGGTCGGCGCCTCGGTGAGAGCGGCATCGCGAGCGACACCGAAGTGGTGGTGTATGCCTGCGGCATGCTTCCGTATGCCGCCCGGGCGTGGTGGGTGCTCCGCTACGCCGGACATGACAACGTCCGTGTGCTGAACGGCGGCCTCGCGGCCTGGCAGGCCGCCGGCGGGCCGATCGAGCAGGCCGTTCGCACCTATGCGCCGGCGACCTTCGCCGGTCGCGCCAGGCCCGACCTGTTCGTCAGCAAAGAGGAGGTCCAGGCCGCTCTGGCCGATCCTGAGCTGGCCGTGATCGACGTGCTGCCGCTCGCGAGTTACGAGGCCGCCCACATCACGGGGTCGACCTGTCTGAGTTGTTTCGACCTGATGGTGGGCATGGACGCCTTTCGGTCCAACGAGGAAATCGCCGCCCGCCTGAGCGATACGGGCCGGTACCGCCGGCTCATCACGTATTGTGGCGGCGGCAT
>JAEURK010000001.1 GCA_016789175.1 Anaerolineales bacterium
CGCGCACCGACGTGATCGGCCTGGTCAGCTAGTCGCCAGCTTGCGGAGCCGACACTCGGCTGGCGGGCTGGAGCCGCCGGTATACCCACAGTCCGCCGCCCATCAAGAGCGCCAGCACGCCGACCGCCAGGTATTCAATCACGGGGATGCGGATGATCTCGTTCAACCCCGCCCAGCGTCCGTTATAGACCATCAGCGCCAGGCCAACATACACCGCGGTCAACACCCAACGCACGCGCCAGCTCAGGCCAAGGCCGTGCATCTGGGTCAGGATGAAGATCCCGCCGAAGCCAAACGCAAACATCGGCCAGAGGTTGTTGCCCTGCTGAAACGCCACCAGTGCGCCGTGCGCGAGCACGACCGACTCCTGCACGAACATCCACCACTTGTTGATGTGCACACGCGTGAGGAACAGGCTGCCCTGCACCAACATCAGGAAGGTGTAGGCGAAGCCGACCAGGTGCCCGGGCGTCGCGACCATCGGGTGATACCAGAACGTGTAGATCACGGCCCACGAGAAGACGAAGCCGTGGTATTTGCGCGCAAACGAGAGGATGTCCTTTGGGAACGGCGCCTTCCATCCCCACAACAGCCCACGGCGCGGCGTGTCCATCAGCAAGACCCACACCAACAACAGGATGACCGAGCCCTGCGAGCTGAAGATCGAGACATCCTGCGCCAGGCCGTCGTACCACACGTGCGTCTGGACGAAGTGCAGGATCACAAAGCCGGCGTTGACGGCCAGGGCCGCGATGTTGACGCCGTGGAGACGGTTCGTGTACTTCAGGCCGCGCGACTGGGCATAGTAGATCAAGCCCCAGTTGGCGACCTGGTGCGCGAAGTAGAAACCCCACGCCGTGAAACGCGACCAGAACGTCGGTTCGGGCAGGCGCCAGTAATACCAGGCGACCCCGGTGTCGGGCAGCAAGGGCTGCGCGTCCAGTCGTGAGCCGGCCGCCCAGATGAGCGCCGTAAAAAGAAAGCTAAAAGCCACCCCACCCCAGAGCGGGCGCAGGTCGGATGGGTCGCGAGGGGTTTGCGTTTGAGCCGTCATCTTCTGGCCTCCTGTCAGCATTGTAGGCCTGGCGATCGGGTCCGATGCGTTTGCATAGCGCCGGAGTGCGCTTTTCACCAAACGCTCACCTTGGTCAAGGCGCCGCTAAGACGCCGTCTGGGTCAGAGCGTCCGCGAGCACCGCGAAATAAGCCGGAAAAGTCTTGGCCGTGCACCCGGGATCCGTGATGCGGGCGCCTGGGGCGCGCAGAGCCGTGAGGGCGAAGGCCATCGCCATTCGGTGGTCGTTGTAGGTCTGCACCCGGGCCGGCCGGAGTTCCGGCGCGGGCCAGATCGTCAGGCCATCCTGGCGCTCCTCAACGGTTACGCCAAAGCGCGCCAGCTCGGCTGCCATCGCCGCGACCCGATCGGTCTCCTTGACCCGCGCCGACGCGATCCCGCGGATCGTGGTGGGCGTGGCCGCAAACGGCGCTATCGCCGCCAGGGTCTGGGCCGTGTCAGGGATGTGGCGCAGGTCGACGTCGACGCCCTGCAGCACGGCATCAACCGGCCGCTCCAACTCGATCCAGCCCGGCCCGGTGCGGACGATGCAACCCATCGCCGCCAGCACATCGACGAAGTCCACATCCCCTTGCTTGGAGTCGCGACCGATGTCGAGCACGCGGACGGATCCGCCCGTCACGGCCGGCAGCGCGAAGAAGTACGACGCAGCCGAGGCATCACTTTCGATGACGTAGGTGCCCAGCGCGCGATAGTGGGCCGGCCTGACGACGAAACGCCGGTATGCGTCGCGTTCCACCGTGACGCCGAAGTCGGCCATCAGGGCGATGGTCATGTCGACGTAGGGCTGCGAGTTGAGCGGGCCGACGACGTCGATCGTCACAGGCGTCTCGGCATTGGGGGCCGTCAACAGCAGGCCGCTTAGAAACTGACTGCTGATATCGCCCGCGACCTGGGTCGACCCGCCGGGTAGCCCGGCCCCCCGCACCCGCAACGGCGGGCACCAGGCGCGCGGATCGTCGGGCGGTTCGGGGCTGGTCGGGGCGACGTCCGCGCCCAGTGCCCGCAATGCCAGGACGAGGTCACCGATCGGGCGTTCACGCATGCGCGGTTCGCCATCGAGTACGTACGCGCCACGCCCCAGCGTGAGCATGGCCGTCAGGAACCGCGCGGCCGTGCCGGCGTTGCCGATGAAGAGCTCAGCCCGCTCAGCCGGGATACGCCCGCCCAGGCCATTCACGGTGATGGTGAGGGCTTCGGCGTCGGCCTCGACGGAGAAACCCAGAGTCCGCAACGCGTTGACGAAGTGGCGCGAGTCGTCCGAAAACAGGGCGTGCGTCAGCCGTGTCGGGCCGTCGGCGAGTGCAGCGGTCAGCAGGGCGCGGTTGGTCAGCGATTTGGAGCCGGGCACGCGCACAGCGGCCCGCAGCGGCGCCGGCAGTCGGTCCGGCGGCGTCCAGACGTTCATGTATCGCTCACTCGGGGATGTCAGGCCGTGAACAGCCCGGCGCGTTTCTCGCGCGCCGCCGTCAGGGCCTGACGGATGCGCTCGACATCGCCGCTTTGGATCGCCTGATCGAGCACGTCCAGTTGCTCGCGGTAGCTGCTCAAGGCTTTGAGCACCGGGCCACGATTGGTCGCCAGGATGTCAACCATCATGTCGAGATCGCTGGCCGCCAGGCGGGTAGAGTCGCGGAAACCAGAGGACGCCATCTCCCAGGCCTGGTCGTCTTCGGCGGCCAACACCGTCCGCACCAGCGACACGGCAGCCGCATAGGGTAGATGGCTGATCAGGGCGGCGAGTTGATCGTGGTGCTCAGCGGACATCACCAGCAGCCTCCCGCCAACGCGCTCGACCAGCTCGTACGCGATGGCCAGCGCCCGGACCGAGGTATGCCCGGGCGGGGTCAAAACAAAGGGCTTGTTGCGGAACAGATCCGCCGTGGCATTCGCCAGGCCCGAGGTGGACTTTCCACACATCGGGTGCCCACCGACCGGCTCGAAGCGCGGCGGCAACTCGGACATGGCTTGCATGACCTGAGCCTTGGTGGAGCCCAGGTCGATGACCACCGTGGCCCGGGGCGGGTAAAACGCCGAGCTGGCCAGATGGTTGACCTGGCCGATGATGCTACGCACCGGCGCCGCCAGGATCAAGACGTCGATATTGTGGGCGGCCTCGAAGACCGTGATCTGATCGACCACGCCGCGCTCCAGCGCCATCTGCGCCACACCCGGATCCTTGTCCACGCCGACCAGGGTCCGGCATTGCCCGCGCAACGCCAAAGCCAGCGAACCACCCATCAGACCCAGCCCAACGATCGCGACCTCGCAATCCGTCAGGCTGAGCGGCGGCCGCCCCATCAAGCTCCCGGTCTTGCCTTCTCGACTCAGCACAGACCTGATTATAACTGGGCCGGCCCGTACGGCTACTCTTTGTCGGCGGGAAATAGTTGGCGTCAGGAAATGGGCGCTGGCGCGGCAGCCTCACCGCCCACCCTCTCGCGCTCCCTCACACCTCCCGGTCGACTGCTTCAGCGATCCGGCGGATGTCCTTGACCAGCTTGGCAAAGGCCTCGGGCTTGAGCGACTGACCGCCGTCCGAGAGGGCCTTCTCCGGGTGCGAGTGGACCTCGATCATCAAACCGTCGGCGCCGGCGGCCACGCCGGCCTTGGCTACCGCTGCGACATAATCGACCTTGCCGGTGCCGTGGCTTGGATCCAGGATCACGGGCAGATGGGTCTGGCGCTTGAGCACCGGGATGGCGTTGATGTCGGTGGTGTTGCGCGTGGCCTTCTCGAAGGTTCGGATGCCGCGTTCGCACAGCATGACGCGGGTGTTGCCCTGGGCCAGGATGTACTCGGCCGCCATCAGCAACTCCTCGATCGTCGACATCATGCCGCGCTTGAGCAGCACGGTTCGTCCGGATTTGCCGACCTTGTTGAGCAACGGGTAGTTCTGCATGTTGCGTGCGCCGATCTGGATCACGTCGGCGTAGCGGGCCACGATGTCCACCTGGTCCTCCGACATCGCCTCGGTGACGATCGGCAGTCCCGTCAGGTTGCGCGCCTCGACCAGGAGCTCGAGCCCGGCTTCGCCGAGGCCCTGAAACGCGTACGGCGACGTGCGCGGCTTGTACGCCCCACCCCGTAAGGCCGTCGCCCCGGCCTCTTTGACCGCCTGCGCGGTCTCCAGAATCTGCGATCGGCTCTCCACCGAACATGGCCCGGCGATCAAGGCCAGACGCGGCCCGCCGACCTTGAGCCCGTCAAGCGGCACCAGGGTGTCAGCCGGGTGCATCTCGCGCGAAGCAAGCTTGTAGGGCTTGAGGATCGGCACGGTCCGTTCGACCCCGTCGAGGACCTCGAACAGACCGACTTCGACCGGGCGTTCGTCGCCGATCACGCCGATGATCGTGCGCTCCTCACCTTGAGAGAGGTGGACCCTGAAGCCCTGTGCCTCGACCTGTGTGACCACGCCCGCGATCTGCTCGGCCGAGGCATGGTCTTTCATGACGATGATCATAGCTGCTCCTCGCGCGGCTGCCGCTCAGCCGCGACCAACCGCGGCTGCGACCGCCTGGCATTCGCGCACCAGGGCCGCGAATTTCTCGGGTTTGAGCGATTGCGCGCCATCGGACATGGCCTCGGTCGGGTTCTGATGTACTTCGATGATCAGGCCGTCGGCGCCGGCCGCGATACCGGCACGGGCCACGGCCGCCACGTACTCCCATTTGCCCGTGCCATGGCTCGGGTCGAGCACCACCGGCAGGTGCGTCATCTGTTTGAGCACCGGGATCGCGTTGATATCGGTCGTGTTACGCGTGTACTTCTCGAAGGTACGTATGCCACGCTCGCACAGCATCACCTGGGCGTTACCGCCGGCCAGCACGTACTCGGCAGACATCAGCAACTCCTCGATCGTCGACATCATCCCACGTTTGAGCAGAACCGGCTTGTTGGCCTTCCCTGCGGCGCGCAACAGGTCGTAATTCTGCATGTTGCGCGCGCCGATCTGGATCACGTCGGCGTATTCGCAGACCACCGGGATCTGCTCAACCGACATCGCCTCGGTGACGATCGGCAGCCCGGTGGCCTCGCGCGCCTCGGCCAGATACCTCAGACCCTCCTCGCCCAGGCCCTGGAAGCTGTACGGCGAGGTCCGGGGCTTGAAGGCGCCGCCGCGCAGCGCAACCGCCCCGGCCTCCTTGACCATGTGAGCGACCTCGATGATCTGGCTCCGGCCCTCGACCGAGCAGGGCCCGGCCATCACAGCAATCCTGGGCCCACCCACCGGCGCGTGGTTCAGGTTCACGTGCGTGTCCATCGGGTGCATGTCGCGCGAAGCCAGCTTGAAGGGCTTGAGAACCGGCATCGTCTTCTCGACGCCATCGAGGGTCTCGAACTGCGAACGATCGATCGGGCGATCATCGCCGACGACGCCGATGATCGTGCGCTCCTCGCCCTTGATCAAGCTGGCCTTGTAGCCCAGCCCCTCGACGCGGCTGACAGCCGCCGCGATCTGGGCCGCAGAGGCCCCATGCTGCATGACGATGATCATCTTCTGCTCTCTCCTTGAGTGTGCAAATCGCTCGAGACAATGAGATCCAGTCGGTCAGGGCCGCGCGATGTCGGGTCGCAAGGCCGTCGCCTCCCGCAGATAGGCGTGGCGCACCAGTTTCTGCGGAAGATCCGTGTTCCAATGCAAGAGGACCCGGATGCACATCGGCAGGCTGCCGGGCACGCGCATCTCCTGGCCGCAGATCAGCGGGGTCTCAACCCAGCCCATCTGGCGGGCGGTCATCGCCGGGTACTCGGCCGTGATATCGGGCGTGCAGGTAAAGAAAATGCTGGCGACGTCCTCGGGCTCAAGCCCGTTGAGCTCGATCAGACGTGCCAGCAGCTCGCGGGTCGCGTCACGGATTGCCTCAGCCGTATCTGCCGCCGCGACAGTCGCGCCGCGCACACCTCGGATGGCCATTTTTGGTTCTCCAAACAAAAAGACCGCGGAGCGTTGCTCCGCGGTCTTGAGGGCTCGTTCGTTCTGCCTCTACCTATGCGCGAGCAACCGCCTCCGCAGAGCCGGTAAACCAGTACGCATAAAAGTAGAAGCGGCCGAAAACGTTCATGTCTGGATATGGTAGCACAGCCGATAGGCTATATCAAGGACCGGCCTCCAGCAACGCCGCGATGCCGCTAAAGCCGCGGCGCCGCGCGTGCTCCAGCGGCGTGACGCCGTCGAAATCCGCGAGGGCGGGATCGGCGCCATGGGCGAGCAGTAGCTCCACGATCGCCTGGTGACGCGGCCCGCCGTCGCTGAGCACGATCGCCTCGAGCAGAGCCGTCCAGCCCAGGTTATTGATATGGTTGACGTCGATATCGGTCGTGGTCAGCAATTCGCGCACGACGTCGACGTGCCCACGCTCGGCCGCCGGGATCAGGGCCGTCCCGCCGAAGCGGTTGGTGAGCCGGGTGTCGGCGCCGGCCGCGATCGTCAGCCGCAGGATGTCGAGCAGGCCCTCGGCGCCGGCGTAGAGAAAGGGGTTGTCCAACCGATCATCCTGGAGATCGACGTCGGAACCGGCGTCAAGCAGCACCCGCACCACGTCGACCTGGTTGCCGTGTGTGGCCGCCATGAGCGGCGTGCGCCCGCGTGCATCCCGTCCGTCGCGATCCGCGCCCTGCCGGAGCGCGGCACCCACAGCGTCGACGTCGCCGGCCTCCGCCGCCCTGACGAGCTCGGCCGTCAGACGGGCACGATCCTCGGGCGATAACGGGGTCGGGCTGATGGTCATGGCGATCACCGTGGGTGTGACGCTGACGGATGCTTGGGCCGGCGTCGGTTGAGGCGTTAGCGCGTCGGTCGCAGTGGCTTTGGGCGTGACCCGAGACGCGCCGGGCTGGTCAGCCGCCGGCGCACCGACACAAGCAACAGCCGCGCTCAGCGCGAGCGGCACACAGACGGACGTCCACCACCTGTGTGGGAGCTCAGGTCGATATGCCATGATCCGGACAGCATCGTGGCAGCAGATGAAGCTCTTCTGTGAGTGGCACGGTCCCGCACCCCGCACAGGCCGCGCACGCGGTATTCCCCGGCTTTCGGTACTGCTTGGAGTTGGGGTATAGGCTGTGACTGCCGTGAATACTGTGTAACGACAAACTGCGGAGCGCTCCGTGAGATAATCGCGCGATGCCCGTCACCGCCACACCCCACCTGGTCGCCATCGGAGGAAGCCTGCGCGCTAAAAGCCGAAGCCGGGCCGCCGCGGCCTTTGCGATTGGGATCGCGCGCGAACGCGGCCTATCGGCCGAACTGATTGATCTACACGAATTGGACCTGCCGCTCTATGCCCCGGACTTCGCGCTCACCGACTATGCCGCGCGCCACCAGCCGGGCATCGAGCGGCTGGTGGCGGCCTGTCGAGCAGCCTCGGCCATGATCTGGTGTTCGCCGACCTACCACGGGACGGTTTCGGGCCTGTTCAAGAACGCCATCGACTTCATCGAGTTGCTGTCCGACGACACCCCGTCGTACCTGACCGGACGCAAGGTCGGCCTGATCGCGATCAACGACTCGAAGACCTTCAGCGCCATGTCGAACAGCGTCCACGAACTGCGGGCCTGGTTAGCCCCGACGCATGTCTTGTTGGATGGCAGCGACTTCGACGCCGCTCCGACGCTGACGAGCACGACCGGGCAACGTCGCATCGGGCGCCTGGTTGACGAAGTCCTGTCATAGCCTTGCAGCTCACGGCGCGGCCTCGGCCCGGATGTCGTCCCACACGGCCAGGGCCGGCTTGGGCGCGCCATCGATACCGGTCAGCCCCACGGTCATAAACCAGCCCAGCGTGCTGATATCGCGGTCGGACGTGCCGTTCTGGGCCGCCGCCGGGTTCCAGCTCTCCGGATCCAGATCGGACAGGAGCAGATAGATCCAGAAGGTCAATCGTTCACCGATCTGGTCCTGCAGAGCCTTGACGTATTCCACCTGCCGCTCCTCGGACCCTGCAAACGGCTCGACCGGCACAGTCGGGATGCCACCCTCGGCCACCGCCAAGGGCTTGTCGGTGCGAGCCAGGAGCGGGGTGTAATAGTCTGTAGGGATAGGTGTGTCCTGGTCGAACGCGACAAACGGGTAAGTCGAGATCGCCCACAGGTCCAACTCGGGCTCGAAGATTTCGATCTGGTCCCAATTCGTCGCATAGGCGGCGCGGCCTTCGGCGCCATTGGGGATCAGATTGTTAAGGTCCTCCCATTGAAAGGTGACGAACACCTGCGTGTCTGGCGATTCGGCCTTGATGAGGTCGTAGATTTCGCGATACAGGCTAACGTAGTTCGGAAAGTCGTCGGGAAACGCATCCGCGTACGTGTTGATCTCCGAACCCAGACCGAGATACCGGGGCTTGAACGTGCGCAGCAACCAGAGCGCGTAGTTGGTGAAGGCCGTCCGAACCTGCGCGTTTTTGAAGTTCGCCTCCCAACCAAACGGCAGGTTGGAAAACTCCCTGCGGTTGAGGCCGTTGAGCGGGTCGGCCACGAAGATCACGTCCAGGTTCTGCTGGCGCGCCAAAATCATCTGGTTGGCGATGTCGGTGCGCTTTTGCGATTCGCCCTCCACGCCCTCCAGGAAGCTGACCCAGTCCGGCTCGTTCTGCATTAACACGACGTCGCCGTGAGCGCGCATGGATTCGTAGTGCGCAACCACGCTCTCGAATGTCAGCTGTGGCGGACTCGGAAAGAAACCGTAGAGTGTTTGAGCCGGCGCTGTTGCAGGCATCAACATCGAGGCTGGGGTCACGGTTGGTTGCGACGGCATTGTGACGGAGCCACAGGCGAGGGTTGCGGCGATCAGGCCGCTCAGCAACAATAGAGCAGGTTTCTTTTGGCTCACACGACCCTCCATGGCGCGGATTTTGAGCGCCCACCCTGGATACAGTCACGGTCGTGGAAAAGTTGCTCGCGCGGCCGACACGCGGTCCGGTCACAGACGGCCATTCCCGGGATCGGGGGCGCGTTGGTTTGTTCCAGACCGGCCCGTCTCCGAAACGGCGTCGCCGGCCCAGAGGCGATCAAGTTGATCCGATTGAAACACACGAACCCTGCACAACGCGGGCCCGCTCGAATATAGATGAAGTGCCCTGGCAGGCCCTGCACCGGCATGCTACACTTGATTTATGCGCGCCAACCGTCGAACTACGATCAATACCACCGAGCACTTCGGCTGAGGTTTGTCGGCGCACACGACTCCTGTCTCTCACGCCCCGGCAAACACCGGGGCGTTTTTTGTGCAAGCGGCCAGCGGTCCGACCCGGATCCCGGCCCTGGAAGGATGACGAACATGTCTCTTGCCGCCAACGACACGCCCGCCTACAACATGCCCGCTCAGCACTTGATCCCCGTCGGCGATTACCTCAATCAGCTGATGGCGATCCCGCCTTCGCGAATGTTCTTGATCAATAAGAGCCTGGCGGTCTACAAGCAAAAGAACCCCGGCGGCAAGACCTATGACGCGTCGCAAGGCGACGGCGGCGCGAGCCTCCCCGGCGTGCCGCGCGCCCTGCTCGAGCGCGCCTTGCAGCTTCAGATCGAGCACGGCACCGCCTACGACATGCCCTTCGGCACCGAGGCGTATCGCAAGTCGGTCGTCGAGCAGTATTGGAAGCTCGACGCCGCGACCGGGCTCGGACCGGCCAACGTCATCGGCACCCAGGGTGGGCGCGATGCGCTCGTCAAGGCTTACGGCGCCATGCTGGCGCTGGGCCACGGCCGGATGGGCGATCTGGTCGTCGTCTCGCGCGTGCCGTGGATCAGCTACAACTGGGGGCCCTACGGCGTAGGCGCCAACGTGCTGCTCGCACCGGGCCAGCCGAGCCAGGGTTGGACGTATACCGAGGAGTCGCTCCAGGCCTGCGTCGATTTTGCGGCCAGGGACGGGCGCAAGATCGCGGGTGTGGTCATCACCAACCCCGACAACCCGACCGGTCTGACGATCGCGCCCGAGCGCCAGGTCGCCCTGGCCAAGGCCGCGCTCAAGGCCGGCGCCGCGTACGTGCTGTTCGACTGGATGTACCACTACGTCACCGACGAACAGCCGATGGACCTGAACAGCTTTATCCAGAACTTCGAGCCCGAAGAACGCAAGCGCCTGATGTTCCTCGACGGCATCACCAAGTCGCTGGGCGGCTCCAACGTCCGCAACTGCCACCTGATCGCGAGCGATGACGTGATCAAGTTCATCGTCGCGCGCGCCTCGCATGCCGTGATCCCGAGCTACTTCTCGCTGGCCGTCGCTCAGGCGGCCTACGAGCAGGGCTTCCGCCAGGCGGCGGCATCGATCATCGAGCCGACCAATGAAAGCCGGCGCGTGCTTGGCAAGTTCCTGGCCGAGCACAAGTTCGAGCACATCATCGGCAAGGGCTACTACGCCTTCATCAATGTCGGCCAGTGGATGAAGGCCAGAGGCTGGAAGGACACGGAGCCGCTGGGCCAGTATCTGGCCGAGGAGCACGGCCTGGCCGTCGTTCCGGGTGCCTACTTCTCGGAGTACGGGGGCGACTGGGTCCGCTTCTCGTACGCCACACCGTCCGATCGCACGCTCGGCGCGGCCGAGCGCCTGGTCCAGGGCCTGGCGGCACTGACTGCCTGACACATTGGGGTGGTGCGGGCGGCCGGGAGCATCCGGCCCCCCCCCCACC
>JAEURK010000030.1 GCA_016789175.1 Anaerolineales bacterium
CAACGCCCGGGCGCCATGGTTGAACTACTTCAACACGCTGGCCGCTCACCTGGAGTACGCTGCGCTCGAGAAGCAAGCGGCCGGGCTGTCTGACGCCACGCCGGATGGGTTTGCCCTGGCTGCCTCTGGACGGATCGCCACGGCCGTGGCGCTGGGGCGCACGCCGTCAGAGGAGCCGATCCTGGATATGGCCACGCCGGCCTGGGGCGGGGCGCAAGCGGGGTTTCAGGTTTACCGCGACTGGATGACCGTGTTGCGCGGCTATCCAACTCTGGCGTCCAAGCCGCTTTACCTGACCGCTGTGAATACCTTTGTGCCGGATGGGGCCGAGACACCCGCCGACAACTATCCAGCCGGGTGGCTCTCGACGGCTCTGGTCGAGATCGAGACACAGTCGCAGGTGGCCGCCCTGATCTGGTTCTCCGACACGTCGCCAACCGACGCGCAGTGGCAGTATTTTGCGTTGACGTTTCCCAAGGGCAACCTGGTCGATGCCGCGCGGGAGTTCGAGCAACTTCTGCAGCGCTAGTTCGCGCCCCAGCGTCCTAGCGGGCCGGTTCGCCTCAGATCTCGCGCCGACGCCAGGTGCCGCCGACAAGCGTGGCCACCGCCGTGGTTTGCGGGAGAGCCTCCGGTTCGCAAGCAAACGGATCACGATCGAGCACGCACAGATCGGCCAGCGCGCCGGGCACTAACCCCTCGGTCCGGCCGACCATTCCGCCGGCGAGCGCTGCCCCGCGGGTATAGGCCAGGAGTGCCTCGGCCACGCTCAAGCGCTGGTCCGGAAACCAGCCATCGGGGCCCGGCCAGCCGTCCGCGCGACGGCGCGTGACGGCCGCGTGCACACCGGTCCAGGGGTTGAGCGTCTCGATCGGCGAATCGCTGCCGAAAGCCAGGGTCGCGCCACCGGCCAGCACGGTGCGCCAGGCGTAAGCGCCGGCGCTGCGCGCATGTCCCCACAGGCGTTCGGCTGACGGCCCGTCGCTCGTAGCGTGGAGAGGTTGCATCGAGGCGATGACGCCCAATCGCCCCAGGCGGGCCAGATCGCTCGCCTGCGCGATCTGGACGTGCTCGGTGCGATGCGGCAGTGCAGTCGGGCGACCGACATCCGCGATCAGGCGCTCGAAGACGTTGAGGACCTCTTGGTTGGCGCGATCGCCGATGGCATGGACGGTCAAGGCGAAGCCGGCCTGGGCTGCGCGCCGCCCTATGTCCAGCAACTCCTCGGGGTCGGTCACGGTGACACCGACGTTGTCGGGTTCGTTCACGTAGGGCGCCAGCATCCAGGCTGTGCGCGGTCCGAGGGCGCCGTCGAGGAAGACCTTGACCTGCCCGAGGCGGATCCATCCGTCACCGAACCCCGGCCTTAAGCCCAAAGCGCGGGCGTGTTCCAGGTAGGCGGCCCGGACCGTCTTGACCACGCGCAGGCCAAGTTCGCCGCGCTCACGTAACTTCTGCCAGGCTGCCAGACTGCGGCGACCGTCGAAGTCATGGACGCCGGTCAGACCCCAGCGCCAGGCATCGACCTGCATCTCGTCGTAGAGCCCGGCCAAGGATGCTTCGGTTGGCGGCGGGATCCGGTTTGCGACCAGGGTCATGGCGGTTTCGAGCAAGATCCCGGTCGGCCGGCCACGCGCATCGCGCAGGATGCGGCCTCCATCCGGGTCCGGTGTGTCGGCAGTGAGTCCGGCCGCCCGCAGCGCGGCGGAGTTGACCCAGGCGGCGTGCGCGGATTTGACCTGCAGGAATACCGGGTGGCGCGGCGCGACGGCGTCCAGGTCGGCGGCCGTGGGGAAGTCGCCGCCCCAATCATTCTGGTTCCAGCCCTGGCCCGTGATCCACTCACCGGGCGGTGTCTGCTCGGCAGCGGCGGCGACCCGTGCCAGACATTCGGCGAGTGTGGGTGTCTCGGCCGCGACGGCGCGCCGGGCCAGTGCCGTCAGTTCCATATGCATGTGGGCATCGATCAGGCCCGGGATGACGGCCCGCCCGCCGCAGTCGACCACGTCGGGCTGAGCGGCGGCTGCGCGGCACTCGGTTTCGGACCCAACGGCCAGGACCCGGCCGTCCATGACGGCCAGAGCTTCGGCCGGCTGCTCAGCGGCCGGCCGGCTCAGTGGATAGATCCGGGCATTGGTGAGCAGGATCGTGCGCATCAGCGCTTGTGGTGGGCGGCGGCTTCGGGAGCGCCGTAGAGGTACCAGAAGCGCGGCTTCGGGAAGAGATCGGCTGCATCCGGCCAAAGGGGCTCGCCGTCGCGCCAGATCGCGCGCAGTTGGGCATCGAGGCCGCGCAGCTCGAGCCCGCCCACGCTGTGGGTCAGTTCGGGAAAACGCTCGATCAGCAGGTCGATGATCACGCGTTGGGTCACGTCGCTCGCGAAGGGTGCTCGCCCCGTGCCGATCTCCAGGTCAGCCAGATGGTCGCGCCATAAGCGGACTCGCTGAGGTAACTCATGCTCGGCTTTGCGGGCGGCGGCCGTGTGCCAGTCCGCGAGCAGCCGTTCGGTGGCCGCCAGGGTCGCGCGTGCTTCTTTGACGTGGGTCAGCCTGAGCGCGACCAGCAGATACAGGCCGAGGCTCAGTTGGGGCAGCCCGGCGCCGCCCAGGGGCCAAAAGGTGGTGTTGGAGAGCAGGTAGGGCTCAAGATCCTCGAGCATACGCTCGAGCGTGCGCAGGTCCGTCCTTACGTCGGTGGTCATGGCCGCCTCCTGAGGGGGGACAAGCGAAGCGGCCCACGGGCCGAGGTTTTGCCCCGGCCCGTGGGCCACCCCGCTTGTGCGGAACCATTGTCGAGTGCTTGGGCCGTCACCCTCATTCTACGTGCCAACGGGGGCGGCGTCACTGCCGAACTCCGGCGAAACGCATGCTCTTCGTCAATGCGCCCGGATCGAGCGCGCTCAGTCCGAGGCTGTCACGGGGCCATCCGGCCGCGGCGAAAGCTCGGTCAGTGCGGAGCGCACCGCCTCGAGCAGTCGATCGCGTGAGGTGGGCTTAACCAGATACTGGACGGCGCCCGCTTCGATCCCGGCGGCCAGGTCGTCGGCCCGCCCGCGCGCCGAAAACAGGATTACGGGCGGGGCCGAGCCCTCAGCCCGCAGAGCCTTGAGCACATCCAGGCCGCTCAGCTGCGGCATCATCACGTCGAGCAGCAGCAGATCGGGCTGCTCGCGCCGAGCGACGTCGAGCGCTTCCCGGCCGTGTGAGGCGCGCAAAACGCGATACCCGGCGCGGCCGAGCGTGATTTCAAGCAGATCGAGTGTATCCGGCTCGTCGTCCGCGATCAGGATCGTGTGCGACATCGTCGGCCTCCGTCTTCCACTGGGGCGTGCCCGTCACAACATGAGACGCAGCGGCTCTTCCAGGTTCTTGCGGATCGCCTGCAGGAACTGCGCCACCTCGGCGCCATCGGTCACGCGGTGATCGGCCGCGACCGTCATCTTCATGCGGCTGCCGATGGTGATCTGGCCGTCCTTGACCACCGGCACGTCCTTGGTGGCGCCGACGGCCAGGATCGCGGCTTCGGGCAGGTTGATGATCGCTGTGAAATGCTCGATATCGAACATTCCGAGGTTCGAGACGGTAAAGGTCGAGCCCTCGATGTCAGCCGGCTGCACCTTGCCGTCCCGCGCGCGCGCGATCATGGGCTTGGTCTCGGCCGCGATCTGACTGACCGATTTGGCGTCGGTGTCGCGGGTGACGACCGTCAGCAGGCCCGCCTCCATGGCGACCGCGAAACCGACATTGACATGCCCATGGCGCACGATCTGGTCGCCGCCGAACGAGCTGTTCAGGTTCGGAAACTGGCGCAGCGCCAGGGCCGAAGCCTTGAGCACCAGGTCGTTGACCGAAGCCTTGCGATCGTCGGCCACCAGGCCGTTGATCTGTTTGCGGAGGTTGAGCGCCGCGGCCATGTCCACCTCGATCGTCAGGTAGATGGCGGGGACGGTGCTGGTGCTCTCATGCATGCGCCGCGCGATGATGGTGCGCAATTTCGTCAGCGGCACCACCTGGTCTTCGGCCTGTACCGCGACCGGCGCGATCGCCGGCGCAACCGGCGCCGCCACGCTGGGCTTGTTGACGGGCGCCGCGACCGGCTTGACGCCCGAGGCCACCACGGCTTCGACGTCGCGCTTGACCACGCGCCCGCCGGGGCCGGTGCCCACGATCTGGCTGATCGCGATGCCGGCATCGGCCGCGAGTTTGCGCGCGACCGGAGAGGCGATGACGCGCCCGGTCTCGGTCGTCGCGGCCACGGGGGTGGACACCGCAGCCGGGTCCGCCGCTTTACCGGCCGAGGGCGCGCCGTTGGCCGCCGGGGCCGGTGCAGCAGGCGCTTTGGCGGCCGCAGATGGACCGCCGCCCAGCGCCGCCAGATCGACGGCCTCGTCGGCGGCGCCGATGACGACCATCGGCGAGCCCACGGGCACCGTCTTCCCCTCGTCGATCACCCAGCCTTTGATCACGCCACCCAGATAGGCCTCGACCTCGATGGTGGCTTTATCGGTCTCGACCTCGGCGATGATATCGCCCTTTTGCACCGCCTCGCCGACCTGTTTGATCCGGCGGAGCAACGTGCCCTCGGCCATGTCGAAGCCCAACTTGGGCATGGGAACAATTTCAGCCATGCTATGTAGTCCTGTTGTCGAGTAGTCCGCAGTCGGGTAGTCGACGATTTGACTATCCGACTACTTGACTATCTGACTAATTGACTGTTTCTCGAACCGCCTTGACGACGTCATCGACGCTCGGAAGCGCGTAGCGCTCGAGCGGGCCGGAGTAGGCCAACGGCACGTCTTTGGTGGCAACGCGCTTGATGGGGGCGTCGACGTAATCGAGGCAGGTTTCGTACAGGCGCGCGGCAACCTCGGCCCCGACGCCGTACATGGCCCAGCTCTCCTCGACCGTGACGCAGTGGTTGGTCTGCTTGAAGGAGTCGACGATCGGGTCCATGTCGAGCGGGCGCAGTGTGCGCAGATCGATGACCGTGCACTCGATCCCGTCCTTGGCCAGTTCAGCCGCGGCCTTGAGCGAGACGCCGACCATCTTGGAATAGGCCACGACCGTGCAATGTCGGCCCTCGCGCTTGACCTCGCTCTTGCCGATCGGCAGGAGGAAATCGACGTCGTCGGGAACGTCGCCCTTCTCGGAGTACATGGTCGCCTGTTCGACGAACATGACGGGGTCGTCGGTGCGGATGGCGGCCTTGAGCAAGCCCTTCATGTCGCGGGCGTTGCTGGGCGACACGACCTTGAGACCCGGGAAGTGCGCGTAGAGGTGCTCGACCGTCTGGGAGTGGGTGGAACCCAGCTGGCGCCCACCACCCGAGGTCGTGCGCAACACCATCGGGCACCGGAACTGGCCGCCGAACATCGAGTGCACCTTGGCGGCGTGATTGACGATCATGTCCATCGCCAGGAAGGCGAAGTTGATGCCCATGATCTCGGCCACCGGCCGCAAACCGTTCATGGCGGCGCCGACGGCCGCGCCGGCGATGATGCCTTCGCTGATCGGCGTATCTTTGACCCGGTCCGGGCCGAACCGGTCGAGCAGGCCCTGGGTGGCGCCGTACGTGCCGCCGAAAGCGGCGACTTCCTCACCGAGCACGACGATGTTGCGATCGCGCTCCATCTCTTCGGCCAGTGCGGTCGCGATCGTTTTGGCGATAGTCAGAGTTGTCATAGTGGGTAATTGGGTGATGGAGGGTTTGGATGATTGGCAATCGCCCAATCATCGGGTGCCCACTCACTCAATAGTGATGTCCGTATAAATCTCGTCCAGGGCCGGGAAGGGCGAGGCGTCAGCGAAAGCGACGGCGTCCTCGATCATGGCCTTGACCTCGTCGTCGACCGCGTCGATCGCGGTCGGGTCGATGCCGGCCTTGAGGAGCACGTCCTCGAACTTGCCGATCGGGTCGTCGGCCTGCCACTTCTTGATCTCCTCGGCCGTGCGGTAGGCGCGTTGATCGCCCATCGAGTGGCCGCGGTAGCGGTAGGTGACGATCTCGAGGAAATACGGGCCGTTGCCGTTGCGGCAGTGCTCGATCGCCTTTTGGGTCTTGGCGTACACGTCCAGCAGGTCCATGCCGTCGGCGATGTCGCTGGGGATGTCGTAGCTGACGGCCTTGTGCGCCATGGAGGTGGTGGCCGAGACCTTTTCGACCGGCGTCCACATGCCGTACTTGTTGTTCTCGCAGATATAGACGATCGGCAGATTCCACACCTTGGCCAGGTTGAGCGATTCGTGGAAATAGCCGATGTTGCTGGCGCCGTCGCCGAAATAAGCCAGGGTGACGGCACCGGTCTTCTTGTACTGTTCAGCCCAGGCCAGCCCGGTGCCGAGCGCGATCTGGGCGCCGACGATGGCGTGGCCGCCCCAGAATTTGAGGTTGATGTCGGCCAGGTGCATCGAGCCGCCCTTGCCCTTCGAGCAGCCATCCACGCGGCCCATCATTTCGGCCATCGCCACCCGGGCCGACATGCCGCACGCCAGCGCGGCGCCGTGGTCACGATAGCCGGTGATGATGTTGTCATCCGGCCGCCGCGCCGCGATCGTGCCGACGCCAGTCGCTTCCTGCCCGATGTACAGGTGCATGAAGCCGCCGATTTTGCCCTTTTGATAGAGTTCTTCGCACTTCTCTTCAAAGAGCCGAATCTCGACCATCTGTTTGTAGAGACGGAGCAATTCTTCGTTGCTAAGGGGGGTGGCGGCGTTTTCAGTGGCCGCCCGTTTGGATTTTGTGGGGGTAGTCGTTGCCATGTGCACCCTTCTTGAGCCGACGAAATATTATAACCAAGTTGGGCTGGTATTACCACGCATGAGCGTGCTATTTTCGGGATGGCCCGGATGGGGGACGGTGAGCGCGGGGCGAAGGGCGACCACGCGTCAGCGTGTCGCCCCTCGCTCCTCGCTCTTTGGCGGATTAATCGAGGTTCGCCAGGAACCGGATGTACGTCTCGATGCCCTTGAAATACGTGGGAAGGTGCTGGTGCTCGTTCGGGCCGTGAATGTTGTCGTCGCGCATGCCGAAGCCGAGCATGACCGAGTCGACGCCCAGCAGTTCCTTGAGCATGATCACGATCGGCACGCTCCCGCCGCCCAGCTCGAAGACCGGCTTGACGTCAAAGGTCTGCTTGAGCGCCTTGCCGGCTGCCTTCATCCAGATCGTGTCGGTTGGGGTGAGTGCGCCCTTCGAACCCGCCAGGGCCTTGAGCTCCCAGCGGATCGTGCTGGGTGCGTTAGCGGCCAGGTACTGGCGTAACTGCTGCTCGACCTCATCGGGGTCCTGGTCTGGGATCAGGCGCATGGAGAGCTTGGCCATGGCTTTGGCCGGAAGCACGGTCTTTGAGCCCTCGCCCGTGAAGCCCGAGAGCAGGCCGTTGACTTCCAGGGTCGGGCGTGCGCCAACGCGCTCGACTGTCGAAAAGCCTTTCTCGCCATGCAGCCCAGGCGCGCCGGTGATGCCGAGCCAGGTCGGCTCGTCGTACGGCAGCTTGGCGAGCTGGCGCCGTTCCTTGCCGCTCAGCTTGCGAACCTTCTCGTAAAAGCCGGGCAGGGTGATCCGGCCCTTCTTGTCGTGCATGCCCGCAATCAGGTCCGCCAGGGCCTGGGCCGGGTTGTAGATCGAGCCGCCGAAGGTGCCCGAGTGCAGGTCCTGCGAGGCGGTGTGGACCCAGAGTTCGAAATAGGCCAGGCCGCGCAGGCCGTAGACCATCGAGGGCTGGTTGATGCCCATGATCCCGCTGTCGCAGTTCAGCACCACATCGCTCTTGAGCAGTTCTTTGTGCTCGGCGATGAAGGTCGGCAGGCTGGGCGAACCGATCTCCTCTTCGCCTTCGAAGAAGACTTTGACGTTGACGCCGAGCTCGCCGTTCTGGAGCAAGGCTTCCAGGGCCTTCAAGAAGGCGTGGCCCTGACCTTTCATATCAGACGCGCCGCGGGCGTAGAGGTAGTCGCCCCGGATGGAGGGCTCGAACGGCCCGCTGTGCCATTCGTTGAGCGGGTCGACCGGCTGCACGTCGTAGTGCCCGTACATCAAGACGGTCGGTTTATCGGCCGCCTGCAGCCACTCACCGAAGACCACGGGGTGTCCGGCCGTCGGCAGGATTTGGACGTTGATCAGGCCCATCCCGCGCATCTGGGCGGCGACCCACTCGGCGCAGCGCTCGATATCGGCCTTGTGCTCCGACAACGTCGACACGCTCGGAATTCGCAGATACTCCTGGTATTCCTGCAGGTAGGCCGCCTGCTGGCCGGCAGCCTGCCGCAGGGCCTTCTTAGGGTTGGACATTGGTGCTCCTTGGGTGAATTCGTAACGGCTCAACCAGCCGGCGTAAGTGTTGGCGTTGACAGGGTGTCGAGGGGGCGTGGCGCTGCCCCGATCGACCGGGCACCCGTCGGCGCGCCCCTACCCTGCCGGCTGGGTCGTTACGTGAGTTGACGACGATCGCTCTCCAGGCCTGGCCGAGCAGCCTGGAACCGGACTTTGTTGCCCAGAACCTCAATTCTACTGCGTTTCAGCCTGTGATATCCTCCCGGCTATGCAATCCGGAAGACGTCTCTGCAGCGTGTGCGGGTCCAAAGTGGGCCCCGGCGACCTGAAGTGTCCCTCGTGTGGGGCGGATCTCACAGTCGTTGGCGACCGCGCTGCGGCGCCCCAGGCACGTGCCCGTTCGGCCACCGGTCTGTTGTGGGCCTTTGTCGGCCTCCTGGTTGTGGTGGGGATCGGCGCCGTCGCGCTCTGGCCGGTGGTCGGCCCAAAGCCGGCGCCGACACCGACCATCCAGGCTGTGGTGGCCCTTCCGACGGAAACGGTCACACCGGCACCGACTGTCACGCCGACCGTCACGCCGGCGACTCCCGAGCCCAGCCCGACGCCGGCCGTCATTACCCACACCGTCAAGGCCGGCGAGACCCTGGGCGGGATTGCGCGCTTCTACGGCGCCGGAATCCAGGATGTCCTCACGCTTAATAACCTGACGAACGCCAATGTCGTGACGGTGGGCCAGAACTTGCTGATCCCGGTCCCGGCGTTCCAGTCCGGCGGCCCGACGGCCACGCCCTCGGCTTTGCCGCCGCTGCCTGCCCCCGTGATCGCGGAGCCGGCTGACGGACAGGTCTTCGCGGCCGCCGATCTCATCACGCTGCGTTGGGCTCCGGTGAGCGAGCCACTGGCGGCAGAGGCGTATCAGGTGATCGTCGAAGACGTGACCTGTATGTGCGGGCGCCGCCTGACATTCGTCGTGGCTGAGCCGGCCTTCATCGTCCCGGCGGAGTTGGCGCCGGGCGATCAACGGCCCCACCTCTTCAACTGGTCGGTGGTGGCCGTGCGGGCGCAGCCCGTGGCCGAGGGGCAAGATCCGGTCTACATCCCGGCCGGGCCGGCCAGCGCGGTGCGGGCCTTTGTCTGGAGCCCATAGGGCGGGCGCCGCCGGCGTCAGACGGCGGGTTGAGGGACAACCTCTTTGGTCGACGACTCGCGCCTGATCAGCCGGGTAGGGAGGCGCACGGGCAACAGCGGCTCCTCACGCTCAAGGAAGCCGATCAGACGATTGGCGGCCTCCGAGCCCCATGAATGGCGGGACGCCCCGATCGTTGACAGGGTCGGGTGGATGTAGCGCGAGAGCCGAATGTCGTCGAAGCCGACCACGGCGATGTCCTCTGGCGCCCGCACACCGCACTCGCGCATGGCCTGCAGGAAACCGATCGCCATCTGGTCGTTAGCGCAGAAGACGGCCTCCGGCTTGTCTCGCCCGGCGATGATCGCGCGCGCGATATCGTAGCCTGATTGTTCCGTGAAATTCCCGTCGAAGGTCTTGACCACCACGCTGTGGCGCTCGGCCTCAGCGATGAACGCTGCCGTGCGCTCGGTGTTGTCAAAGGAATCCGCCCCAGAGATATAGAAGATCTTGCGCGCCCCCTGCGCGTACAGATGCTGAAACGCCTCCTGGACACCCTGCTCGTTGTCGAGCAGAAGCGGCAGAAGATACTCGGCCTCCAGATAGCGATCCAGCACGACGATCGGAAACCGATTGGAGGCCAATTTGAGGAGGACGTCGCTCCGGATCTTGGTGTCGAAGATGATGGCCCCGTCCACCTGGCGTTGGGTCAGGATTTTGCGGACGTTGCGGCTTTCGGGGCACACGAGCAGTTCGTAATCGGTCTTGAGAACCGCCTCGTGAATGCCCTCCAGGATCTCTTCATAGAACGAACCGCCGAAGCGCGTGATAAAGACCCCGATCGTGCGCGTGCGCTGCTTCTTGAGGTTGCGGGCAAAGGCGTTGGGGTGGTAATTCAGCTCCTCGGCGGCCTCGAGCACGCGTTTCCGGGTCGCGGCGCTGATCGTGCCAGTGCCGTTGAGGGCGTAGGATACGGCCGTGATGCTGGCCTTGGCTCGCTTGGCCACGTCTTTGATGGTCGTCATTGAATCGCGCTCCTAATCGCCCATACGGATCTGCAGGCGTTCCAATCCCCTCAACACCTGTTCGTTTTGCATGAAGAACTGGTATACGCTGTCATTCTCGGCGTTGGCCAGCATCAACAACGAGATGCCCTTGTCGATCCCGATGACGTCCGGGGCGTACCAGCCCTCGGTCAGGTTGAAGGCGTCTCGAAATCCATAACGCCCCTGAAGCTCCGGGAGCGAAGCATAGTACAGCAATGCCTGGCGTGCCTGCTCGGGGGCGAAGAGGATCGAGCCGATCGCGCCGTAGGGCGGGATCGTGTCGTCGATCTTATGCTGCCGGTTGTCGAACCCTGACGGCGGCGCGCCGTACAGCCCGTTGTATCCCCCGGGGCCGTCGGAGGCCGAAAGCCCCCAGGCGTTGGCGCCCAGGGTTTCGTACTTCGCATCCATGTACTCGGCAAACGCGTATTGGCTCAACGTCGCTGCGACTGAGTTGTCGAACCAGTCGACCCCCTCGCGATCCGTGTAGCCCCGGAAGTCGATCCAGGCATGACTGAACTGGTAGGTGAAGATCGAACCGAACCAGGAGTGGATGAAGGGCTGGCCGTCGCGGAACTGCGCCTCGTGGCGGGTGAAAGCATAGTACGGCCGCTCGTCGGTCGGGTGGGTGGTCGACCCGGCCGCCAGCACGTACAGCATCAGTTGCTCGGCATAGAAATCCCAGTGGCCCTCAAAACCTTTCTCGGGCCGATAGGCCATGTAGAACATCTGGCGCTCCTCGTCCAGGAACCACGGGAAGTTGACGCCGTCGTAGATCGCCTGAGCCTTGGGCGCCACGTCTTCGCCGAAGTACGCTCCGACCGAGAGTACGCCCATCAGCAGGATGGCGGTGTCGATCGATGAGACCTCGCTGCTCCAGGCGCGACGGCCGGTCTGCAGATCGAGGAAGTGATAGAAGAAACCTTCCTCCCGGTCGAGCGCCAACAAGGTGTCGAGCGTGCGACTGGCCCGGTCATAGCCCTCCTCGCGCGTGATGTAACCCTTTTCGACCCCGATGGCGTAGGCCGTCAGACCGAAGCCGACTGAGGCGATGCTGGCGATGCCCTCGGAGCCGGGATAGCGATCGCGGATCAAGCCATAGCCGGGGCTCGCCTCGTCGGTGTTGGCCTGTTCCCAAAAGAAGTCGAACGACCCACGCATCTCGGCCGCTATGACGTCCTCGATATCGGGTGGCATCATCGTCGGCGTCGGGGCCGCGGTCGAGGTCGCGGTCGAGGTCGCGGTCGAGGTCGCGGCCGCGGTCGCGGGCGCGGTCGGCGGCTCTGTGGCGGTCGGCGGCGCGGTGGGCACGCTGGTCGGCGCCGGCGTCGGCGTCGCACACCCGGCCAGAACGAGCGTCGCAGCCAGACCGGCCGCTAGAAGTTTATTCACCGGTGATACCAGTCCTCTCCACCGACTCGACGAACCAGCGTTGCATCACGAAGTACATGACCAGCAAAGGCAGGATGTTCAGGAACGTCCCGGCCAGCTTGACAGCCTCGTTGAGCCGATCCAGCACGTTGACCGTGCCCGGCGGGTAGAGGTTCTCGTAGGCCTGGACGAACTTGGAGAGTTGCATCGGCAGGGTCTGGATCCCGCCTTCGAGGAAGATCACGGTCAGGTACGTCTCGTTCCAGTACCACACGACCGAGAAGATGATCGCCACGATGTAGGACGGCGCGGCTGCGGGCAGACCGACTGTCAGGAAGATCTTGAGATCCGAGGCGCCGTCCAGCCGGGCCGCTTCCTCAAGCACTTTCGGGAGCGCCAGGAAGGTCTGATAGAAGATCAGGATGAAGATCGCGCTATTGAAACCCTGGCCGGCCAGGGCGGGCAGGACGAGCGACGAGAGATTGCCCAGCAGGCCCAAATCCTTGAACGTCAGCATCTGCGGGATGACCGTGCTCTGGGCGGGGATGATGAACGTCGCCAGCACCAGACCGATCATCAGGTTCTTGCCCGGGAAGTTGTACCGCGCCAGGCCGTAGCCGATGACCGAGCACACAGCCGTCTGAATCACGGAGGGCACCGCGGCCACCGTGATCGAGGCCAGGAGCTTGGCAGGATAGTCGAGCACTCGCAGGGCCTTCTCGTAATTGCCTGGATAGAACTCGGTCGGGATCCACTGCACCATCGGGTTGAGCAAGTCGTCGGGCGTCTTGAGGCTGGTCACGAACATGAACAGCAGTGGATAGAGATAGACGAACCCGATGGCGATCAGCAACGCGTACAGCACGACCGTGAAGACCACGCCGTAGCTCGTGCGATTGCCGAACAGTACACTTGTCCAATAAGCCCGCAAATCACGGTTCATGGCCGTAGCGCCCCTTACTTGCCCGCCCGTCGCGATTGAAAGTTCAAGAACAGGTACACAACTACCAGCAGCACCACCAGCACACCGAAATACACGAACGACATCGCGCTGGCATAGCCGATGCCGCCCTCGACCGCGTAGGTCTGGTCATAGATGTACTTGAGCACCTTGTTCTCGGAAAAGTGCGAGAGCGTGATGACCGTGTAGATTGCGATCACGAGCGTGGTCGGCGTCAGCGACGGCAACGTGATCTTCCAGAACGACTCCCAGGCCGAGGCGCCGTCGATCGCGGCCGCCTCGTACAGGCTCTTGTCGACCTTCTGCAGGCTCGAGAGATAGATCAGGATCTGCACGCCCGAAAACCACAGGATCAAGATGAAGGACGTCAGCAGGTACTCGACCGGGCTGCGCACCGAGCGCGGCAGTTCGGCCAGGAAATCGGCGACGGCCGCGACCTGCGCCAGGCCGGCGGTCGAGGTCGCCCCTTGCTCGGTCAGTTCTCGGATGACCGGGCCGCTGGTGATCACCACCGGCAGGAAGAAGATGGTGCGAAACAGCCCTTTCCCCTTGAAGTCGAGGTTCAAGAAGAGAGCGATGATCATCGAGAAGATCAAGATGATCGGCAGCGAAACCGACGTCTCGATGGCGTATCCGATTAAGAGCTCCACGAAGGTCGGGTCGGTAAAGAGGGCCCGCGAGTAGTTGGCCCAGTCCACGTATTCGGTCGACACCCCGGTTGATTCGATGGTGACCTGGTTGAGGCTGTAGATGAAGGTTTGGACCAGCGGCGCGAAGGTGAAGATCGCAAAGCCGATGATCCAGATCGCGACGAAGCCGTAACCGGTGAGCGCCTCGCGCGTGCTGTGCCGCATCTCACCGCGCTTGAGGGACGAGGTTTGCGTCACGGGTGCTTCTCCACGAGCACGGCATCCCGAGGTCCGACTTTCACGCCGCCGGCCTGATAGGCGCTATCGCCGTAGTTCACGACGATCTGGCTGCCGTTGGCATAAATCGTGGCGACGACGTCGGGCGCCAGCCCGCGCCGCGCGACGATCGGTTCGCCCCTGACGGGCCCGAGTCGGTCATTGAGCCAGGAGTAGGCTGCCCGAACCTCATCCGACCACTGCGCATACGAAGAGGTATAGATCCAACTCGAGCTGGTGTTGAGGATCTTGGCTGTCACATCCTGGGTCAGGAAGTAGGCCGGGTACACGCCGTAATCGGCCTGGCGCAAGAGATCCTCCTGCACATTGGACGAGAAGTTGAGGGCCGGGCCATAGGTCGGCACGTGCCCGGCCAGCACGATCTGCAGGAAGGGCACGGCCTCGCTTGTGAACAGGTAACCGTTATCGCTCAACGGGATGTCGTAGTAAGCGCTCATGTCTCGGAAGGCATAGTCGTTGGGCAGGTAGAAAGCCGTGCCGGTTTGATCGGCCGCCCAAAGCGCCTGGTAGCGCGCGATCATGTCGACCCGGTTGAGTTCATGGTTGTCGCGGAAGTCGCTGTACGCCACGCTCCCGAACAGGTCGAGCGCCAGCCCGGCCCCCTCGAGCCGTTCCGCGACCGATCGGTCGAGCGCCGCGTAACGGCGCTCGAGGGCGTCGATATTGAAGAGGAGGTAGGCCTTGTAGCGGTTGTACCCGAAGAGATTGACGTTGGTGACAGACAGCGCCAGGTCGTTGCGTGGGGAATAGCCGCCCTCGTGAAACAAGGCGGCCTGGGGGTCGTGATACAGCGAGAAGCGGCCGCCGGCAGCCGCCACGTCCCGCACGAGCGCGCGCAACTGATCGAGCGAGCCGAGGTTGCCGTCGACGCTCAGCGCTTCGGGCGGCATCGAGGCCGCGCCGTAGGGCTGCCAGCCGTAGTACACGACCTCGGTGTTGGGGAGCGCCAGATCCTTCAGGATGGCGGCCATCTGCTCGACCGTGGTCATGGCGATAAACCTGTGCCAGAACAGCACCCGTTCCTTCTCGCCACCCAGGAACTCCAGGCGGATCCCGATGTCGCCCGCCGTGCCGGCGGCATCGGGCAGGTTGCCCCGGTCAAGCAAGTAGCGCTGGTAGCTGCGCGCCATCCCGACATAGTCGGCATCGGCGCCCGTCAGGAAGCGATAGTGCAGCATCACGTCGAACCGGTTCTTCTCCGGCTGTAGCACAGTCACGCCGGCGCCCGAGCGGTTGGTCGCCTGGAAGTAGCTCTCGTTGTAGATGAAGGCGTTGTAGATGAAGTTGAACCGGGTGGTGACGCCGGCCGGGTGGGCCTGGATCTCGCCGTAAGGAGCGCCCTCCTCGACGACTGCGAGATAGGCGTTCTCGCCTTCGCGATGGGCCATGCCCACAACCGGGATCGAGATCGGCAGGGCGCGATTGACGTCTGGATCCCAGGGCATCTCGCTGGTCATGCCCAGATCGGGTCCGTAGTAGCGGCCGTAGAAGATGTTCTTGGCCTTGGTCGTTGCCGCAAAGCGGATCAGGCTGCCCGAGCCGTCCGGCAGGAACATATACCCGGGGACGGCGTCCTCGCGGGTTGCGCCCAGGAAGGGATAAACGTGGAGGACGCCCAGGCGAAAATCGGGATCGCTTTCCGTGAGGCCATCGTACGGCACCTCGACCTGCACACCTTCGGGCTCAAGCATTACCCGGAGCGTGAGCCCGATCCCGATCTCCGTGAAAGTCAAGTCGGCCTCGAAGCCCTGGTTGACGCGACGGAAATCCAGTGTGTGCTCGCTGTTGGTGATCGATGCGCGTTTGCTGATCGCCTTCTTGTCGAGGTAGTCGATGCTCACGCCACTCTGTGCAAAGGCCGTCCAGGTCTTGTTGAGCTTGTCGTCCTTGGTGACCTCCACCAGGTTGGACCGCCAGACATAGCCGCTGCGCTTGTCGAGCAGCTCGAAGGCCAGGGTTGCTGGATCCACTGAGAGCGCGAACGCGGCGTTCTCGGCCACCGGCTCGAAGCCGGCCGCCACCCAGGACGGCGCAAGCTGGGCCGGGCTGGTTTTGATGCGGATGGCGACCGGCGCCGCTACAGCGGCCGGCGGCGGGGCGCCGGTCAGCAGGACGCAGGCCAGGGAGAGCAAGACCGCGAGGAGTCGTCGTTGCTTAGGCACGTAACCCGATCTCCTGGAAGATGGCGTAGACGAACTCGTAGAGCTGGTTGAACAGGACATACAGGATGTACCCGGTCAGCAGGAACAGGCCCATCGTAAACAACGTGGTCAGGACGTTGCGGACGGTCTCCGAGAACGTGTAATTGTGGATCTCTTTGACCATGATGAACAGCATGATCCCGACCCAGGCCCACATCAGGTTGAGCGAGAAATCGTGGACGAAGACCTCGTTTTGGGTGAGCACATTCGAGAGCAGGGCAATCGGCAGGGCGAACAGCGTGTACGGGAACAGGCTGTAGGCGCTGCCGATGATAACGTCGCGCACCCGGCCTTCGCCGTCGCTGATGGTGGAGACCAGATAGTTGGCAGCGTTCCAGAGCGCGATCGCCAGCAGAGTGGGCAGGATCTCGTCTTCGACCCGGAAGTAGGCCAGGGTGCCGTACGGGCTGAAGATGAAGCTCGTCGCGTAGATCGTCAGCACCCGCAGGGCCAGGACCCAGGCATAGATCAAGCCGGCAAAGCGCAGGCTGCCACGCTCCCGGGTCTTGATGTAGTAGAAGCTGTCGGACGGCTGTTTGATGAACCGGAACATGAACACGAAGTCATCGATCAGCCGGAAGCGCCGCAGACCCGCCAGCCAGGTCGTGACCGGCGCCGACCAGCGATTCCGGCGGTCGAGCCGGCCGCCCACTTCGAGCACGATCCACAGCCCGAACAACCAGCCCAACGCCTGAGTCAAAGTGCGCTGAAGCACCTGGTTGCGCAATTCCCAAAACGCCTGCGAGTAGCCGTTGCGGTCCTCAGCGTAGCGGTAGGCCGTCAGAGCCTGGGCGTATTCGCCGGCCTTGAAATGCGCATCGGCGATGGCCTGGTACGACATCACGAACGAGCCGTTGATATCGAGGACCTCTTCAAAATAGGGCTTGGCCTCGGCGTAATAGCCTTCGAGGTAGAGCTGGATGCCCTCGTGGACCTTTCGCGCAAAGGCCGTCGATTCGTACACGACCACGGCGTTCTTGTCTTTGTCCAGGACATAGACCTCGCCGCCGAGGCCGTCGATCGCCACCGGGTTTGTGAGCGTGCCCAGTCGGTCGCCGCCCTCGTCGCCGGAGCCGAACACAAACAGCAGCTGCCCGTTCAGGTCGTACTCGGCGATGGCGCCCGATTGATCGACCGCGAGCACCAGCCCGGCGTCGTTGACGTGGATGTCGCGGAAGGTGGTCGATCCCCAGGTGTTCGGAAAGATGTTCTTCCCCGAGACTGTGTATTTGCGGATGCTCTCGGAGTTGGAGGTGCCTTCGGTGACCGTATAAACCAGCGACTGCCGGTCGATCACCAGGTTCGAGGGTGAAGCCGCCTCGTTCTTGACGAACTGGTCGAGCTGCTCCTGGGTCAGAAACAGCCGCTGCAGGATCATCTTCAGCGACATGGTCGAAGCGTTGGCCCCGAAGTAGCCGATGAAGTTCCCGGCCGTGTTCATCTGCACGATGCCGTTGACTGAACCCTCGCTGATGATGTACAGGTTCTTGCGCGCGTTGACGGCCAGCTTGCGGGGCAGGAACTCGCGCTCCTTGCCGAAGAGCGGCTCGACCGGGCGCCCGAACTGCGTGACCAGCTGGCCGGCCGGATCCAGGATGACGATTGTGTCGGTCGCCGCGTCGGCGATGTACATCACGCCCGCGGCATCGACGAAGATCCCGGTCGGCCCGGATAGGACGTCTTCGCCGAAGGTTGCCACCACCTCAAAATCCTTGAGCTTGACGATGCGCTGGTTGCCGGTGTCGGCGATGTAGACATGCCCGTCGGGCGCCACGAACAGATCCTCGGCCCCGTCGATGGCCAGATCGATCTCGGCGACCGGCCGGTAGGCGTCCTGGGTCATCACCAGGTAGCCGCCCGGGCCGCGGGCCCAGGTGTTGTAGGGCGAGACGGCCTGGGCCGGGGCGCGCACGACGCCGAGCGCTCCGGCGACGGCCAAGAGCCCCAGCCAGGTCTTGATCCGCAAACGCTTCCAAATCGCCTTCGGATGCACGGTCGGCCTCCGGTTACTTCAGACCCGAATGCGACATCGTGCTCATCACCTGGCTTTGCAGGAGCACGAAGATCACGAGATTGGGCAGGAACATGATCAGCGACGCGGCGGCGGCCACGCCCTGGCCGGCGACCGTGTTTGCGCCGGTCGTCGCGGCGGTGGCCGTGAGCGTGGTCACGTAGAACGCAAAGGTCTTCAGGCTCTCGTTGTTGACGTAGAGCGTCGAGGTCTCGGCGTTGTTCCAGGTCGCCTGGAAGGTCAGGATCGCGATCGTAGCTACCGCCGGCAGGATCATGGGCAGGATGATGCCCCAATAGATCTGCACATCGGTGGCGCCGTCGATCTGGGCCGCCTCAACCACCTCGTCGGGCACGCCGTCGATGAACTGCTTGATCAAGAACAGCCCGACCGGCATCGCCAACCCGGGCAGGATGTGGACCCAGAAGTTGTTGAGCAGATCCAGCCGCTCGATGATCAGGAAGCGCGGGATCGTGACCGCGATCGGCACGAACATCAGGGCTACAGTGTTGATCGCGAAGAGCGTGCTCTTCAGCTTGAAGCGCTTCTTCGACAGCGCGTAAGCGGCCGTGGTCGACACCAGGATCGAGGCCCCTACCGTGACGACCGTCACCAGGACGCTGTTGAACAGATAGCGGCTGACCGGCACGCCCGAGGTCGACATCTTCGCGAACAGGTCGGTGAAGTTCTTGAAGGTCGGATTGACCACGAAGAACCGCGGCGGGTAGGCAAACAGCTCGTCCGGCGGTTTGAAGGCGTGCGAGAAGATGAACACCATCGGCAGCAGCATGAAGACCACCAGCGGCGCCAGGATCAGGTAGAACTTGATCTGGCTTGGGTGGAAGCCCTGCGGGTTGATCCCGCTGTTGCGGATGTTGACCTTGAATAGCCGGCTGCGAAGGGTCGCCATCGTCGCTCCTACTCCTCGCTCGCGAACAGCCGGTTGGCCAGCCGCGAGAAGCCCAACACCATCAGCAGCAGCACGACCGAAACGGCCGCGGCATAGCCCATCTCGTAGCGCAGAAAGCCGAAGTCTTCGATGTGATTGACGATCAACTGGCCCGCGTACTGCGGCGTCGGGTTGCCGCCCGAAAGCGTCACACCGATCGCGCCGGCCTGAAACGTGCCGACGATCGCCATTACCGCGCCGAACAACATCTGCGGCCGCATCGAGGGGATGGTGATGTGGATGATCTCCTGGAAGCGGTTGCTGATCCCGTCCAGGCTGCCCGCCTCGTAGAGCTCGGGGTTGATCTCGAGGATGCCGGCCAGCATCGCCAGGAAACCGACGCCCATGCTGCTCCAGAGCGTGACCAGGATCATGATCGCCATCAGGTACTGCGGCGACGTCAGCCATTGCACCGGCTCCTGGATCAGGCTGAGCCCGAGCAGAAAGCTGTTGAGATAACCGTTCTGGTCGCCGCTGAAAATCGTCTTCCAGACCACGGTCATGGCCACCCCGGTGGTCATCGAGGGCGAGTACAGGATAAGCGCCAGCACGGTGCGCGGCATCTTCGGCAGCTGCGCCAACATCCACGCCAGCATGAACGCCAGCACATAGCCGCCCGGCCCGACGATCACGGCGAACTGGATCGTGTTGGGCAGCACGTAGCGCATGAAGATGTCGTCCTGCGTGAGCAGGACGATGTAGTTCTTGAGCCCGGTAAAGATCGGGGCCTGGATGGTGTCGAAGAACGTGAACGACAGACCGAAGGCCGCCAGCACGGGCAGCACGATGAAAACGATGAAGGCCAGCCCGTACATCGACAGGAACGCGTAGGCGCTGCCTTCTCGGTAGATCCAGCCTTTGACGCGCTGGGCGCCGGGCAGGGCCGCCGGGGGTTGCCGCCCGGCGAGGGCGCTCCGTTCACGGGTTTGGGTTGTCATCGGCTTCCATCCATCCCTTGACGGTGTCGATCGTTGGTATCTTGAACGTCCGCACCACCTGGCCGTCCTTCAGGTACCCGAACTCTTCCATCTTGCGCGTGATCTCGCGGTTGATGATGATGACCGAGCTGTCGATCGCCACCCGCGGGTTCACGCCGTCAAACACGATCCGGTTCCAGGCGTTGCTCAGCTCACGCTCCTGCATGTAACTGCCGGGGAGTTTGACCGGCTCTTGCAGCCAGCGCCACTGCTCGAGGATGACGTCCTTGTGTTCTTGCGGGATCGTCGAGAACGCGAACGCTTCGAGGTTGGCCGAGTTCCAGAAGTACTCGAGCCCGTAGTTGAGCACCAGCTGTTGCTGGAAGTCGATCTGGGTCTCGGTCGACATCCACCACTTCATGAACGCCCACGACTCCTCGGGTTGATCGGTGCCGGCGAACATGATGCTGGCCTGGGCCGAGCCGGTGGCGTAGCGATAGAGTTCGCCGTCGGGCGCCACCGTGGCCGGATACAGGTCGATCGCCCACAGCCCATCGATCTCGGGCGCAGCGGTGATCAACTTGATGTAGGTCTCGACGTTCGACACGCCGATCGGCAGGCTGCCGTAGCGGAAGCTGTCGTAGAAGCTCGAAGTGGTCAACGGCATGCCGTAGAGCGTGAAGCTCTCGGCCATGAACTGGATCCCTTCGATGGCTTCGTCGCTCTCCAGCCCGGTGGCGAACCCGCTCTCGCTGTAGAGATCGGCGCCCTGGTTGAAGATGTACGGCGCCGTAAAGAGGTAGTTCTTGTACCCGCTGCCGCTCGAGAGCGGGGTGTTGTAGTTCATGCCATAGCGTTGCAGCTCCGGCAGGATCTCAATAACTTCGTTCCAGGTGTGCGGCACCGGGATCCCGAGCGAGTCGAGGATGTCTTTGCGATAGAACGTCACCCAAAAATCCTGGGTTTCGGGGATGGCATAAACCGAGTCGTTTATGATGTAGCTCAGCAACGACCCGGGCGTGTAGACCTTGATGAACGAATCGAAGTCATCGAATGAACGCAGATCCTTGAGCGCGTTCCGGATGGCGAGTTCGTACGGCACGTGGGTGCTGACGCCCAGGGCGACATCCGGCTGGATCCCGGCCGCGTTGGCCAGCACCAGCTTGGCCTCGTCGGGCATGATCGAGAATTTCACGCGGATCCCGGTCTCGGGCGTGAACGACTGGTCGGCCATCAGCTGAAGCAGATCGACGTACTGGCGCGGCCGGTTGACCCACACCTCGATCTCGCCCTCGTCGGCCCCGATGGTCTGGTACGGATTGGGCTGGAACGAATAGACGAAGCGCTTGAGATCCTCGCTCAAGGCGGCGAAGACCGGCACCTCGACCACGGGCGGGGTCGTGTCGAGCGAGTGGATATAGATCTTGTCCAGCACCAGCGGCTGGTTTTGCAGCTCAGGCAGGATCTTGCCGAGCAGTTGCGCGGCCGAGGCTGAGCCCTCCGAGAGCCGGTTCATGCGGTTCGGCACCTTATCGGGCTCGCCTGCCAGAAAGTCAAGGCTGTCAATCGCCATCTGGTAGGTCAGCACCTCTTGCGAGCTCTGGCCGCGGTTTGTGGCGAGCACGGTCTCCCGGTCGGCCCGCAGACCGTCGGCGATGGCGATCAGGCGCTCCCGAAGATCCGGGATGTAATCCGAGATCTCCCATTCCTTGAACGGATCAACCTGGTTTCCCGTGAGCTTCTTGATCTCGAGCGAGAGGTCGTTGATGTCGATCAGCGCTTGCTGGATCCGGTCGGCGGCCACAGCGTGTGGCGCGTGGGTCGCCTCGATCCCGAGGACGTTGCGTCCCTGCTTGAGGTAGAACGTGTAAGGCGCGTCGGCGCCGAGCGTGATGTTCGACCAGGTTGTCCCGTAGGCAAACGGGACGGCGCTCAGCGCCTCAAACGGGACTTCGCCGTTGAGGGTCACCCGGCGGAAGACCGTGAAATTGCTCTTGAAATTCTGGAGCGCGCGCAGCGTGATCGCGTAATAACCGGCGGCCGGAGCCTCGAACTCGTAGTACACGGTGCTGCCGGAATGTTTCCAGCTTTCGCCGCCGAGGGTGTTGAGCAGCAGGCTGTAGGTCTCATACGGCGTCACCTCGAGGCTGCGGCTGTTGACCGGGCGGATCGAGGTGTCGTCTTTGAAGGAAGAGCGTTCGGCCTCGATCTCGATCAGCAAACCGGAGGTCTCGGCGCCGGGGTGTGCCTGTCGATAATCGGCATAGGCGGGGTAGGGCGTGAAGGCGTCGAGATACAGACTGCCCACGTAAAGCGAGCCCTGGGTCAGTGTGAAGGCAAAGGTGTGCTCACCCGCGGTAAGTTCGAGGCGCGCCGGATAGGCCTCGCTGAACCCGGGATCACGCATCGGTACCGTCGACCAGCGCACGAGGTGATCCTGGCGGGGCAGGGCCTCGTTGCCATAGCGATCGAGCGGGAAGTCGTCACTGCGGTTTTTGTAGAAGACCGGGAAAACGACCCGCCGGGCGTCGAGGCTTGGAAACGCGCCGTCGACCTCGAGCTGCCCTTCGGGCTGGTTCATGAAGATGTCTGCGGCGGCGGCATCGAACGCGAGCGTATACGGCCCGGCCGCGGCGATGGTGACCGTGAAGACCAGCTGATCGTCGGTCTGAAGCAGGACGCTGGGTTTGGCGTAGGCCCGGCTGACCGAGTCGTCGGCCAGTGCCAGGCCAAACGTATCGGCCGTGATCTCGGCCTGCAGGGGGCGCTCGGGCAGGGAGCCCGATTGGACCAGGAGTGGGTTGTCAATCGGCGCGAGCCAATCGCCGCCGGTCGCGCGCGCCGGCACCGGCAGCAAGGTGGCTGCGAACAGGATAGACCCCAGGATCCGCAGGAGCTTTCGTCGCCTCATTGGCCCTTCCCATTCTGGCCTGGATCCGCGCTTCGGTCGGGAGAAGGCGCCGCGGACCGTCCACGGCGCCTCCTCCGTCAGGTCAATGACCGTGCAAACGACTTACTTGTTGACAGCGGCCGCGGCTTCATCCAACGTGGTGTTGGCGAACTCCTCCAGTCGCTCGGCATAGTCCTCGTACTTGAACTTGCCGTCGTTGGCAAAGTTGAACATGAACCACATGTTCACGTCCTTGTCCTCGCCGATGTCGATTCCCGGCTTGCCTTCCCAACGGGCGTTGATGTAGCCGGGGACCAGCTTAGCCAGCGATTCGACCACGCTGGCGTTCAGGTTGTCGAGGGCGGCGCTGACACCCGGCTTGTCGACGAACTGTTTGTACAGCTCGAGCGAGGCGTCGTCGACCGACACCGGCATCTTGGGCGCGGAGCCCGCAGCCTCGGCCAGTTCGACTTCCTTGGCATACGCTTCCGACGAGAAGGACATCCACTTCGCGAACTGATAGGCCTCATCGATGTTAGGCGCGGTCTGCGACACCACGATGGCATCGGCCACGAGCGCCTGGCTGCCGCCCGGGATGCCGATGAAGTCCCAGTCGAACGTCGCCTTCTGGACGTAGTCCGGCAGCACCCAGCCGCCGTCCCAGCGCACCGCGACTTCCTGGTTCAGGAAGGCTTCCCACGGGCCGGCGGACTTGAAGTTCGCCTTCTGCTCGTCGGTCAGGCCCTGCCAGGTGTATTGCCGCAGCTCGCCGGCCTTGGCGACGGCGTCCTTGAATGCGGCCGAGTTGTAGTTCATGTGCGTGCCGTCGAAGCTGAACCAGCCCAGGTTCTCGTCTTGAGTGCTGGCGTACCAGCCCATGATCGGCTCCATCTCATCCAGGCCCAGGACGGCCTTGTCGATGTCGGTCAGGGCCTCGGCATTGGCCTCGAGGTCCTCGACTGCAAAGCCGTACTCGGGCGCGTCCAGATTGGCGGCCTCGAACAGGTCCTTGTTGACGAAGTAACCCATCACGAACTGCGCCGCCGGGACGCCGAGCACCTTGTCGGAATAGGTGAACGAGTCCTTCAGGATTTGCGGGACGTTCTGCCAATCGGCGTCGTCGGCGACCTGGGCCGACAGATCGGCCAGCCAGCCGTTCTGAGCATACAACGGCACGTTGTTGGCCATGAAGACGTCGGGCAGCTCACCCTTGGCCGCGTACGCAGTTAAGATCGCGTCCCAGCCGCCTTCGCCCGACATGTCCACGAACTCGATCGTGACGTTCGGGTGCATCTCGATGTAAGCCGCCACGAGCTGGCGCTGGATGTTGTTCTCTTCTTCGGTGCCGACATTCCAGTTGGCGTAGCGGAGGGTGACCGGCTCCATTGCCGCGGTGGGCTCGGGCGCAGCCGTCGGCTCGGCAGTTGGCTCGGGCGCGGTTGTGGCTTCCGGTGCGGCTGTAGCTGCGGCTTCGGTGGCGGCCGGCGCCACCGTGGCCGTCGGCGCAGCCGTGCAGGCGACCAGGCCGGTAAGAGCCATGGACGTCATGGCCAGGTTGATCCACTTCGTGAACGCTTTCATTGTCCATCTCCTCTTGATTGTTCCGTAAGCGTGACGTTGGGTGTCCGGTCGGATGCGCGACTGTCGATAGCGACCTCCTTGGCGATACCGCCGGCGCACCTCGGCGCCGGCGGTTCGGAATTAATGGGTGGAGCGTGCCCGGCCCAGCAGGACCTCGACACGATGTGTCTGCCCGTCTGCAAAGATCGGGATGAGTTGGCCCGAAAGCGCCCGGCCGTCCACGGTCAGGGAACGAACGCCGCGGCTCACGCCGTCCGGGTTCTTGACGACGATCTCGTAAACGGCGTTGCGAAAGACTCGTTTCACGGTGTAGCCGGGCCATTCGGCCGGGATCGAAGGGTCGATCAACAGCCCATCCGCCTGCGGTCGGACGCCCAGGATCCAGTGCGTGGCGACCCGGTGTAGCCATTGTGACGAACCGGTGTACCAGGTCCAGCCGCCGCGACCGTAGTACTCCGACAGCGGGCCATCGATGTTGCCGGGCGTGACGTACGGCTCGGCCTTGTAGGTGTCGATATCGGCGCTGCGGTTGGGCGGGCAGATC
>JAEURK010000033.1 GCA_016789175.1 Anaerolineales bacterium
GGTGGAAGCGCTCGAGCTTGTTCTGGCGCGCAGCCTCGAGCAGCACCTGGGTGCCGGTCACGTTGGCTTCGGTGAAGACCAGCGGGCTGTGGATCGACTGGTCCACATGGCTCTCGGCCGCGAAGTGCACGATCGTGTCGATGGTGTGCTCGCGGATGGCGGCCTCCACAGCTGCGCGATCGCAGATGTCGCCGCGCACAAACGCAAATCGCGGATTGCCTTCAGCGGCTTTCAGGTTCTCGCGCCGACCCGCATAGGTCAGCTTATCAAACACCACAAGTTTGTAACCCGGATACTTCGCCAGCATGTGATGGACGAAGTTCGATCCGATGAAACCGGCCGCGCCGGTGACGAGAATGTTTTTCATGATATGGATATCCCGTAGGGGCGGCCCTTGTGGCCGCCCCGCCCTTGTGGCCGCCCCGCCCTGGCCGCCCCGCCCTGGCCGCCGACGCCTTTACGGCAAATCGACCTGCGAGTAATCGCCCAGATGCATCTGCAACGTCGCTGGTCGCCGGACGGTGTGCTGCACGATCGCCTCGCGACCGATGAGCGAATCCTGGATGCGCGCGCCCACGTTCAGGATCTGAGTATGTTCGAGCACGATGGCGTGTTCGATCTCGCTGTTCTCGATGACCACATGATGATAGATCGACGTGAACGGGCCGACGTAGCTGTTGACGATGCGCGCGCCCTCGCCGATGATCGTCGGGCCACGGACGATACTGTTGATGATCTCGGCCCCGGCTTCAACGGTTACGCGCGGGTCAACGCTCGAAGCGGCATCGACGGTGCCGGCGATGGTGGGTTTGAGCTCTTCGAGCACATGGTCATTGGCCGTGAGCATGTCGACGCCCTTGCCGGTATCGATCCACCAACCCTCGTGCACATAGGGGTGCACGGCGTAGCCCTGGGTCACCAGCCACTGGATCGCGTCCGTGATCTCGAGCTCGCCCCGCCCTGAGGGCTGGATGGCATGCACGGCCTCGCGGATATGCTGGTCGAACATGTAGATGCCGACCAGCGCCAGGTCCGACGGCGGGTTCTTGGGCTTCTCGATCAGGCGCTTGATCGAGCCGTCGGCGTTCAGCTCGGCCACGCCAAACGAGCTCGGGTTCGGCACCCGCTTGAGCACGATCTGGCTGTTCCAACTGCTCTCGGCGAACTGGCGGATCAGCGGGCTGATCCCCCCCTGGATGACGTTGTCGCCCAGGAACATGACAAAGCGATCGTCGCCGATGAAGGGCAGCGACTCCTTGACGGCATGCGCCAGCCCGGCCGGCGCGCTCTGGCGGATGTACGTGATCGCCACGCCCCAGCGCGAGCCATCGCCAACCGCCTCGCGGATCTCGGGCTCGGTGTCGCCGACCACGATGCCGATCTCGGTGATGCCGGCGTCGCGGATCGCCCGGATGACGCGAAAGAGCACCGGCTCGTTCGCAACCGGGATGAGTTGTTTCGCGCGGGTGTGGGTGAGCGGGCGCAGGCGCGTGCCCTTGCCGCCGGAAAGAATCAGACCCTTCATCAGGTTAGTCCTCTAGTCGGCTGGTCGGGTAGTCAGGTAGTCGGCCAGACGATACCGGGAGACACCTTACCAGTGATTTGGATCACAGACTACGGGACCACCGGACTACTGGACTGGCCGGCCAGAGGACAAACGGACCAGCCGATTACTCGGCCGGCGCGTTGGTCAAGACCGCGCCGACCACGCGCACCCGGATTTTCTCGAGCAATTCCTTGGCACGCTGCACGTCGTCGCGGCGCGACTGGCCCGAAGTCACGACGAGGACGGCCCCATCGAGCTGGGCAGCCAGCAGAGCCGCATCCGAGACCGCCAGGAGCGGCGCGGCATCGAAAAGCACGAAATCGGCCTGAGCCTTGAGCGTGGTGATCAATTCGCGGATCCGCGGCGAGGTCAACAGGTCGGCCGGGTTGGCCGTGGCGGTGCCGGCCGGCAACAGCTGCAGACCGGGCACGCCCGGGATCGTGGTCAGCGCCGGCGGCGCCGGGTCAGGCTCAACCATCCAGTCGCTGAAGCCGGTCAGATTGGGCGCGCCGAAAAGCGTATGCTGGCGCGGCTTACGCAGATCGCAATCGACCAGGATCGTGCGCCGACCGCCCTGAGCCATGACCACCGCCAGGTTGGCCAGGGCCGCGCTCTTGCCTTCATCGGCTGCGGCCGACGTGACCAGAAGCGTCTGCAAAGGCTGCTCGAGACTGGCGAAGATCAGGTTGCTGCGCAGAGTCCGGAAGGCCTCGGCCGCCGGCGAATTCGGTTGCGTCAGTGTCAATAATGAAGCGGTCATGGCAACGAACGGTCCTCTCGCGTCTAGCGGATCGCGCCCGAACGCGCCTCGTCCACGCGACGGCGCTCGGCAGCCTGAGCCCCGCGCTCGGCCCCGGTCGGCAGCGCTGCAAGCACGGGCAGACCCAACCCGCGCTCGAGGTCTTGCCGTGTGCGCACATAGGCAGCTGCGAAATACTCGAGCACGAAGACGACCACGGCGCCGAGTAGCGCGCCCAGGATGCCGCCGGCCAGGACGTTGATCGTGGTGCGCGGGCTGTAGAGCGCGTACTTGGGTGCGTCGATGATGGCCGCGTCCACCTGGTCCTCGCGCCGCACCTTGGCGTTCTCGTCGTTCCGCCAGCTGACAAAGGCATTGGCCCAGGCGGCCGCGATGTCGTTGGCCAGATCACCGTTCTGGTTGCGCACGTCGATCTGCACGATCAGGCGCGACTCATCGCTGTCGATGGTGACGTTGCCGAGCAGGTCGTCGGGGGTCAGATCCAACTGGCGGGCATCGATCACCTGTTGGGCGAAAGTTCGAGTGTGGATGTACGAAACATAGTTGCGCAGAAGCCGGATCGACGCCTCGGCCAGGCCCAGGTCGGGTCGCGACGGCGTGACGCTGACCACGATCGTCGATTGATAGACCGTGGGCTGCAGCCGGCTGAAGATCAGGGCGCTGGCCGCAGCCAGAATCGCGGCCAACACCACGATCCACCCGCGCCGACGCAGTAATGAAAGGAGCTCTGTGACGGACATCGCCGGTCATTCTAGCATAGGGGTCCCGGCCGGAAACGGCCCCTGGCGTAAGCGACACCTAACCGTGACATGCGGATTAGTCTTGTAGTCTCGTAGTCACATCCTGACTAGCCGACTACCTGACTACCTCCCCGGGATTCGACCCATTACGCGCAGGCCGCGCAAATCATGGTCATCGTGCACACGGGGGTCGAACGCCCAGGCCAGCAGCGCCAGCCCGAATCCGAGCACCAGGCCGAGCACGATCTTGAGTAAGGGCTCGAGTTGATCACGCAGCCCCGGCTGTGAAGCGCCCGGGTTCGGCGTATCAAGCGCCACCACTCTGGCGTTCTCGCCACCCAAAGGCGCGAGGGACTTGGCGCTGCGGGTCTCGAGCACGCGGATCGCCGCTTCGGCCACTGCGACCAGCCGCTCCCGGTCGGTTCCCGAGAAAGACACCACCAGGATGCTGCGATCGCTGTCCGCGGCCGCGATCGCGCCGGCCACTTCGGCCGGCGTGGCTGCCACACCTGCCGCCGCCATCTCCTCACTGACCACGGCGGCGAAGTCGCCGGTGCGGGACCAGTCTTCGAGGTTGGCGACGATGTACTCGGACGAGAGGTAACTGTAGTAGGTCGCGTCGAAATCCTGGCCCGCGCCGCCCGGCGTGCTGTCGCCGGC
>JAEURK010000045.1 GCA_016789175.1 Anaerolineales bacterium
CCCCCTCGTCCCCCTCGTCGCCTCCGTCCCCCCGGGCCTGGCGGGTCACCCCCCCGCCCACCCCGCCGGGGGGCGCGCCCCCCCCCCCCCCCACCCCGCTGCGGTTTTCGCCTGACTTTGGATGTGCACCGTCAACGCAGATAGGCATTCGCGAAAGTGGCGGCAAGAGTCCGGACGGGACAACGGGGCTCGTGGGCACACCCAGCCCGATCCTGGCCAACTGAGCCGGATTCGGCGCTACACTCGCGATGCGGCCCGACTCGGGGTCGGACCTAGACGGGAGGGAATCATGGCGCGCTGGGCGGTGTTGAGTGATATTCACGGCAATCTGGCGGCGCTGGAGGCCGTCGTGGCCGACCTGGCCGGGCAGGGCGTCGACCGGGTGCTCAACCTCGGCGACCACGCCTCCGGCCCGCTCTGGCCGGCGGAGACGATGGACTACCTGGTTCAGCAGGACTGGCTGCACATCGCCGGCAATCACGATCGCCAGCTGGTGCGCGTCGACCCTGCGCAGCATGGGGCCTCGGATCGCTACGCGTACGAACACCTCACGCCCGAGCACCTGAACTGGCTGCGCCGGCTTCCAGCGCACGCCACCCCGACCCCCGAGCTGCTCGCGTTTCACGGCTCACCGACCAGCGACCTCGTCTATCTGCTCGAGACCGTGCAGGCCGGGCGGACCCGGCTGGCCACACCAGCCGAGATCCGGGCGCGTCTGGGAGAGGCATCGGCCCCGCTCATGGTCTGCGGGCACACGCATCGGCAACGCGCGATCGTTGTGGATGAGAGCACCCTGATCGTGAACCCCGGCAGTATCGGGCTCCCGGCCTATTCCGGCGACACGCCCGAGCTGCATGTGGTGGAAGCCGGCTCGCCGCACGCGCGTTACGCCGTGCTGGATGACGCTTCGGGGCAGTGGGCTGTCGCGTTGCGACTGGTAGCCTACGATCATCACGCCGCCGCCCGGCAGGCTGCGCGCAACGATCGCGCCGATTGGGAGAGCGCGCTGCGCACGGGCCGGATGACCTTGTGAGCACGCGTTTCGGGAGAACAGAAAACGGTCAGAGGGCCGCGCCACCGGCGCACCCTCTGGCCGTTTGGGATTCACCACTAACGCGCGGGCTCGGTTGAGCCCGGCTCCCGCGCCTGCCGCAACACGCTCAACATCCGCGGCGCCTCGGCCGGGTTGAAGGATTGATAGCCGTTGGTCTTGAGCACTTCGCGGATGCGCTGGCGGTCGGGCGACCCATCGGACGCGGCATACCCCAATTCACGGGCCTGCGCATAGAAATCATCCAACTCGTTCGAGACGCGCGGGCCGGTGCGCGCTGCCGCGGTCGGCGCTTCGGCCGGGAGCTCGCGCGCCGCGTCGGCCTCGGCCAACCGGGTTTCGTCTTGCAGGGCGCCGCTCTCACCACTGAGATGTCCGGTGTAGCTCAGGATGGTCTCGGACGGGAAGGCGCGCAGCACCTTGCCGCTGGGTAACTCCCGCCCCAGAGCGCCCTGCACCTTGGTCACCTGGCACTCCCAGGGCCCTTCGGCCGCATTACGCATGCGGAAGACCAGGTTCATGTCGTACTCCAGCCCCTTGATCGCATCCGGCGCCTCGCCGACCTTGAATATCCGATCCTTCTGGCGCGGGTCCTCAGCGTATTTGTCCTGCAGGCGCGCCGTGTAGATCATGTACTTGATCGGGCAGTTCGCCAGCCGGGTGTTGAGCCGCAGCAGCGGGCGCTTGGCCATGCTCCAGTCGAGCTGGGTCATGGTCGCTTCTTCGGCAGTCTTGCCCCAACGCTGGGTGCGCTGCTCGGCCACTAGCGCCCGCGTGTCTTTGCGGATCGACCACAGCACTGAGATCGAGTCGATCGCCACAGTCAGGATCGGCCGCCCGTCCGGGAAGCGATGCCGACCGGCCGAGACCTCATCGATGAGCTTGATGATCTCGTTGATGTCCTTGGTGCGGGCCAGCAAGAACTCCGGGATCTCGGGCAGGCCGACGCATTGCTCGGCGTTGCCCTCGGTGTCGATCAGGAGCACGTTGGGGAAATAGCGCAGGATCGACTCGGTCTTGCGCGTGCCGGTGTCGCCCCAGAAGAGGAGCTTGAGATGACGGGGTTGTACCTGACGGCTGCTTAGGATGGTGCTCATACCGACCTCCTGTAGGTTCAGTATAGAACAGATATTCTACCCGTCAAGCCTCGAAGAGTCCAGTCTGAGCCCTTGCCAGGACTTTCGCACCTGAATGTCCGCCGCGTCGTTTCTGTGGAGTGTGACACCCTCAACTCAGTTAGCGGACGAGAGTCGGTAGATAAGCCAGGATGCACCGGGTTCCAAGGTTGGTGCTGAACTCGCTTGACGTGCCACCTACGAGATCGGTGTCGGTCAGGATGGCCGTGTAGCACCCCAGACCGGATGGGTTGGCAATCGACCAGTGGTTGTTGCCGGCGAGGTTCCAGGTCACATCCGTTGACCCGATAAAGTGGCGGCCCTCGCCGTATCCGGTCGGGTCCGGATCGATCCGAAAGAGCTCGATGTGGTAGGTGTTCCCGATCAGAACGGGTGTGGTCAGGGTTCCATCGACCCGCACGCCCTGGGCCACTGGCGTGAGGCTATCCAAAGTCACCGCGGGCGTGTCCGGGAGCCCGTTGTCCTGCTTGTCCACGCCGAGCCCGAAGTTGGCATACGTGCTGATCTGCGACCACGTGTTCGCGGCCGCATAAGGGCTTTCGCTGATTCCGGCAGCCCCGTTTTGATAGTACGCGCCGCCGATGATGTGGTTGTCGCGCGTCAGAAGCGGCGATGGATTGGTCTGATCCAGCCAAATCCCGGGGCCGCTATTCCCATGCGCTGTGTTGTTGGCGAGTGTGACGGAAGCGCTGTCCAGTACGTGGATGCCGGGGCCGCTATTGCCGATGATGTCATTGTAATTCACCGTGGCCCCGCCGGCCTGATTGAGGTGGATCCCATCCAGGGCGTTGAAGGCGATGTGGTTGCCCAGGATCTGGTTCGCGGTCGCGAAGTTTGAACAGCACACGAAAATGCCACGGCCGTCGTTGCCGATGTCGGCCCCCGTGCGGCTCACGCCGATCCAGTTTCCGGCCGACCCCCCGGACAGATTCTGACCGATGTATACGTAAGGAGCGTCCTGAACCACGATCCCATCATTCTGCGCGCAACCAATCACATTGTTGTCGATGTAGGCGGTCCCGTAGCCGTAGTCTGCCATACCGGAGCCGCCGAGCAAGAGGATCCCGATATACGGTCGGGATGTGATGCCGGCTGCAGCGCTGCACGACGTGGACCCGGGACGCACCCCGAGATAGTTGTTGTAGATCTGAAGCCCCATCCGGAGGGTGTTTTCGAGGCGGATTGCATTTCCATTGCCACTGGTGTTGACGATGGTCAGGTTGGTCAGCGTGACCTGATCGGCGTTCACCCGAAAGCCATAGGTCACCACGGCATTGGCGTTGATGACGATCTTCCCGGCGCTGACGGCACCGTTGATCGTCAGTCCCTCCTTGACGATCGGCGGCAGATTCGACGTGAGCACAATCTCAGTGAGCGCGGGAGCAAAGTGGATGGTATCGCCGCCCGCGCCGCAGCCGCCGATGATCATCCCGCTGGCGTTGAACGTGCACCCAGGCATTTGTACGCGCTCTGGCAGGGTGAAGGGTCCTGGGAGTACGCCGGCGACAACACTCATGGCCTCCCGCAGACTGAGGAAGTTGTCGCGCGCGTCGGCGTCGGTGTAGTCATTGACCACCAGAGTGCCACCCACCACCAACGGCCGACCCGAGGCATACGCCGGTTGAGTGGCGAAGGCGGTGGCTATCAGCGTCAGGCAAACCAACAGGTGACAGCAACAGCGCCAAGACATGATCATCCTCCTCACCACAGCAGCGCGGTGTTTGAACCGGCACGGGGCAATAGCGCTCACGGAGCGGGCGCTTCGACCCGGATGCTGGCGTCGTAAGCGATTGCGTACAGCACGGAGTCATCCAACGAATCTGTCTTCATCTGAATCGGCCGGCCCTCGGTTACGCTGACCCACAAAGTCACTGTGATGCCGGGCTCGGCCGGGTCGACGAACGCGTAGACAATCGTGGCTGTGCCGTTCAGGGTCTCAGGCGGCAACACCTGGATGTCGGTCAAGGCAGCCAGCGAGGCAGGATCGAGCAAGGTCGCATCCGAACCCGAGTCCGTCGAGGTGTTGACCTGCCAGGTTCCGTCTGGATCAAGCACATAGGCGGTGTTGCCGATGTTGATCACCTCGACGCGGATGCCCTCGACGCTGGCCATGTAATGCGATCGATCCGGCGGCACGACCTCGAGGAACACCGGCCCCTCGGGATCGCTAGCGGCGAAGATGCCCATGCGATACGGCCCGTTCCGATCGAGCGCTTCCAGTGCGGCCCCGATGGCGGCGCGGGCATCGAGGGGTTGGCCGGCCGGTTCGGTGGCCGGCGGGGCGTCGGTCGAATCTGCCGTAGGCGCCCCGGTGGGCGCCTGAGTCGCGCCGGGCTTCGTTGGTGACGTATTCGGTGGAGCGGGCGTCGCCAACGATCCGCTGCTGCAAGCGGCCAATAACAACGCAACAAGGCTTCCAACCAGGATTGATGGCTTCATGTTCTTCCCTCTTGTATTGGCTTCAAGGCCGCGCGCAATCCCGCTCACAGGAGCGTCAGCAAGGCGGCGATGTCGGGACGGGTAATTGGGTACCGGAACTCTGGCGATCGTCAAACCACTCGACCCGCGCGAAGATCAATTGACGTGGCTTGGCCTCAAAGTGAGTACAAAACGTTTGGGTCTATGGCTGTCCTTCCAGCGCCTAGCGCAGGAGCACCGGTAGATTGATCCGGGTGACCTGCAGATACGCGCTGCGCACCGATTCGACCAGGGATCCACCGTCCGACTGCCCGCGCGCCCGGATGAGGATGTTCTGGTTGAGCGGCAGTGCCAGCCCGTTCAACTGCCAGCCGCCCGGGATGCGCGTTCCGGAGCCCAGGGGCAAATGGGTCACGCCATCCGTCGAGAGTTCGAACGACACGCGTACGACCTCAGGGCTTGAGCCTGCTCGGGTCCAAACAAGCGCGCTGCCGCTGCCGGCCACGGTTAGGGCTTGCAGGGCGGCAGTGTTGTTGGCGAGCCGACCAATTCGATTGCGCGGTTGTCCATCCAGTGTCGTGAAGGTTCCGCCTGACACGATCTTGCCGTTCGCCTGGACCGCCAGAACGTTGACCAAGCCGTCAGCGCCCGGGTCGAAGCCATCGTTCGAGCCAAGCGCGTTGGTGACCCGGGCCGATGGCATGGCCCACAGCGAGACTGCGATCAGCCCGGCTGCCAGCACAAGACGAAGGACGATCCGGAAGGAGCGGTGAATCGGATGAGCGTTGGTCATGTCAGGCTCCCGGTAGCGCGCCGCTTCAGGGCCGGGCCAGAGCGGAGAGGTAGACGCGCCAGATCGGGCCGGTGACGGTGCCCACAAAGTCGGGCTCGGCGCCGGCGTTGAGGTCCAGGCGTTCATGCGTCCCGCTGCCATCGCTGGCGACCGCGTACACGCCGGCCACGCCGTTGATCGTGGCGGCCACGATGACCCAGCGCCCGTCCTCGGTCCAGGCACCGCCGTAGCCGATCTTGTCGCCGGGTGCTGTCACGGCGAGCAGTTGCAGC